>PXRY01000094.1 GCA_003022925.1 Halobacteriales archaeon QS_8_65_32 | reverse complement strand
CGACGATCGCCCTCGTCGACGGCGGACTGACGATCGACGAAGTAGACGGACTCGGAAGCGTCAGTCTCGACGGTCCTGCCGAGCGTCAGCAGCTCTTGGAGTACGAAAACGGTGTCTACGCCGAGCACGTCGAACGGATTGCCGCGACGGGAGCCGACATCGTCTTCTGCCAACAGGCGATCGACGACGCCGTTCGACACCTGCTCGCCGAAAGGGACGTCCTCGCCGTCGAGCGGACCAGGCGGGACGAACTCGTTCAACTCAGCCGTGCGACCGGTGGGACGCACGTCAGCTCGGTCGGCGAAATGACGAGGGCGGACACCGGGAGCGCGGGACTGATCGAGCGACGAACCGTCGGCGGCCGGGAACTGACGGTCGTCGCCGGCTGTGAGAACACAGAGCAGGTGTCACTCTTGCTGCGGGGCGGCCCGGAGCACGTCGTCGACGAGCTCGATCGGATCCTCGATAGCTGTCTCCACGTGCTCGGACTGGCGATCGAACGGAGGGATGTGGTACCCGGTGGCGGCGCGTGTGAGGTTCGCCTCGCTCGCGACCTCAGGGACGATGCTGCGGCCATCGACGGCCGCGAGCAACTGGCCGTCGACGCCTTCGCGGACGCGCTCGAAGCTATCCCGCGGACGCTCGCTGAAACAGCCGGCCTCGATCCGATCGACGCGCTGGTCGCCCTCCGAAACGCTCACGACGACGGCAACGGGACCGCCGGCCTCGATCTCACGACCGGCCGGATCTCGAATATGATCGACGCCGGCGTGATCGAACCGCTGGCAGTCAAAGAGCGAGCGATCGGCGGTGCCGAGGAGGCGGCGACGATGCTCGTCCGTGTCGACGACGTCATCGCGGCCGCAAGAGACCCGGAGGAACCCCACGATCACGACCACGATCGTGGCAGTAAGTCCGGCGGCCGCTTCTCGACCGGGGGGTACCCGTGGGCGATCGGTCACTGACACGACGTCGTTTCCGGAATCACTGTACGGGCCCCCTGGAGGACCTGCCAACAAATCGTTCCCCTGCTCGAACCGGGGAGACAGTCGGTGTCGACGGTTCGACTCCCGCTGGTCACCGCTTCGGTCGACGCAAAAAGCGCTGTGACGGTACTCGTCGGTCACGACGGAAACGCACGGCTTCGGCTACGAGGGCTTCGCGACGTCCCCGCGATCGCCGACGCTCGCTTCCTCGGCGAGGGTGTCGGGATCGATGTCGATGTCGAAGACCTCGTTCGGTACTGACACCGTAACGCAGGTGTTAGGCAGGTCGACGATGCCTGCGATCCGGCTCTCAACGGGTACCGTACTCAGGATGAAGTAGGCCTGCTCGCGCGTGTACCCGAAGTTCGTCAGGTACTCGATCGCATCGAGACACGCCCGGCGCATCGCAACGGTGGAGTTCTTGTAGTGTTGGGTGCCGTCCTCGTCGACCGAGTAGCCCTCGAAGACGACGTAATCGGAGAAGTTCGGGTCCTGGTAGCCCGGTTTGAACATGGCGTGGTCGGTTCCCATCTCCTCGACGCCGTTTTTGATGAGGTCGACTTTGAGGTCGATCCAGCCGGCGAACTCGATCGCGCCACAGAAGGTGATCTCGCCGTCGCCCTGTGAGAAGTGCAGATCGCCCGTTATCAGGTTCGCGCCCTCGACGAACACCGGAATGTACACCCGCGACCCCCGACTGAGGTTCTTGATGTCACAGTTACCGGCGTTCTCCCGCGGGGGAATGGTCCGAGCGGCCTTTTCGGCGGCCTCCTCGACTTCGTCTTCGTCCATGTCACCCAGCAGGACGTCATTGGGTTCGGGCGGCAACGCGAGGGGCGGCTCTTCCTCGCGCGTCTCGTGGTTGACCGCGGTCTCGTCTTCGGGGCCGCGGTCGATGAGTGCCCGCTCGCGTTCGTTCCAAGTTTCGAGGAGATCGTGTGACGGCGCGGTACCGATGATTCCCGGATGGGCGAGACCGGGGAAGCGGACGTCCTCGACGTGTCGCGAATGGGTATAAACCCCGTCGAAGTCCCAGATCGTCTTCCGGGCGTTCGGGAAGTGATCGGTCAGGAATCCGCCGCCGTTGTCCTGTTCGAAGATCCCGGTAAAGCCCCACTCGCGATCGGGCCACGGACCCAGATCGAGGATGTCGACGACTAGCATGTCGCCCGGCTCGGCACCCTCGACCTCGATCGGTCCGCTGAGGTGGTGATTCGGGTCGAGCGCCATATCGCGAATGTCGTTGGCGCTGTCGTCGTTGTTTACCTGTCCGCCGGTCCAGTCGAGACACTCCATCCGGAAGCTCTCGCCCGGTTCGACGCTCGCTGCGGGCGGCACGTCGGGGTGCCATCGGTTGACGATCGGACTCGGCTGTTCGTCCGGCGGTTCGTCCGTATCGACCTCGAACACAGTCTCTGGCATGACTGATGAAAATAACCAGCACCCTCGGTCAAATAACTATTTACACTCGACTGACATTCAAGAATCGGTAGCTTCGACCGGTGCGATCGCGCGCCATTTAGACGGTTTCCTGGCCGATCATACCAGCAGCCCGCTGGCTACCCACGCTACTCCGATACCGACGAGCGCCCCGACGAGGTTCGCCGCTGCGAACGCGATCGAGAACGTGCGACGACCGTCCTCCCAGAGTTCGACAGTGGCGACCGAGAACGACGAGAAGGTAGTAAACGAGCCACAGGCTCCGGTGCCCACGAGCAGGAGTACGTCGCTGCCGGCACCGACGAACGTTATCAGTGCGAGGACGAAACTGCCCAGCACGTTCACCGATAGCGTGTCGAGCGGAACGACCGACTCGGGGACGACCTCGCCAACCAAATATCGACAGACGGCACCGATCGCCCCGCCGATCCCGACGAGATACGTCGATGGTACGGCTTCGATCACCTCACTCCGCCTCCAGGGAGGCTCCGAGACGGCTCCCGGCGTACGCCGCCACGAAGCCCACAGCGTAGTTCGCTACGACGTTCCCGAGGCCGAGAAGCGGGCTCGTTTGTACGGTCTGAAGCGCAAACGTACTGTAGGTCGTATACGAAGAGAGAAAGCCCGTCGCGAAGACCAGCCGTGTTTCGGCGGCGAGCAATCCAGTATGAGACGCTTCATAGAGAACGAATCCCAGAACCAGGCTTCCGGTGACGTTTGCGACGAAGGTGCCGGAGACTCCCGGTAGCACGAGGCTAATGGCGTATCGTGCGTTTGCACCGACGATACCGCCGGTTGCGATCAACAGAACGGTCTCGACACGCTGTAGAGGATGTCTATCCACCATGTTCTCGCCACCACGAGAAAGAGGCGATCGACCGGATCATATAATTACTGCACTGATATGTGGATAGAGAGTATAAAGACTCACGAGAGCACCGCTCATTTCGGGTCATTCGAGAAGTAACTTAGTTGGGCTATATTAAATCACTAGACGGCAGCGGTGTAGGTCGCTAAATCAAGGACGTTGAAGCGGGAGACTGGACGTATCCATGACCAGGATCTCCCGCTTCACCGAGCGGTGTGTTGCGATCGCTCAAAGAGTTACCGGCGATGGAGGCGAACCCGCCGCCCCGGATGGTGGCGGCGGGTTCGCTGACCATGTGCTCGTTTCCTTGCACTGTCTGCGGATTTACCCGATGCGTCCTACCGCATGACCGTCGACCTGTTACAAGAGATGCCACAAATAACCGGGGAGATCGGCCTCGACGCGGCCGATCTCCTGGCACCCTCCACCTTGTGTAAGGCATTCGATCGGATCGAGATGAGGCTCTGTCGAGTGCTGCTGCGCCAGTCGGCGCAGCAACACGACCCTTCTACCCACGCCGCGCTTGACGTCACCCTCCACGAACGAAACCGCGCCAGCCGTCACTACTGCCAGCGCACGAACTACCGCGTGAAGACGCTGAAAGTCACGAAACTCGTCGATACGAAACCGCAGGCAGTCCTCGACCTATACTGCTCGACAACGCGAGAGGGAAGCGACGCCGACCTGTGTGAGCAGATCGCCCGCCGGAACGCGGGCGATCTGCGGACCCTCGCTGCGGACAAGGGCTACGACAAGAACGTTCTCCGCGAGCGGTTGCGTAACTTGGCGATTCGCCCGCTGATCAAACACCGAATCATGGCGCCGTATGACCACGCCCACAACGCCCGAATGAACGAAGATCGCTACGCACAGCGGTCGATGACCGAAACCGTCAATTCGGCGGTCAAGCGCTCGCTCGGCTACGCCGTGCGAGCGCGGACTTGGTATCGTGGGCTCCGTGAGGTGGCGCTGATGTGCATCGTCTACAACATCAAACGCTCTGTAGAACGGTGAAATTCACCGCTGTACAGCGATTCAACAGAGCCCTCAGCGGGCAGGCACCGCTACTGGACGCGTTCGGCGGCATCGTCTCCGCGCTCTCGATAACCGTTGCGCTCATCGCCGTCGGACTGGCGGTAGTGCCGGAGAAGTTCAGCGTTCTCTCACGGGCCTCAGGGGCGAAGGGAATCGCGTTGCGAGCGATCGTGCTCGTCATCCCGGCGCTGCGGATGGTGAACGTCTTCATCGGCACGCCAATGGTGGATAAACTCATTACGATCCCGTTCCAGGCGTCCGGGATGATCCCCTTCGTCGGCGGTGTGTTCTTGCACGTCGTCTTCCAGCACTGGTTCATGCCGGCCAGCGCGATCGCCCTCGCGCTGGTCCCGAACGCGTTCGCCACGATAACGGGGTCGTCCACACCTGCCGGCATCCAGTGTGCGGTCGTTCAGTGCGAGTAATCACCGCCACGGTCCCGGACGTCGCCGATGGGTGAGGAGCAACTGACGCTCGTCCCGATCGGCGTCGCCCACACTTCTCACGAGACACTTGCCGACGCGCCCCACCAGGGCTTTGCCGACGGCGCCGACGCGACGATCGAGGTCCTCGACGCGCACGTCGGTGCACTGGCAGGTATCGAGGGGATGTTCCGTGCTACGGTCGTCTACTGGGCACAGTTAGCTGATCGGAACTCGGGGAGCGATGGGGACGACGACAGCGACTGATCTCGATCGCGCTGATTTCAGCCGTGATCCGTCGCACATCGCGGGGTCGGTTACGAAGAGAGCACGGCGAGAACCACTGCGAGTGATCTTCGACTCCGGAGCCAACCCGGAAATCGTTCACAATGGCGCAGGTACGGGGTTCGCCAGGTCTTCCGGGCGGTCCCCTTTTTCCGCTTTACCTCTCTTCGTCCTCTTCCGGCGTGAAAACCTCGACGTCCGCGTCTTCAGGGAGACCAGGATCGAACGTACTGGTAGGCACGTCGTTGATGCTCACGTTCGTATACGCCGTCGTGATCGTTTTGTCGCCGAGATAGACCGCGTTCGGATCGTCATCGGAGTCGTTCAGCGGGTCGTTCTCTTCCGGATTTCTGACCTCCGCCAGGCTCATATCACTCATGCTGTCGAGATGGGGCTTCTGTGCCCGCTGTTTCACGACGAATCCCGTCTCCGTATCGACCCAGAGCGTCTGGGCGGCGTAGTACGCGCGATTTCCACCGTTCGGGTTCCCTTCGAGATGGATAACAGCGGTCTCCTGGCCACTGACCGTTTCAGTGCCCGTGTACTGGATCGCGTTCTCCCGCTCGATGACCGCACGAGGTGGCTCGAAGAGGCTGTAGCTGCCGTTCTCGGTTCGAGAGTGGGCGAACGACTCACTGTGTTCGGTTCCATCCGATGGGGTTTCCTTTCGGATGCGGTACTCGTCCTCGTTCGGGACGTACTCGATACTCGCCGTCGCATTCTGGATACGGAAGCTCCTGGCCTCCACCTCGGATGAACCGGGGGTCCACGACTCGACGCGAGTGAGAACTCCCTCGTCGGTGTATTTGACCGCGACGTTCCACTTCCGGACGCGAGTGAGTTCGCTCCCGTTCGAGAGTTGGGTGACGGTCGTTTCAGTGATCGTTGCTCGGTAGCTTTCGATATCGTTGTGCTTCGTTCGGAGACGATCGAGGGCCTCCTCGGTTCGTTCGTCGAGTGGGGGGATTGGTCCCATCGTCTCCGTCGAGTACCCCGGCTGGGAATCGGTCGCTGCCCGCTCGCTTGATTGGCTCGCTGCCGCCGGGTTCTGTCCCGAGACGGGGCCGCCGCCGACACAGCCGCTCAGAACGACCACCAGCGCAATGGCCACACCGATGGCGGCCGTACGTGAGGAAGACGTCATTGTTCGATCTCGATCACCGGTAGTGAAACTTCGATTGGAAGTCGGTCCGCCTGAATCGGACTCCGTTTTGCACGACCTATGGGGAAATCGGAGCCGACTCCTTCCGAGAGCAGGTATCGTCGTTGGTGCGGTATCGTCGTTGGTGCATACCAGTTACGTACCTCGGCTAACAATTATTGCCAAACGTAATAAGCTTTCGTTGGATTCTAAGTTCGTGGGAATCCCAACAAAACATGTACCGCTTCGGAAGCCAGCTTAAGCCATCGCAGATCGTAGCGATTCGACGAGCACTGCGCTTGCGAGCACCAATTATGGACCCGTGTGCTGCTCACTCCGTTCTCAGTCAGGAACGAATCCCCTCTGAACAGCGTAACTGCCACCGAGACTTATCTAGATAATCCCCTACCAGAGGGTCACGCAAGCATGAAAGCCTCACCCCCGCCGACCCACGTTTTTACCATTGGCGCTACAGAAGTGTTACCCGTATCGAGGGGGCGCTATAAGATCATGAATAATAATCTCTTGGACGACGAGATCGAGCGTCGAACGGTGCCGAAGACAGCGGGAACGGTCGGAATCGCGGGGGCAGCAAGCGTGAGTCTCTCGGAGTCCGCCGCCGCCGAGCGCGGGCCACTCGCGGGCTTCAGAGGAACTGCCTGTAAGACCTCCCGAACGAGCAACGAAACCCTCCCGTTCGATACGAACGAGGAGTACGGCGGATTGGGCGGTCACGGCTACCACTGTACCGAATCCGGTCTCGGCGAGCAGAACCCGATCGCATTCGTCCACGGAAACACACACGACGGATCTGATTTCGCCGAACACGCAACGGAGTATCTCCGTCGCGGGTACAAGGGCGACGCACTCTGGTCGATCACGTTTCGAAGGGAGTCGAGCACCCGTCCGGAGATGCGCGACCAGCTCGACGACTTCGTCTCGAACATCCGGGAATACACCGGTGCGGAGACGATCGATATAGTGAGTCACAGCCTCGGCGTCACTGGAGCGCGGTTCTGGATGGACGACCGCGATCGGTACGACTAGGTCAATACGTTCGTCGGCTGTGCAGGCGCGAATCACGGCACCTACACATGTGGTCCGAACTGTGAGCAGGGTACCGGCACTGCGCGGCCCTGCGGGTTCATCTCGCCCGATTGTGCGGACGAACCCGGCGAACCGCTCTATGAACTCGATCGTCCGGACGAGACCCCGGGCGACGTCGAATACTATACGATTCGCGGCGGCGCGGATTACTTCTATCTCGAAAACCCCAATAGCCCGAAACTAGAGGGAGCGGCCGAGAACGTTCTGCTCAAAAACGGTGCGCACAATGCGACGTGGGCGAGCGAAACCAGTATCTCACTCATCCTCCAGTGGGTGACCGACGGGAACCTCCCGGAAGGGAACGCCAATAGCGAGACGGTTTCGGCGACGGGTTCCCGTCAGGACGCCGGCGACGCGTTTACGGCCGGGCAGACGAACCGGATCGATATCAGCGTCGAGGCAGACGAACCGGTCGTCGTCCGCGATCAGGTGCCTACGAGTGGGACGTACTCGCCGGGCAAAGCCCAGATGTCTCCTGTGTCGGCCCGCACCCACACGAAGGGACCCAGCACGTCCACTTCGAGGGGAAGGAAGCGAGTAAACGCCACGACCTCACGTACTTCGTCGAAGCACCGAGCGAGGCCAGAGACTCCAGTGGCTATCAGTTCGGCCCGGTCGAAGTCCGCGCGCCCGGCGGCAGCGAATGGCAGTCCGTCCCGGGGACCGAGGACACCAACACCGTCGTTGCTGCTGATACCGACGCGTAGGCGAACTGTGACGAATACGGTCGGTTTCTCGTCTCATCTTTTCACCGACAGCCGGGGCGGCCCGGACCGCCACGCGCACCCTTGTACTTCGTCTCGCCGGTATACTTGCCGAACAGACGGAACCACTCGTCGAAGTTCGACGTGACCGGGAGCGAGGGATCGCCGCCGAGACCGTTCTCGGAGTCGGTGACACGACCGGTGTTCAGCTGTAGGTCCGAACAGAGCGCCTCGGCAATCGCATTCAGGTTCTCCCGCGCGTCGGTCGGTGCCCCAGCACCCATCAGGAGGACGCCACCGCCGTCGGCGACGAACTCGTCGAGGGCGGCGATCTCGCCGTCGGCGAACGCTTCGACGGGAGTGGTGACGACGATCGCTCGGGCCTCGTCCAAGCGGGTTGCCCCGAAGCCCTCGGCGATGTCGTTAACGCCACAGAAGCCGATGTCGACGCCTTCGAGGTATCGTAGGTAGTACGCAGCGTCCTCCGCCGAAAGCGCGTAGTCGGCGTCGAACTGGCCGTGTCCGCCGTCGATGAGCACCGGCCCGTCCTTGCGATCGGACAGGCGATCTACGAGGTTCGCAACGAACGGGAAGTTGCCGTAGCCGGACGTATCGACCTCAAAGCCTTCCTCGGTCTCGTACGCCTCGTCGATGAGGGGCGCGCCGACCATCGCAACCCGCGCCAGTTGATCGATTCCGACGAGCGGAATTTCCTCGCCCTCTGCGTCGTATTGCACTTCCGGATCGCCCTCCTGTTCAGCGCTCGCCGCCGCGGCGACCGGCACGCGCTTCGGATCGAGCGGGTCGCCCATGCCCGGCGGCTCGGGCGTCGACATCGTTTTCGAGAAACGCGTCGTGTCTCGTGAGCCCCGAATCGTACACGCGGGCGCGCCCGTCGGCGATCGCCTGCTCGTTGTAGAGCGTTCCGTCGACGGTGACGTAGGCAAGCAGCCGGCCGAAGTCCCCGCGAAGCGGCTCGTTCTCGTCGAAGCCGATCTCGACGGGTTCCCCGGCGAGGCGCTCTTCGGCGTACTCGGTTGCGGCCTCGCCCTGTTCGAGTAGATAATCGATCGACTCGATCCCCTCCCACTCTTGCACGCGCTCCGGTCCCGCCGAGGTTTCGGGGGTGTCGATGCCGAGGATTCGGACGGTGTCTTCGGTCCCGTTGTCGAAGCGGACGTCGATGGTGTCGCCGTCGGTTACCTCGACGACGTCGACGGTGTAGGTCTCGGCGGGATCGAGTTCGACGCCGAGCCCCGATCGGTCCTCGAAGTACGGGAAGGCGCTGTTGAACTCGTCGGTGAGCGGGATGAAGTCGGGCCCGACGTTGTTCTCGGGGTCGAGTACTTGGTCGTCGTTGAACCGAAAGCTCGCACCCACGGCGTCGGCAATCGCGTTCAGGTTCGCCGTCGCGTCGAAGTTACGGAAATCCGACTGGCTAAACAGGAGTAACGCACCGCCCTCGCCGACGAACGTTGCGAGCGCGTTCAGTTCGCTCTCAGTGAACGCCTCGCTCGGGGAGGTAACGATCGCTCCCTGCGCGCCGTCGAGATCGGCGGTGAGAGTCGTCGTAGGTTCGATCGCGTAGCCGTTGGATTCGGCGTAGTCGATGAACGCGCCGAACTCCTCAGTGTCGTAGAACTGGCCGTGACCCTCGTCGAAGGCGACGGTTCCGCTACCGCCGACCTCGGCGTCGAACACGTTGAGCACGACCTCCTCGTTGCCCTGCTGGAAGTTCGTGTCGTCCTGGGCGATCGGCGCACCGAAGCCCACGACCGACGACTCGCTTGCGACGAGCGGGATCGGTGTGTCGTCGGGATAGGAAACGGCGTTGCCGTCGCCGTCCTCGTCGACATTATAGGCGGTGTCTTCGGCCCACACTGCGATCAGCGAGTCGTCGGTAAGCGGTTGCCCATCGGCGTCGAGCAAACTCGCCGTCGAGTCGAAGGTGACCGACGGAAACGAGTCGGGTGCTGCGCGTGCGCGCTGGATACCGTTCGATGTCGTGCCGATCCCGAGCGCCACTGCGCCGAGCGTCCCGCCGACCGTGAGGAACGTTCGTCGTTGCACACGAAACCGCTCAAAGGCCACGATCAAAGTGTTTCGCATCTGTGCAATCTGTTTGTGAAAACATCTCACGGTTCGGGCACGTGATCCCTCGTTACCGATCCGCCGAGACGGACGGACCCGACGGCCGGGTCCGGATTCGTTCCGTTCGTCTCTTCGCTTTACCGGCATGAGATTACGCGGGAACCGGGGCCTCCGGCTCGATGCTTCGAGTCGCTCCGATAGACGACCGAACGCCGTTTCGGACGCGCGAGTCGGCTACTATACATGTCACATAGCGGTGTCGAGACGTACGGTGGCCTACGGACCGCTCATAGCAGCGTACTTTCCAGGTACCTCTGAAACTCCGTTCGATGGACTCCTTGACAGCACAGAGACGGTCGGGCGAATCGGCATCCAGACGGACGTTCCTCAAAGGGACCGGCGCAGTGCTCGGTGCCCTCGGGACCGGAGGATCGGCGGCGGCGGGCGGAACTGACACCGACGCCGGAGACGGAAGCGAAAGCGAACGGGACACGGACGAGGTGGACGGTTCGAACGATCCGCTGACGATCGCTCATCGTGGGTTCGCCGGCCCGTATCCCGAAAACACGATCGCAGCGATGCACGGAGCGGCCGCCGCCGGTGCCGACGCGATCGAGATCGACCTCATGCCGTGCGCTGATGGCACGCCGGTAGTCTTTCACGACGTCGAACTCTCCAGTCGGACGGACGGTGGCCTCACCGACGAGAGCGGCGTCACCTGGGAGACCGACTGTGAGACCATCCTGGGCGCGGAAGTGCTCGAAAGCGGTGAGAGCATCCCGACCTTCGAGGAAGTAATGGAGGCGATCCCCTCCGAGGTCGGCGTCACCCTCGAAATGAAGAACCCGGGTACGAGCGATATCCGTCCGAACGAGAACCTCTCGGACGACGCTCTCGAAACCCAACGGGAACTCTGGCGGCCGTTCACCGAACGCGTCTTAGATATCGCCGACGGCTACGACAACGATGTGATGGTTGCCGCCTCCCGCGAAGGAGCGATCGCTGCTGCGAAGGAAGTCGCGCCGGACATGCCGACCGCGTTTTTCTTTTCGGATTCGATCGAGGTCGGTCTCGACATTGCGAGAACGTACGACTGTGAGGCGCTCTGGCCGCCGATCAACATGGTCAAGCGCAGTCCGTTCTGGGAATCACCGGATTACTTCGTCGAAGAACCCGATTTCGAGGAGGTGGACCTCGTCGAGATCGCCCACGAGGAGGGACGACAGATCTTCGTGTTCACGCTCAATACAGGGTACGAAGCCGATCAGATGCGGATGGCGGACGTCGATGGAATCCTCAGTAACTATCCGGGTCTATACGGCTTCGGGAGAGTCGAAAGCGAGTACGACGGCTCCGCGTTCGGCTTCGACCGGTAGGCGAGGAAGATCGCGCTCCGAGGAGCACTTACGAGCGGCCCTGTACTTCGATCGCCTGCTTCCGGTCCCCGTCGAGAGATCGCAGTAGCCGATCGGCGATAATGTGCGATCACGCGCTCGTCAAGCGGGCCCGTAACCGGACATCGCTACCCCGAAGACCCGCTCGGGTCGTCGTCAGCCTCGGGTGACGTTCAGTCCCTGCTCGATGTTTTCGGAAACGTCGTCAATGTCGATCGCCGTGCCGTCGTCACGGAGCGTGTTCGTCGCGATTACGGCGGCCTCGCCCGACCGGACGCGAATACCGGCGTCGTCACACTCGTTGATCGCGTTCCCGGTGACAGTGAAGCTGTACGGTCGCTTGGCCTGGCGACCCTCCTCGTTCTCGGGGTCAGCGAGGACCGTCCGCGCGAGAAAGCCGACCGCATACGTCTCGACGTGATTGCCGGTCACCGTGGTATCGAAGGAGGTTGCCTCGGCCGTCCCGACGACCTCCTCGGTCAGGTGGGTCTGCTTGTACTCGATCTCGATTCCGGCTTCGCCGCCGGGATCGGGGAGGAAGGGATCGAGATCGCGACAGACGTTCCCGATGGTCGCTCCTTGCTGGGCCGGCGAACAGGCGATCAGGCTGTGTCCACCGTCGGAGACCAGGTTTCCAACGATGCTGAAGTTGCCCACATTGTAGGTCGCGATGTTGTTGAATTTCACCCCCGAGACGCGGTTCTCGGCGACGAGGGCGTTACTGGACTTCTTCAGATCGATCTCGCTTCCCGCCGGTGCCCCCCGAGAGGTGATCCCGTACCAGTTCGGGTTCATCACTTCGTTACCGCGTACGACACGGCGTTCTCACACCTAATGAACGAAATCCCTATCTGAAAGCCGTTCGTGGTCCCGTTGTTCGCGATCAGAACGCCGTTACAGTCGTCGACCTGGATCGCCTGATTGTCCAACTGCGTGCCGGCCGCATCGAACTCGATTGGGCCGCGTCTTCGCCCTTCGAGCGAGTGCGGCCGACGACGACCGTTGTGCCGCGTTCTGCGAGTCGCGTTGCGGTCGCCTTGCCGATCCCGGCTGTGCCTTCCGTGACGAGGATTACTTGGCCGCTGAGGTCGTTAGTCGTCCGCGCTTCGTCGTCCGTCCGAGCGAGTTCGTTATTGAAACCGTTCGTTGGCATCGATTGTTAGGCGTTTTCCGTCGCTTGGGCCGTGCCAGCGAGTTGCTGCCAGTCTTGCTGTTCGACCCAAGCTTTCAGCGGTGTCAACTCGACATCCGGGAAGCTCCGGCGCAGCTCGGCCGCGTCCGTCTCGAAGAGACCACTGCCGAGGTGTGCCTCGCTCCGGCGGTACATCTCCGAGATCATCGCGCCCGCTTCCGGTCCCATCATCCCAGTGAGCTGTGCATCGAAGGCGTCGATGGGTACCTGTTGATACTCGATCGGCCGGCCAAGCGCCCCACCGAAACGGTCGGCGATCGCCGCGCCATCCAGGACCTCCGGCCCGCCGACGTCGATGTGCCGTCCGGCCCAGTCAGGGCGGGCAAGCGTCTCAGCAGCGAAACCGGCCAAGTCGTCGGCGCTGATCCAGGATGCCTGTAGCTCCGGCGGCGTCGGGTATGCCACGACATCGTCTTCGACGAGCCCCTGCGCGCCCTGCGGGAGCGCGAAGTTCTCCATATAGAGCGTCGGCCGGAGCGAAACGAAGGGCACGTCGCTGTCGTCCAGGTAGCGCTCCAGGGCGCGCTTGTCCTCGAAGGCGGCGACGTCCGTTTCCTCGTCAGGGATACGTGTGCTCGTGTTGGACACGAGCAGGTCCACCGCCGCCTCGGCGGCGTCGATAGCATTGTGTCCGAAGCGCCGCACTGCGTCGCTCAGGTAGCCCTGGGGCAGCGTGAGGGCGACCGTCGCGACACCCTCGCTGGCGGTACGCAGCGCATCGGGATCGTCGAGGGTGGCGAGGGCGACCTCGGCTCCGCGGTCGTCGAGTGCGTCGGCGTGTTCTTCGCTGCTGGTCTGTGCGCGCACGGCGTAGCCGTCGCCGAGAAGCCGTTCGAGCGTAGCCCCGCCCTGGACGCCGGTAGCGCCGTAATCAGTCGAATTAGCTTCTCTGTCGCCAGGGTAGTTGATCAGTAGATCAAAATTACGGTAATTTGCTGATCGAAGCCGCTTAACTAGACAGTGCCGTCGGAACCTAAATATGAGTTCGCTGATGTAAGAGTGATCAGGTCACACCGATGTCATCGACCGATATTCGAACCCGACACGAGCAATGTCCCGTAACTCGAACGCCCGACCAGATCGGCTCGCGAAATGGCGGTTGATCGTCATTCACGTGCTCCAAGACGGCGAACAACGGTTCAATGACCTCAAGCGTGCGAGCGGCGCGAGTTCCCAGACGCTCTCGCGGGTGCTCAACGATCTTCAGGAGTTGGGCTTCGTCGAGCGCCACGTCGAAACCGACGGTCCCGTCGCGGTCTCCTATTCACTCAGTGTAAAGGGTGAGGACTTGGGCCCCCTTGTTTACTGATATAGAACTGTGGGCAGAGAAGTGGCTCGAAACTGATGAGACGGACCTCGCTGAAGGCAATAGAGTGACAGCGCAGCTCGGAAGCGTATGAATTTTGATAGATGATAGACGTTTCTTCGCGCTGGGTAAATATATAAACTGCTGATTTGCAATGTCCACTCCAGAGTCGTCGCAGGCACCACGCGGAGATCCCTCCTCAGTTATTCGGATCGGCGAACTCGAAGCACAGGTACGCAACGGTGGGGCTCCGAACCGAGTCCACGAGCGGGTGGTCGAGAACTTTCTAAAATAGACCCCCCTGAACTTCCGTTCGCCGCTAATCTCGACTCTCCTGTATCGAGTAACCACGTCGACGCCGCATCCCTTCTCATAGGTCGAGAAGTATCGAAACTCAGCAACCGAGGTAAACCGGTACGTGACGGGGCTGTCGGTCCACGTCAGGGAGCCAATACGGAGTTAGTTCGCTGGTCGATCCCCTTTCGCCGTCCTCGCTACTGCCTGTGAGCGGCTAACGTCTCCCACCTCGTTGTAGACGGAGTGCTAAAGCCATGGGTCACCACACCCGCGGTTGTTGAGTAACGAGTGACTTTCGCGCCAGTTCTGAGAACGGACTGCTTCGCTCTTCGTCGAATCGCGCCTGAGTTCATTTCGAGCGTATTGGTGCCGCTCGCGCTATCGAAGGGCCTCAACGACACGTACGACGCTGCCGGTGTGGGGGCGGCTGCGCGAACGGCGAACACGCGGGGAACCTACTTATCAGAGGGCATCGACTAACGCTTCACGACAATGATCGACTTCGACGTTATCGTCTTCGGCGGCGGCACGGGCAACACGGTCGCCTCCGCGGCGGCCGCGGAAGGCTTCGAGACGGCGCTGATCGAGAAGGGCCCGATCGGCGGCCTCTGTCTCAATCGCGGGTGTAATCCCTCGAAGATGCTCATCCAGCACGCGACGGTCGCCGACACGATCCGTGATGCCGGGAAGTTCGGCATCGACGCGCGCATCGAGGACGTCGGCTTCGCCGACCTGGTCCGGGAGGTGAACGACGAACTCGCTACTCTCGCAGAGAACAAACAGGACGACAAGCGCAGCGAGGAGCACTTGACGCTGTATCAAGAGGAAGCACGATTTACGGGCGATCACACGGTCGAACTCGCCGACTCGGGCCAAACCCTTAGCGGCGAGCGAATCGTCGTCGCGGGCGGCTCGACGCCGGTGATCCCCGGTGCGATCGACGGGCTGGAGCAGGTGGATTTCCTCACGAGCACCGACGCGCTCCGCCTGGAGACGGTGCCCGACCGGCTCGTGATCCTCGGCGGCGGGTACATCGCCGCGGAACTGGGCTACTTCTTCGAGTCCTTTGGCAGTAGCGTGGCGCTGATCGAGATGGAAGGGACGCTGCTCGCCCGCGAGGACGCCGACGTCGCCGCCGCCTTCACCGAAACCGCCGCCGAGCGCCACGACGTCCATACCGGCTATCGGGCCTCGGCCGTCGCGGAATCCGACGAGGGGATCACGGTCGCCGCCGAGAGCGAAGACGGCGAGGAGGCAGAAGTGTCGGGCGACGAACTACTCGTCGTGCTCGGTCGTCGGCCGAACACTGACGGGATCGGCCTCGACGCGACGAGCGTCGCGACGACCGACCGGGGGTTCGTCGAAACCGATTCACAGCTCCGGACGAACGTCGAGAACGTCTGGGCGATGGGCGATATCGCCGACAATGGGATGTTCAAGCACTCGGGCGACTACGAGGGCGAGGTCGTCATCGCGAACGTCGTCCACGACGAAAACCGAGAGGCCGACTTCACTGCCCTGCCCCACGCCGTGTTCACCGAGCCACAGATCGGGGCTGTCGGCCGGACGGAAGCCGAACTCGACGACGAGGACCGGGAGTACGTCGTTGGCCGCGCGGAGTTCACCGATACCGCGATGAGCCGGGCGCTCAAACTCGATCGGGGCTTCGCGAAGGTGCTCGCCGATCCCGATAGCAGGGAGATCCTCGGCTGTCATATCATCGGCCACGAGGCGTCGATGCTGATCCACGAGGTCGCTCCAGCTATGCGCTACGACGGCACGGTCGATGATCTGGCGAACACCCTGATCCACGCCCACCCCGCGCTGAACAAGGTCGTCATGAACGCCTGTGCGGACGTCCCCGACAGCGTGGAGTAGCCGACCGGCCGGCGCGTCGCGGTTCGACCCGAGAGCTGCGAGGGCAAAAAGAAGCTGGAGTGTGCGCCGTTGTGTGCCTGCTTCGCGGCTCGGACCGGGTACGACCGACCGGGAACTCCGACGCGGTGATCGACCGGCAGGCTAAAAATCCGGCGTCAGCGATTGTCGAATCGTCCGGGCCACACTTCTAAGGCCTCGATTACGGCGGCAGTCGTGCTCCCGACGTGGAGTACCTGATAGCCCGTATCGATCTTCGAAGCGGCGTCGCCGTCGTCGAACGCGAGCCCGCCGAGCGCGACGTCCGTTTCGCGAGTTGCCGAAGCGACCGTCGAGACGCGTTCTTCGACGTCGGGATGGGAGACCTCGCCGGGGTAGCCCATCGCGGCCGCGAGGTCGAACGGCCCGACGAAGACGAACCCTAACTCCGGTACGGCGAGGATCTCCTCGATCCGTTCGACGGCCGCTGGGGTCTCGATCATCACCCCGATCAGGACTTCACGGTCCTCGGTCACCACGTACTCGGCAGCGTCGAGTCGTCCCCAGCGACTCGCGCGTGGGAAGGCAAACCCCCGATCGCCGGGCGTGCCGTCGGAGGAAAAGCGGGCCGCATCGACCGCTCGTTCGACCTCCTCGGGCGTCTCGACGCGTGGGACGAGGACGTTCCTGACGCCGGTATCGAGCACCTTGCGGATCGTCGCGGGGTCGGGCGTCGGCACGCGGACGAGCAGGTCGGTGCCGGCGGCATCGGCCGCCCGGAGGAGGGCCGCGAGCGAGCGGGCGTCCTGGGCCGCCGGCCCGGTGTGTTCGAGGTCGTGCCAGACGAACTCGAATCCCAGGTCGCCGTAGAGTTCGACCAGTTCGGGGCTATCGGTGTCGTCGAGCACGCCGAGTGCAACGCCGCCACGCTCGATCGTCGCGCGGAGGCCGTTGTGTCGCGAGGGATGGACGTCGTCGTTCGAGTCGGCTGGCATAGCGCCGTCGTACGGGACGCTCCGAAATAAATCGGGGCGGCGCGTTCGCGTTCGTCGGGGGTATCGGGGGTCCGCTCGAACGACTCAACCGGCGATGAAGTAGACGGCGAGCACGGCGAAGCCGACGCCGAGCAGTTTCCGGAGGGAGGCGGGTTCGTCGAGAACGACGATGCCGAGCAACGAACTGGTGACGATGAACGTTCCGAACACCGGGACGACGCTCACCGGTCCCTGCGCGAGCGCTCGGTAATATGCTAAAGTTCCGATAGTTAATGACACCCCGGCGGCATACATCGGGAGGGCCCTCCCGCCTGTCAAGTAGGGCACGACCTGGTCGCCGGAGATAACGGTTGCACAGAGCGCACCGAGCGCGAGGATCGTCGTCGCGACGAGCGTCACGACGTCGCTTGGGACCTCCCGTGTCGCGACGTTTACCAGCGGCGGGAAGACGGTGTAGGCGATCAGCGCAACGACCGTCCAGACGAGGTAGTTCACGGGCTACCGAACCCGATACCGACGGAGACGCGTTACGACTCCGGCGGGCACGGACGCGATCGAAAGCCGACGCCGTAGTTCGTCGACCCTCGCCGATCGCAGTTCGCCTGAGGAATCAGATGAGAAAGGATGGGAATCCGGAGCGGCGACGGCCCCCGACCTATGCGGGTGGTCGAAACGACTCGTAGCTCAGCCGGCGACGTCGAAGCCCTCCTTGCGGAGAATTTCGGGAAGTGCCGCTTCGTGGTCGCCTTGCAACTCGATGCGATCGTCGTTCACCGTTCCGCCGACGGCGAGACGGCTCTTGAGTGCCGAGGCGAGGTCGTCGAGATCCGTGACGCTCGGATCGAACCCGGAGACGACGGTGACGACGGTGACGGGTTTGCCGTATCGTCGGGTGTCGACCCGAATCGAGACGCGCTGCTGTGAGCGCGCGAGGTCGTCGTCGATGCCGAGGTCGTCGGGCAGTCCCGCGATGGAACCGAGGTCTGAGTCTGACACTAGAGTTCAAAGTACCCTGCACCTTTAGCAGCTTCTTCGACATGTGCTAATATAGACGTACGAGAGCCGGTTCGTTCGACCAACCGATCGAATCGACAGGCCGAAACCGAGATACGGCCGCTCCGAACGACTCCTCAGGCCACGATCTCCGATCGACGTTCGTCACTTTCCAAAGTAGTATCGAGAGCGGTCACGATCGGTTCGGAAGCGAGACGTCGGCAACGACTGCGAAGTGATCGGACGAGAACCGCTCTCGACCCCGTTCGTCGATCGTCCGGGACGACGTGACGGCGATCGACGGATCGACTAACACGTAGTCGCGTCGTTCGAGCGGGATTCCGGCGAACTCGTGGTACGTCCGTCTCGGGCCTCGATGGTCGGCGGCGGCGAGCGGATCGCGGAGTACGGCCTCGCCGTCGTCGCTGCCCGAACCCACGAGCACTTCGTAAGGCGAGGTCGATTCGGAGCAGTTGAGATCGGCGGTGACGATCACCGGTCCCGAATCGAGCGCAACGGCGACCTTCGATCGGAGGAATTCGGCGCTGCGATGGCGGGCGAGCGCGCTCCGGTGATCGAAGTGGGTATCGAAGACGATGAGTGCGGTGTCGTCGGCGAGTTCGAGCGTGATCCACGTCGTGACCCGCGGGCAGGCCGCGTTCCAGCCGATGGATCCGGGTTCGTCGGGGCGCTCCGAGAGCCAGAAGGCTCCTTGGTCGACGAGCGAAAAGCACCCCATCCGGTAGCCGATCGGGACGAACTCCCCCTCGCTTTCCCGTCGTCGCGGCCAACGCCGATCCAGGAATAGGCCGGCAGGTTCGTTTCGAGGTACTCCAACTGGTGTACTATGGGTTCCTGGAGGCCGATTACGTCCGGGTCGGTCCGCGCGATCGTCCCGACGACGCGATCACGGCGGTGGGGCCAGGCGTTTTCGCCGTCCGCGTCGGTGTCGTACCGGACGTTGTAGGACATGACCCGCAACCGGCGGGATCGGTCCCGGTCGGGGTCAGAATCGTGATCGGGATTCGGGTTGGGGTCGAGGTCGAGGTCGGAATCGATGCTCATACGCCGAACCGGGTAGCGTTCGGCGACGTGCGTTGTCGGTACGGACCGGCGGTCGCGCTCGACACCTCGTCGAATTGAGTCACTCTTCGACCTCGTCCCGGTAGGCGGGCGTCCCCCGCTCGTGGAGTTCTCGGGAGGCGCGTGCCACATCGTCCTGGCGCTCCTCGTGGGAGGCGAGCAGGCGATCGGCCAGTTCGTCGTGCTCGCGGGCGAGGATCTGGACCGCCGACAGGGCCGCATTGAACGACTTACCGGCATCGACGGCGACGATCGGCGCGCCGGTCGGCATCCCGATGACCGAATCGACCGACTTCTCCTGGACCGGGACGCCAATGGTGGGGATCGGAAAGGCGATCGAGGCGACCATGTTCGGGAGGTCGGCGGCCTTCCCGCCGGCACCGGCGACGATAGCGTCGAGCCCGCGATCGGCCGCGCTGTCGGCGTAAACATACATGAGACCGGGCGTCCGGTGGGCGGAGACGACGTAGGTTTCGAAGGTGAATCGGGCGTCGGGTGGGTTCTCGCTGTCAGTGACTTCCGCGAAGCCGAGTTCGGTAAGTGCGTCGTGCGCGCCGCTCATGACCTCCAGATCGGAGTCCGAACCCATCACGATCCCGACTTCGGGGGTTTCTTTGGTCGGGCGGTCCCGGCCGGCTTCGGCGGTCAGATCGTCGATGAGTCCCTGGAGTTCCGTCGAGCACGTCATGGCTCGAAGCCTGCGGGCGTTCGACATGGGCCTGTCGGTCGCGTCAGTTCCGGCGAAGGGTGGCCGAATGCGAAGGGCAACGGAAACCGATTAGGACTCGAATGTCACCGCATCGCGCGCGGCTCTGACCTCATCTAGCAGGTCATCAGGATTCGCGTCCGGATCGATCGCCGTCGCGGTGACGTGCCCCATCTTCCGCAGCGGGCGGACCTCGCGTTTGCCGTACCAGTGCAGTTTCGTGCCCGGCCGGGAGAGGACGTCCTCGATTCCGCCGAGTTTGGCCGGTTGCGCCGTCGACACGTCGCCCAAGACGTTCGCGATCGCCGTAGGAGCCCGGCAGTCGGTTGCGCCGAGCGGCCAGCCGAGTACCGCCCGGAGGTGTTGTTCGAACTGGGAGGTGAGCGCCCCTTCGATCGTCCAGTGGCCGGAGTTGTGCGGGCGCGGGGCGATCTCGTTGACGAGAATCGCGTTCCCGCCGTCGGTTTCGCTCGCCGTCTCGTCGGGGGCCTCGACCGCATCGTTCCGCTCGGAGACCTCGAACAGTTCGATCCCGTACACCCCTCGGCCGTCGAGCGTGTCGAGAACGTCGTGAGCGACCGCCTCCGCACGCTCGCGAGTCGCCGCGTCCGTTCGTGCCGGGGCGATCGTCTCGCGGAGGATCTCTTCTCGATGGACGGTCTCGGTCACGGGGAAGGTCCGGATTTCGCCATTACCCTTGACGCCGATTACCGAGAGTTCGCGCTCGAAGGGGACCATCGCTTCTGCCATCAGATCGCCGCCCAGTTCATCGAACACCGATTCGGCTTCGGTGGAGCCCTCTAACGGGAGGTTTCCGCGGCCGTCGTAGCCGCCGCGGCGGGCTTTGACCATCACGCTCCCGCCGAGTTCGTCGAGTGTCTCGCGGAGGTCGGCAGGCGAATCGACCGCTCGGAACGGCGGGACCGGAACCCCCGCTTCCTGCAAGCGGCGTTTCTGAACGAGTTTGTTCTGGATCGTTCGGAGCGTCGCGGGTGAGGGGTGAACCGGGATTCCGGCCCGCTCGCCCGCGCGTTCGAGCAGGTCGGGGTCGGCGAGTTCGATCTCGTAGGTGAGGACGTCGGCGCGCGTAGCGAGTTCCTTGACGACCTCCGGATCGTCGAAGTCGCCGCCCAACTGGTCGCGGGAAACGGGCGCGGCGGGCGGATCGGGGGTCGGATCGGCAACAACGAGTTCGACGCCGAGGGGTCCGGCGGCTTCGCCGAGCATCCGGCCGAGTTGACCCCCGCCGATCACTCCCACCACCGGCCCGGGGGACGTGAGCGAAACCATCGCGCGGGGATTCCCGAGCCGAGGGTATAGTCCTGTCCGTCCGGTCCGTGGTGTCTGATCGACAGTTTAGGAGAAGAGCTGGTGAAACCGTTCAGGAAGCCCCCGAGTCGAGCGCTCGGGGGGCTCGCTGCGCTCCTCGTTCGGCTCCGCCTCACTGCGGTGCTTACGTCGCCCACCGTCGCCGAGCGCCCGGCCCCTTCCAGTCCCGACCGAGATATTCTCTCTTATTATCAATGACCGGCGGTGACCATCGCTCGTCGTTGGGTCGAACCAGCCGGCTGATTGGCCCGCCGGTCGTTCATCGCGGGTTCGACGCCGGGCCGGGCGGCCGACGTGTCGGAGGTGTCCGATCCATCGAGTCGCGATTCGTCGACGAAGACCACTATCTCGTCCTGCCAGAGCCGGAAGTCGTGTTCGGAGACCGTATAGCCCTCTAAGTGCGGTTCGAGGTCCGACCGATTCCAGTCGTAGGCGATCACGACCGGCGGCGGGTTTTCGAGGGCGATCTCGGGGTTCGCGCTGGGCGGCGTACTCGTTACGTTCGCGTCGTAGCGTTCGAGATACCATGGCAGCGGCAGGCGGTCGTACCAGCCGCCTTCCGCACCCGGTTGCCGGTCGGAGGACTCGTTTGCGACGTACAGCAACTCCTCGTCGCCGCCTGGCCGTACCGTTCCCCAGAAGAGCACGTCGGTCCCCCGGTTGTTGGCGGCGATCTCGCCGACGTCTTCGAGAACGGGTTCGAGGTCGTTTCCGGGCTGGGCCCACTGGAGGACTTCCTCGTTTTCGCGGTCGGTCGATCCGAGGTACGCGGCGTCGGCCGCCGTCGCAGCGGTCGTGCCCGCCGCGAGCACCACGATTACGACCGCTAGTGCGATGCCGACGACATCGCCATCCTGGATGGCCTCGCGACCCCATCGGAAGAGCAGCGCCGCACCGACCGCCGCGGGCACCGCGAGGGGGACGATCGCGTGCACCGTTGCCCACGGCGCTTCGATGTCGGTGACGATTGGGTAGCCGAGCACGCTCACGAAGCCCCAGTAGAACGCCAGCGAGACGAAATCCCGGGGACCGTCGCCGGAGTACCGATCGGCGAGCACGCCAACGACCGCGAGCAACGAGAGCGTCGCCGCGCCGTAGGCCATCGTTTCGAGGAAGCCTCCCAGGAATGGCAGGTAGGCGTGGTCCTGATGGCCGCCGGCGACCCACAGATCGTACACCGCCGTGCCGGTGTCGACGAGCGTCGTCTCAACGAGCGCCGGTAGCAGCGTCGGGTCCGAAAGCGTCGCCCCGAACCCGACGCCTTCCCCCGCCGTTCGCGGGGCGTAAAAGAGCACGATCACCGCGAGGAAGAGCGCGGCCGAGAGCACGAGCGGGCCGAGCCACCGGCGAAGCCCGCCGAACGCGGCCCAAGCGTACTCGGCGGCAACTTCGCGGCGCGAGCGAGTTCTTTTTAGGGGCCGGGAGAGAAGGGTGCCGCCGTCGCCGGCGAGCGACTCGGCTGAGGGGGCTTCACCACCCGATTCGGGCCCCGATCCGGAGTCGGCCTCCGACCCGGACTCGGTGTTCGGGTTCGACCGGTCGGAGCGAGCGACTCGGCGCGACGGTCGGCGGCCGGCCAACAGCAGGCGGTGATCGAGTAATAATACCACTGCGCCGGCCCAACACAGCGGGTAGAGAATCGCGTTCTCCTTCGTCGTGAAACCGAGTGCGAACGCGAGGGTTCCGGGGTAGAGATACCACGTCGACCCCGTGTCGACCGCACGGACGAAGAAGCCGAGCGCGAAGAGCATGAAGGCCGCCAGCAGGACGTCGTTGCGCATGAATCGCGAGTAGTACAACAGAACGGGATTGGCGGCGAGGAAGAGTCCGAGCGCCACGAGTTCCGTGTCTTCGAGGTGCTCGTGAAACAGCCAGGCGGCGAGCGGGAGCAACCCCCCAACGAGGGCAACGACAAGGCGGGCGCTGAAGTCGCTCGCCCCGATAGCGGCGAAGACGACGTCGTTGACGTGATAGAGGAAAGGCCCATGGACGATCGGGCGGTACTCCCAGAGGCCCGACTCGGCGTACCGGAGGATCCAGTAGCCGACCCGTCCCTCGTCCCAGTGAAAGATCCGAGCCCCCAACCCGACAAGGCGGGTGAGAAGCGACAGAACGGTGATCGCGGCGAGGGCGTAGAGCGTCCGGCGTCGATCGCCACCGACCCATTGGCCGCCGCGAAGCCCCGTGTCGTCATCCATCAATTCAATACAGTCCCCTGGGGGTCTAAACGTTTCTCACGAAGGGCGTCGGTAGCTCTCGGCTACCCGGACCCGGCAGTCGCCGACGACTCGAACGACGGACCCGATGGCGGTACCGACGGCTCCGACGACAGCACCGGCAGGATGACCGTACCGACGACGATCAAGACGATCACCGGGCGGACGAAGCGATGACCGACGACCGATAGGACAGCTACTCGGCTGCCCGTGCGACGAACAGACCCATGTCCTTCCGAACGCGGAACACGCCATCCTCGAAGCGCTCGGCGAACGCCTCGCCGAGCGCCGCGACGTCCGACTCGTCGAACTCCTCGCGCGAGAGCGCCTACGCGACCAGCGGTTCGACCTCGGTGACGGCGAGTGCGTCGTCGTACCGGTGACAGGCGACGGACTCGAAGAAGGGGTCGAGTTGCTCGCGGCCGTTCTCCAGCCGAAAGCTCGTGACGCGGGGGAGCGCCTCGCCGTGAACCCCCTCCTGGACCGCGCGTAGCTCCTGCAGGTGCTCCGCGCCGGACGTGGCTGCGAGAAGCGTTCCGTCGGGTTTCCAGCACTCGGCGAATTTCGGCGAGCGCGCGCTTGCGATCGGGCACGTGATACAGCATGAAATTGGCGGTTGCCGCGTCGAACGCATTCGAACGGAACGGGATCGACTCGGCAGCGGCGACCGCAAAGGCAAAGGGCCGAGAACAGTCGGCGAGGTTCTCGCGGGCCTCCCCCACCATGCCCGGCGAAAGGTCCGTAACGGTGACGTCCCACCTTCGGGGATTCGACCTGCGTTCTCGCCCCAGAGGTCTGCCGGCCCGCAGCCGACCGAGAGGACTCGGGCGCGATTCGGCAGGTCGAACCGATCGAACACCCAGTGCCAGAGCCCGTCGTCATTGGTACTGTAGCGTTCGTGCAGCGCGATGCGGTCGTTCAGGTTCGACGCGTTCGCGTACTGTTCGGCGAGCGCCTCCCGATCGGTGAGCCAGTCGGTCACACTCTATCGTCGTGGCGGCTGGATTATAAACGCGAACGAGCCTAGTAGAAATACTAATTTAGTGACAGTGAGACAGAACAGCGGTACAGAACGGTTTGAAATCCCCCGACACGCTCGGCTCGTTACGCGCCTCGGCTCGCTCACTCCGTTCGCTCGCCTACGGTGCTTACGTCGCCGGGGTTCGCCGACCGCCCGGGGGCTTCTGAGGCGATTTCACCAGCACTCTCCCCGGAAACCACTGCACCGAACACCACCTTCCGATCGGAACGATAGTTCTTTGATCGGCGCTCGTGACGAACGGGCATGACCACGCTCGGGTTGGTGGTCGCACAGTTCAATCGTGCGATCACCGAACGAATGGAAGTACACGCCGTCGAGGCCGCCGACGAACACGGCACCGAGATCGCCTCGACGGTCTCGGTACCCGGCGTCTACGACGCGCCGCTCGCGGCCGACCGCCTCGCCCGCCGGGAGGACATCGACGCGGTCTGTGTGCTCGGCACCGTGATCGAGGGCGATACCGACCACGATCAGGTCGTCGCCCACGAGGCCGCTCGATCGCTTTCTGCGGTGAGCATCGATCGCGACACACCTATCACGCTCGGCGTCACGGGTCCAGGCATGAGCAGTGCAGAAGCACGCGAACGAGAAGACAAGGGAGCCGAAGCCGTTGAGAGCGCGCTCGCGCTCACGGAGGCGTTGCCATGAGCATGGACTTCGCCGATCGAGTACAGCGAGTCTCGCCGTCGGCGACGATCTCGATCGGCAACGCCGCCTCGGCGCTCGAAGCCGACGGCGTTGACGTCGTCGACCTCTCGGTGGGCGAACCGGACTTCCCGACCCCCGAGAACGTGATCGAGGCGGGCAAGGAGGCGATCGACGCCGGCCACACCGGCTACGCCCCCTCACCTGGCGTGCCGGCACTCAGGGAAGAGATCGCCGACAAACTCCGTGCGGACGGACTCGACTACGGGGCCGAGAACGTCATGGTGACACCCGGGGGCAAGCAGGCGCTCTACGAGATATTCCAGACGATCGTCGATGACGGCGACGAGGTAGTCCTGCTCGACCCGGCGTGGGTATCCTACGAGGCAATGACGAAATTAGCGGGCGGCTCCCTTTCCCGGGTGGATCTAGCCCCGCACGGCTTCGCGCTCGAACCCGCATTGGACGACCTCGTCGAAACGGTGTCGGACGACACGACCCTCCTGGTCGTGAACTCCCCGTCGAACCCGACGGGGGCGGTGTATTCCGACGCCGCGCTCGAAGGCGTGCGCGATCTCGCCGTCGACCACGATTTCACCGTGATCTCCGACGAGATCTACAAGGAGGTCACCTACGGCACGGAGGCGACGAGCCTCGGATCGCTATCGGGGATGGCAGACCGGACGGTCACTTTGAACGGCTTCTCGAAGGCGTACTCGATGACCGGCTGGCGGCTGGGCTATTTCGCCGGCCCCGAGGAACTGATCAGCCAGGCCGGGAAACTCCAGTCACACTCGGTGACGTGTGCAACCCACTTCGTCCAGTACGCCGGCATCGAAGCCTTGCGGAACACCGACGACGCCGTGACCGAGATGCGCGAGGCTTTCCGCGAGCGCCGGGACCTACTGTGTAACCTGCTCGCCGACCGTGGCATCGACGTCCCGAAACCGGAGGGCGCCTTCTATCTCATGATCCCGGTCGCGGACGACGATCAATCCTGGTGCGAGCGGGCGATCGAGGAAGCCCACGTCGCGACGGTCCCGGGGAGCGCCTTCGGCGCACCGGGGTACGCGCGGATCTCCTACGCCGCGAGCGCCGACCGCCTCGAAGAGGCGGTCTCCCGATTCGACGACGAAAGACTTCTCTGAGGAGCGACGGAAAAGGCGTCTCGAAAGCGACGCCGGCCGCAGCACCGATCCGGGGTCGGGGTTCGTTCAGTCGGCCTCGTCGTCGCCGTTGTCGCCGTCCTCGCCGTCGCCCCGGTTATGATCGAGATCGAGACCGGGGTCAGTGTCGCCCTCGCTTCCAGCGGGGCCGGCCGCTTCCCCGGGTTCGGCCGCCGAGGGCGAGTCGTTCGTCTCCTCGGTGATCGAGCCGGTCGAGGCGGCCGCGTCGGAATCGGCCGCTGCACTCTCCGCAGCCGTCTCGTCGCTCGCTTCGGGACCCGTGTTATGGGCGTCTCTCAGGTGGTCGTCGTGTTCCTTACGGGTGTCGAAGGTCTCCTCGCAGTGGTCGCAGCGAAACGCCGAGTCGTCGGTGTCATCCGAATCGGTTGCCATACATTCGGTTCGCACCGACGCACGTGAAACGGTTTCACCGGCCAGTGCAACCCCGTTTCGTCGAGTCGCGCGACCGATCGGCGTACCGGTTCGAGGAAAGGATTTCTCGACTCGACGAGACCGACCTACTCCGGGCGGTCGGACGACCGTTCCCCTCGTTCGCAGCGTCGTCTACTCCTCCATCAGCTCGCCGAACAGGAGAACGTAGTCGCTGGGTCCTCGATCGCGAACTCGCGTCTGTCGTAATCGGTATCGCGCAACTCAATGACGATTTCGGCCTCGGTCGTTTTCAGTCGGTCGTAGAGTTCGTCGACACGCGTAACGTCGATATCGAAGGTGAGCGAGCCGCCGAGGTCCGCGTCTCGCAGCGGATCGTAGCTCCAACTGTCGCGCCGGAGGAATCGGAGCGCGACGTCGTCGATCGTCACCTGTGCCCATCGCGGTCCGTCGCCGTCCCTGCGTGGGAGGGTGTCGGTCGTCTCGGCGTCGAAGACGCGTTCGTACTACTCGATCGTCTCCCCGACGTCCTCGACCATGAGGCTCGGAGTAAGCGCGTTCAGTGTCATTTACTTTCACGACCCACACGGGAGCTACCGAACCAGCGATAAAGCTCGTCCCTAATACGGTCGAAGCGGTCTACGCGGTGTTTAAACGCCCGCGTTGGAACGGGTAGGCAGGCCTATCGGTCGGATCGGGGGACGACTGGGCGATCGGCGAGAAACGACCCACCGAGTGCGGGTCGACTGAACGGTTTTTTGTCCGTCGCCCGCCGTTGGCCGATATGAGCGACGTCGAGCCCGGACGCGGCGGGGACGGAGGCGGCGAGGACGACTACGAGGAGGCCGGGCTGGTCGCCGGCCTGGAGATCCACCAACAACTCGATACGGATACCAAGCTGTTCTGTGGCTGCCCGACCGACCGGCGCGAGCCCGACGACGCAGTACGGGAGATCGAGCGCTACCTCCATCCGACGCGCAGTGAACTCGGCGAACTCGACGCCGCGGCGGTCGAGGAGAGCCAGGCGGGCAGCCGATTCGCCTATCTCGCGTACGACTCGACCTGTCTCGTCGAGGCCGACGACGAACCCCCCCACGAGATCGACGACGAGGCCATCGACGTCGCCCTCCAGATCGCTTCCTTGCTCGCGATGCGCCCGGTCGATCGGGCCCAGGTCATGCGCAAGATCGTCGTTGACGGCTCGAACACGTCGGGCTTCCAGCGCTCGTCGCTGCTCGCTACCCAGGGAGAGATCGAGACCTCAGAGGGCGCGGTCGGCATCGAGGACCTGCTGTTAGAAGAGGAAAGCGCCGCCCGCATCGACGAGACCGATCGAGGTACCAGGTACGGGCTCGATCGGCTGGGTATCCCCTTGGTCGAGATCGGAACCGCGCCTGATATTCGCTCGCCCGCCCAGGCGCGCGAGGCAGCCGAAACCATTGGCATGTTGCTGCGCTCGACTCGGAGCGTGAAACGCGGCCTCGGGACCATTCGCCAGGACGTGAACGTTTCGATCGCCGACGGCGCACGCGTCGAGATCAAAGGTGTGCAAGATCTAGGGAACATCGAGACCATCGTCCGCGAGGAGGTCCATCGACAGCAAGCGCTGCTCGATATTCGGGCCGAACTGGACGAACGCGAGGCGGGCGTCGGCGACCCGGCAGACGTCACCGAGACCTTCGCCGACACCGACAGCGGCGTGTTAGCGGGCGCGGGGACGGTGCTCGCGGTCCGGTTAGAGGGATTCGACGGGCAAGTCGGCCGGGAGATAAGCCCCGATCGCCGGCTCGGGACCGAACTGGCCGATCACGCGAAACGCCACGGCGCGGGTGGGGTCTTTCACACCGACGAACTGCCTGCCTACGGCGTGACCGACGAGGAAGTCACGGCGCTGCGGGAGGCCATCGAAGCCGACAAAGGAGACGCCGTTGCGCTCGTCGCCGACGATCCCGGGACCGCCGCGGCCGCCATCGAAGCGGTCGCTGCGCGCGCCCGGAGTGCAATCGCGGGCGTCCCCGAGGAGACCCGCGGAGCGAACGAGGACGGTACCACTCGATACCTCCGGCCTTTACCCGGCGCGGCGCGGATGTACCCCGAGACGGACGTTCCCCCCGTCGACCTCGACTTCGAGGGGATCGACGAGCCCGAACTCCTGACCGAGACGGTGGCGCGATACGAGGACGAACTGGGCCTCGACCGCGGCCTCGCCGACCAGGTGGCCTACGGCCGGCGGGTCGAAGCGTTCGAGCGCGCGATCGGCCAGGGGGTCGACCCGGCGCTCGCCGCCCGGACCGTTGCGAGCACGACCACCGAACTCCGGCGCGACGGTGTGGCGATCGAGCGCCTCGACGACGAGGACTTCGAGGCGGTGTTCGCGCTCGTCGCCGACGGGGAGGTGCCGAAAGAGGGCGTCCCCGACGTGCTGCGCGCACTGGCGGAGAATCCCGAGCTATCGGCGAGCGAGGCGGCGGACCGGGCGGGTGTCGGCGCGACCGACGAGAACGACGTGAGAGAGACCGTCGCCGAGGTCGTTGCGCGCAACGAGGAGCAGGTGAAAGACGAGGGAATGGGGGCCTTCTCGGGACTGATGGGCGAAGCGATGGGCGCGCTTCGCGGGAAGGCCGACGGCGAGGTCGTGAGCGACGCGCTGCGCGAGGAGATCGGCAAGCGCACCGAATGAGCCACACGCCGGCAGCTTGCTCCGAAGCCGCTAATCGGCGTCCGAACGACGCAGTTTCGTCAGAACTGCCTATCGGCGTTCGAACTCGGGACGCGAGCGCGACCCGCCGGAGGGCGAGTCCGACGACCTCGGCGAGCGCGAGGAAAACGGGTTTAGATCCACTGGATCGATCAGCCGGGAGACGGCGTACGCGAGCGCGACGAGGGCGACCACGAAGGCGATGTCGGACAGCCAGTGGATCCCCAAGTACAGCGTCGAGAGCGTGATGCCGGCGGCGAGCACCCAGGCGCCCCGGGCGTATCGCCGACCGGCCTCCCGGGCGTAGAGTGCCGCGAGC
Organism: Halobacteriales archaeon QS_8_65_32; assembly: GCA_003022925.1. Lineage (GTDB taxonomy): Archaea > Halobacteriota > Halobacteria > Halobacteriales > Halococcaceae > PXQR01. The sequence goes on along the minus strand of PXRY01000094.1, from coordinate 2,588 downwards.
ACCGACAGGCCGGCGTGCAGGCTCGGAAACGCCTTCACGAGGGTGTCGGTCGCGGCGATCCCGGCTCCGATAACCGGATGGAGATCGTATAACAGCGGATCGACCGCCGGTAGGTAGTAGGCGGTGATCCCGACGGGTACGAGCAGGAAAAACGGCAGCGCCGATAGCGTGAGACAGGCGTACGCCAGCGCGTAGCGGCGTGCCTCTCTCGGACTCTTCGCTTTCACCGCGAAGTAGGTGAAGAGAACGAGAAAGGGAAACCCGACGAGATAGAGCACGCTCATGACGAGGGTGATCGAGGGCGCGGTGACGGCCTGGAAGGCGAGGACCGCGGAGCCCTCGGCGGCGTAGATGACATCGGTGTAGAGTCGATCGGCGTGAAACCGGTGGGCGGCTTCGTTGACGCCTGCGGTAATCACCCAGGCGACGCCTATGTACTTCCAGTCCGTGCGCAGAAAGCCGACGAGGACCTCTCGGAGGCTTGTCCCGGGGACAGAGACCCGAAAGCCGAGAGCGAGCACCGCGACCGTCGAAACGAACATGAACAGCGAAAACTGCGTTTCGAGGGCGAGCGGGGCGACCATCCTCGTCCCGTCCGCGGAGATTTCTCAAAGGTCTTCCGAAACCCATGAGAGCAGTACTAACTTAGCAGCTTTGAACATAACAGATAGCTGTACCGAACGGTTCGAAAGCCCCCGACGTTCTCGTTCCCACGAACCGGCGAACAGCGAGGCGCGAGCGACCGCGAGCGCCTCGCAAGCGAACGGGGAGCAATGACCCGTGAGCGGGCCGCAGGCCTGTGAGCAGATGATAAGAGAGCTTTGCTCTCTTGAATCACAAGCGAATGCGCGCAGCGAGGCCCCCCGAGTCGAGCAACGTGAGAGCGGAGTTCTCCCGAGCTAACGGGCGCGAAGCGCCCGTGAACGCCCAGGGGCTTCCGAAACGGTCTCGACAGCTCTTTTGCCGAAAGTTGCTAAACTAAATACTACCCTCTCCGCACCGCGTACGGCTCCTTCGTTCCTCTCGATTATTCACGATCAATCAGGACAGGCTTGACGAAGCTACGGAACGAATACCGCCGAACACTATCATTCCGTGATCGTCCATAATATAAGTTATTCATACACCATGCGGCCAATTCAAGGAGTAGCTATATACGTTGGCACGTCGAACGATTGAATCAACGATGTTTACCACCGACGCGGAGGCGGACGCCGGCCACGACGTTCTCGGGACCGCGGATACACACACCGACGTCAGCGAAGTCTGGCCCGGCCGGTTCGCCCTCGAAGCCGAGACGGGCGGGGCGCTTCCGGCGACCACGACGCTCACCCTCGATACCGACCAGTTGCGCATACTCGCCGACCAGATCGACGCTGCGCTCGACGACGCCCACTGACCGACCCCTATGGCGGCCGACCGCCGGTCACGCCTACCGTTTTGTTCTGCGTTTCCCTTTCGATGTTCTACCGATGGCCGCGAGCGGCGCTCACCGCCCCGAGAAGCCACGGACGGCGACGACGATCAACACCAGCGCGACGAGCGCGAGGACGATCCAACGTCCGATCGAGGAGGTGAGGACTTCGACTGTCAGTTCGAGCAGGTCGATCCCGGCGATCCGCCCGGCAGCGAACAGGAGTAAAACCACGCCGACGATCGCGAGTCCGAGTCGGACGACCCCCGAGGCAATCCATCCGGCCGTCTTCTCGCTCGCCGGTCGATCGCGCGCTCGCGTCTCGTCTTTGCGTTCTTCGGACATGCGAGTGTGTGTGTTGCACGCGGCGACGAATAAGTCGTCTGGCTGCTCTCGGACCCTCCGGGGCTCGAACACGCTTCGAACGTGCGTAGTCGAGCGTTCCGACCGCCCGCTGAGGCTGACGCTCCACGTCCGGGAATCACCGGATCTTGCGGACGTCGCTGATATCGAAGCCGGTCGGGCCGATGTCGGTCTCGAAGCGGACGATGTCCTCGGCTTCGATCCGGGGGAGCACCCCTCGGAAGTGTTTGACGATCATCGTCCGGGCGCGCGAACTCTCGCTGGACTCCTAGGCGAACTCCATGGTGCCCGATACCGCGTCGGCGAGCAGGCCGTATTCGCGCTCCGTCAGCGTGTCGCGGTTGACGTGGAGCAGGACGAGTCCGTTCCAGGCGGTCGCGGCCTTCGCGAGCCCGCGGACGAGCATCACGATATCGGCCCACGTCCGCTCGCCGCTCGCTTTGAGCAGGTCCGTCAGCGAGTCGATCGCGACGAGGCCTCCCGGCGCGCGGGCGTCGAGCCGGTCGGCGACCGCCGTGAGCACGTCCTCGTGGCCACCTCCAGTGCCGAGTGCCTCGATGTCGGTTACCCGGTTAGTGTACCACTCGACGGGAACCGGGCTCGGCCCCGAAGTGCTCGGCGGAGAGATCGTGAAAGGAGACGCTGTTGAGACCGGCGGTCGCAATCTCCTCGCCGATCACGAGCCCGATCTCACGGCGCAGTCGGGTCTCGTTGGCGGTAAAGGACAGGTAGTGGATCGCTTCGGGGAGGTCGGCCGCGGGCGCGAGGTCGCCGTAGTGCAACTCGAACAGCTCGGGGTCGCTTCGAGCGA
>PXRY01000093.1 GCA_003022925.1 Halobacteriales archaeon QS_8_65_32 | reverse complement strand
CCTAACCGGTGTTTCGGTACTAGTCGAAGTTCACCCGGAACCACTACAAGCGAGATAGTACTGCTGTGTGCGAGGAGTGCCGTATAGAACCTGCTCTTTGCTACTACGATTTCCAATGACCGAGCTAAGCGCTCAATGACCGCACCCATCGGGGCGATGCTGAACGAGACGGTGCATAGGATCTATGTCGTTCAGGATTCGGAGGAACCACTGAGTGGGCGACGGCTCCGCTGTAGCCGTTGGTAGTAGCGATAGAACGGAAAGAGGAAATCTTCGACACTACCAGCGACACTGGTAGATCCAGCGTAGACGAACACAGGGACGCCGGCGTCCTCCGCGAGGGCGATCACCCGGTCGGGTGTGCTGCCGAACACCCACTGACGGAGTCGCCGAGTGCGGGTCGCGCCGATCAAAAGCACGCCGCCGTTCTCCGCGGCCGCTGAGACCAACCCTTCGGCGACGCTCGCCGCGCTGATGTTGTGAACTTCGACCCGTTCGGTCCCCGAAAGCCCCGCCATCGTGCTTTCGACGCTTTCTTCAGTGCCGCTATCACCGGTCGGCGCGACGCTTATAACGCGAACCTCGGTGCCCTGCTGGCCCATCGCGTTCACGACCGGCAGCAGCGCTCTGTGGTGGGGACCGCCACCGGCGCCGATATTTACGATCGAGATCTCACGCGGGTCCGCAGTGCTTCCCTCCCTGTCGGCGAGCCCCGACGCGAAGAGCACGTCGCAGGGAGCGTTGTACTCGATCTTCTGGGCGACCTCCTGGTGCTCTTCGGGGTAGCCCATGGCAATGAGGTCGGCCTCGTCCTCGCGAGCGCTTTGAAGCACGTCGAACGCGATGTCACGACAGATGTGGCCCTCGACAGTGTAGTCGGCATCGATCGACGCATCCGCCAACGACTCCCGTAGCTGTGCCGCACGTTCTTTAGCAACGTCCGTGACGGTTTCGTTCGGAGTCTGGTCGGGGATGGTGGTGACGTTGATGATCTCGACGAGCGGGTCCTCATCGCGGAACCGGCCGATCGTCGCCGCGAGCCGAGCGTAGGTCACTGCCCGATCGGGGCGGGCGACCGGGACGAGCACCCGAAAGCGGTCTGCCGTCCCGTCTCGGTCAGTGCTACTGTTCTCCGATCGCGAACTCGTTCCGTCGGCACCCATAGGACTACGATTCGCGCTGCCGCCGTTCGTGCTCGCCGGGCCGGTCGGTTCCGTGACCCGCTCGAATACCTCCTCGATGTCGGGGGCCCCACCCCAGAGGAGGTACGCGACGATCAGTGTGGCTGTGAGCACCAGTCCGGTGACGACGCCGATCCGAGGTAGGTTGTAGATCAGCGCGAGGTTCGCGATCACCCCGAGCGCCGGGACGAGGGGAACGCCGGGCACCCGAAAACCCCGTTCGATTTCGGGGAACTTCCGCCAAGAGTAGACGAGCGCGACGTTCACGACCGCGAGCGGCAGGAGGAGATTGAGCGTTGCGAAACCGGTGAGCGCTTCGAGGCCGAGGTGGAGACCGCCGAGCCCGCCTTCGGCAGGGAAGAGGGTCATGAAGACGACGATCAGGGAAACGATCGCCGCCGTCGCCGTCCCGACGCTCCAGGTAGGCGTTCCGTACCGGAATCGATGCAGGAGAAACGCCGCGGGGCCTGCCCTTGCCGGCCCATAAGCGAGCCGATCCCGGTCGCCGCTAGGATCGAGGCATTCGACGCCGAGACCATACTGAAGATCGCCCCGGCGACGATGAGTCCCTGGCCTACCGCGGCGAGCCCGAACCGTTCGAAAAAGGCCGCCGCGACGGTGCCCATTACGGTCTCACCCTGGCGGGCGACCACCTCGGCGGGTACTGGCGAGTTGACCATCGCGACGATCACGAGTGCATAGAGTATCGTGACCGTCACCATCGAGGCAGTGATCGCCCTGGGAACCGTTTTCCGTGGTTCGATGATCTCCCCGGCGCTCGCGGCGATCGCCGAAAATCCGAAGAAAGTAATGAAGGCTAACGCAGCGACGCTTACGATGCTTATGACGTCGGTCGAGAAACGCGTGGTGAGGTCCCCGACTCCTCGGTGCCACGAGCGTTGAGCACGCCCAGCAGTATCGCAGTGAGCACGCCGAAGGTGCCGTGGGGCAGGAAGTGAAGCGACTCGGGAAGGACGAAGCGGACGACCCACTCGTCCATCGTCGCGAGGCAGAAGGCCGTCGTCCCCGTATATCCCAAGAAGAGCGACATCCCGATGGCGTAGGCAAGCAGGTCGCGGTCCCCGAAGGTCCGGGAGGTAAAGAGATACCCCCCGCCGTTCTCCGAGTAGACCGAAGCGAACTCCGAGTAGGCCCCGGCGGTAATGCCCGCGATGATCGCGGCGAGGACGAACGCGATCACGGCACTGGAGCCGATCCTGGCTCGCGAGCGCGAGGGAACTTTGACAGTACTATATCTAGCCACGGTGCCCCAATCGACGCCGCTCGACGCCATCTCAGAGGACGACGCCCTCTCGATCGAGGCACACGAGGAACTCGCAGAGCTGCTGGCAATCGCCAGGGAGACGGGCACGGAGGCCGACGGTCTGGTGTATTGGACGCGCGATGAGGCGGAATCGATCCTCAACGCCGTCGAGAACGAGAACTGTGACGGCGTCGTGTTAGCGACCCAGGCCGAACACAGCCAGCGTCGACGCCTGCTCAGCGGTGACACCGTCGAGAAAGTTCTCGCCCGGACGGAGTGTGACGTCTTCACCGAGAAGCGGGGCGAGAAGGGAGATGTAGGCGAGGAGACGCCGATCGAGCGGATACTGCTGGCGACCAGCGGCGGGCCACACGCCAGGCTCGCCGCCGACGCACACGTTGACATCGTCCACTTCCTCGACGAGAACCCGAGAGCCGAGAGCCGAGAGGACGGAGAGGCGATCCTCGGAGCAGCACAGCGCATCCTCTCGGGGGTCGAGAACGTCGAGATAGAACTCGCCGAAGCCCCGGGCGACGTCGCCGAGGCGATCGTTACCCGCTCGAACGAGTACGACAAGACCGTGCTGGGATCGCCGACGGGCGGATTGCTCAGGCAGTCCGCGTTCGGAACCGTGCCCGAGTCAGTCAACCGTCAGTCCGAAAGCGGGGTCGTCGTCGCCCAGCAGGACACCGGAGGTGCGTCGATATACGACCGCTGGATCGTCGGCGACCGAACCAACTAGCACGACGTAACCCACACTGCAACGCCGGAAGAAATCTGAACTCCACGATCGCCCGACGCGAGAAGTCCGTCTCCGACAGTGAGCGAGCCGACGACGGAACCATGCTGCACAGTAACACGGTACCATGGTCAGACGGCATCGTGACGCTGCTTTCACGCCACCGAACCGATACTCGCGCCCTTCAACTGTTCCAGGAATCACAGTAAAACCTCTTTGGCAGATCGTCCGATATGCGTCCACTCATTCAGCGCGTACGACGCCGGTTGATCAGCGTTTCAGGTTTAGTTATAGATGAATGCCGGAACTGCGGCACAACACGCGACGAGTAACGGGACTCCTGTTGCGTTTGCGGGGCCGACGGGATCGCTTGCGACGACCTCAGGTGCGTACCATATGAGCACACGATTCATACAGCACGTCCTCGTCCCCGTCGCTGATCAGGAAGATAGATGGACGACGGCACAGGTCCTCGAACCGTACGAGTTCGAACGGGTTGCGGTTTTATACGTCGTCGAGAAGGAGGAGGGGTCCCCGACAAGATGCCCGTCGAGCAGTCCGAACGGGTCGCCGCCGAAGCATGCTACGCTTTTCGGGAGGCGTTTCCCGACGCGAAGACCGAAACTACGTACCGTCGAGACGCCGTCGAGGGCATCCTGGAGGTCGCAAACGAGATCGACGCGAATGCTATCGTCCTTGGACCTCGAGGGGGCGCGCGAACCCTCCAGTGGCTCGCCGGTGACCGTTCACTCCGGCTGCTCACGGAGGCGAACCGACCAGTTATCCCGGTACGGGAGGGAGAAAGTGCATGAGCGCTGACGACGAGGAACTCGCCAAGGACCTCGGGTTGCTCTCGGCACTAACTATCGGCGTTGGGACGATGATCGGCGCGGGTATCTTCGTCTTACCCGGACAGGCGGCAGCCGCTGCAGGCCCGGCAGTCGCGCTCTCGTTCGTCTTCGGTGGCGTCATCTCACTGTTCACCGTGCTTTCAGCCTCGGAACTCGGCACCGCGATGCCGAAGGCCGGAGGCAGCTACTACTACGTCAATCACGCGCTGGGCCCGCTGTTCGGCTCCGTCGCCGGGTGGGGGAACTGGATGGGACTCGCGTTCGCGAGCGCCTTCTACACGCTCGGGTTCGGCGAGTACCTCGCGACGTTCCTTCCGTTGCCGGCTCTGGCGCTGGGTTCGGTCGGCCTTACGAAGTTCCAGTTCGGGGCTCTGCTCACTGGTGCAGCGTTCATCGCCATTAACTACGTCGGGGCGAAGGAAACCGGGGCCGTTCAGGTCGTCATCGTGACGATCCTTGTCGGCATCCTGACGTTGTTTTCGATCTCGGATTCCTGCAGACGGACGTTTCGACGCTGCAGCCGTTCTTCCCAGCCGAGACGGGTAGGCCTGCGGCGGTCCTCCCGGCGACGGGACTGGCATTCGTCTCGTTCCTTGGGTTCGCGAAAATCACGACCGTCGCCGAGGAACTGAAGAACCCAGGACAGAACCTGCCCTTAGCGGTCGTCGGGAGCGTCCTCATCGTGACCGTGATGTACGGAATCATCGTGGTCGTCCTGATGGGCGTTGTCAACTGGGACGTCCTCGGTAAAAGTACGACGCCCGTACTGGACGTGGCCGAGGTCGCCTTCGGAACGCTGGGAATCGCCGGTATTGGGGTCGGCGTGCTGACGTTCGCAGGGTTGCTGGCGACCGTCTCCAGCGCGAACGCCTCGATACTTGCGTCCCCGCGCATCAACTTCGCGATGGGTCGGGACGAGCTCGTCTCGGACAAGCTCAACGCGATCCACCCCAACTTCGCAACACCGTACCGGAGCATCGCCGTCACAGGCGGGCTCATTCTCCTGTTCATCGTCATCGGTAACGTGGAGACGCTCGCCAAGGCCGGCAGTGTGCTCCATCTCATCGTCTACGGCCTGCTCAATATCGCGCTGATCGTAACGCGGGAGGCGGATACCCCGGAGTACTAGCCCGAGTTCGAGGTACCACTGTATCCGGTCGTACCAGTCTTGGGGGGCCAACACCTCGTTCGGATTGATCGCGTTCATGGAGCCGATCGAGATCGGGCTCTCTGGTGTTCGTCGCCGGTGGATTCGTCTAGTATTTCGTCTACGCCCGCAACAAGGCTGACAAGCAGGGAATCCTGAGCCAGTACATTCTCGACCGGTCCGACGAGATGCCGGCTACGGCCGTCTCGGCAGCGAGCACGGTCCAGCCGGATGGGGGAGGGGGCTACCGAGTAATGATCCCGCTGGCGAACCCACGAACCGAGAAGGATCTCATCACGCTAGCGAGTACAATCGCTAAACAGCGCGGTGGAACCGTTGATGCCGTCCACATCGTTACCGCGCCCGACCAGACCTCCCTCCAGTACGCCGCCGATCACATCGAAAACCTTGAAGAGGACTATCACGCCCTCCTCGACGAGGCCAAGCGTGACACCGAAACGTTCGGCGTCGACGTCGAGACGCACACGATCCTTTCTCACCGGCTGTTCGAAGAGATCTTCGACGCCGCTCGCGGTCATCGGGCCGACTTCGTGGTGATGAATTGGGAGGACGACACCCATGGGTCACCCGGCCGAGTCGAGAGTGCGCTCGACGAGTTGACCGATGGTCTCCCCTGTGACTTCCTGGTGATGAAGGATCGCGGGTTCGAGCCCGAGAGGATCCTCGTGCCCACAGCAGGCGGCCCCGACTCAGACCTGGGCGCGGAGGTCGCAAAGCTCCTCTGGAGCGAATACGGTTCGCGCGTAACGCTCCTACACGTTGCTGATTCACACGACGAGGGCGAGGCGTTCCTCGAAGCGTAGGCCGAAAAGCACGGCCTCGAAGACGTCGCGCTCCACGTCGGAACTGGCGATGTCGAGTCAGCGATCGAGCGGGCGGCGACCGACAGTTCGATGGTGATTATTGGGGCGACCGAACGGGGATTGTTCTCCCAACTGATTCGTGGCAGTCTGGTCTTGGACGTCGACGAGTGTTCCGTACTGCTCGCCGAACGACCTTGGGCGCGCGGGGTTCTCGACAGACTGACTGGTGATTAGCAGAACGAGGTCGCTATGAGCCGGACTAATGACGGACGAACTGCGGCGAGTCGGAGCTCGACTGGCGACTGCCTTACTGGGGATGAACATCAATTCGAGTGCGGCGCTTCTCCGGTTCGCGACGCCCGAACACTTCCGTTATCGTTTGCCTCTTCGCCCGATCCCGCGTCGGGGTCAGAGCCTCCTCCTCCCGTTTGGTTGCGTGGTCAGTTTCGCTCATAATGATGTGATCCACCTTTTGAAGTTCAGAAGCTGCTGTCGGCGTGTTCCCAGTCCGCGGCGTACTCGCGCTGGCTATCGGTCGGCGCGTCGATCGCGACGCCGAGAGTCTCTAGCTTGCGTTCTGCGACCGCCCGATCGAGCCGGTCGGGGATCGCATACACCCCCGGAGCCAACTCGCGATCGCCGGTTAGCAGGTCCTGGGCCGCGACGAACATCATCGCGAAGGTGGTGTCCATCACCTCCGCCGGGTGCCCGGAGCTATGCGGGCCGGTGAGGTTCACGAGCCGCCCGCGTGCGAGTACGTTGATCCGGCGGCCATCGGCGAGGTGATAGCGGGTGACGCCCTCGCGCGGCTGCGTAGTGCGTTCGGCGAGGGCCTCCAACCCGTCGAGGTCGATCTCGACGTCGAAGTGCCCGGCGTTTGCGAGGATTACGCCATCGCTCATCGCTTCGACGTGTTCGGCGCGGACGATCTCGCGACTGCCCGTCGAGGTGATCACGTAGTCGGCGATTTCGGCGGCCTCGGCCATCTCGGTGATACGATGGCCGTCGGTATGTGCTTCGAGGGCCTTTCGAGGGTCGACTTCCGTGACGACCGTTCGAGCACCCACGCCGCGCGCTTTGCGGGCGATCCCCCGGCCGCAGTAGCCGTATCCCGCGACGACGACCGTCTTGCCCGAGAGCATGGTGTTCGTCGTGATCTGCATATTCGACAGCGCCGACTCTCCAGTACCATGAACGTTGTCGAAGAAGTGCTTCATCGGGGTGTCGTTCACCCCGTAGACTGGGAATTCGAGCACGCCATCCGATTCCATTGCCTCCAAGCGGGTGATGCCCGCGGTGGTCTGCTCGCCCCCACCAATGACCTGCCGACACACCTCGGGGTGCTCGGCGTGGGCCTTGGCGATGAGTTCACAGCCGTCGTCCAACAGGAAGTCCGGTTCGCGCTCTATGAGGTCGTGCTGGCCGGCCTCCCAGGCTTCCTCGGTCGTGTCGGCTTCGACGAACAGTTCGATTCCCTCCTGTGTGTCGAGCGCGCGGACCACCGCGGCGTCGGTGCTGTAGGGTTCGCTGCCGGTCACGAGCACGCGTGCCCCGGCGTCCCGGAGCGTCTCGATCAGGATGCCGGTCTTGGTTTCCAGGTGCGACGCCACAGCGATCGTATACCCCTCGAAGGGCCGCGAGTCGCCGTGTTCGGCGGCGAGCGAGCGCAGAATGGGGGTGTAATCGCGCGTCCAGGCAAGCGCGTCGTCTTCGGTGTCCATATCCGCGCTCTCGGTCGGTTCCCGTATAAGCGTTCGCGGACGGCGAACAGTCACGTTTCGTATAGCAGCTTTCATCGGAAGAACCGTTGAGACCGTTTCGGAAGCCCCCGACACGCTCGGCTTCTGCCGAGCAGATGTGGCAGGCCTGCTGCAAGCTGGAAATCGTAGATTTCCAGCACTGACCGAAAGACGCTTCGCGTCTCTCGAACCACGGCTTCGCCGCCACGCAGTCGGCCCCTTCCAGTCCCACCCGGATCGGTTCCCGCCGGTCTTCATCGCGTAAGTAAATACCGCCGCGTCGATCCGGGCGTTAGGGCTCGACTGTGGCTCGTGTTCTCGCTTCCGGGCGACGCGAACACCGTCGGTTCTCGGTTCACTGTTACCGCTTCTCGATTGCTTAGTTCTCAGTCCTGTGGAGCGCGCTTGGGACTGGTCTGCGGATCGCTCGGCGCGTCCTCGACCTGTGTGTAGGTGAGCACTAATGCGAGCGTCGCGAGCACTGCACCGAAGGTAAACGGCGTCGAGAGGCCGCCAATACTGTAGAGGAAGCCCGACGCGAGCGGGCCGACCGCCACGCCGAGGCCGAAGGCCATCGTCAACACCGAAAGCGTCGTGCCCGATTGGCGGTCCCCAGCTAGATCGCCGGCGAGCGCGAGCGCGGGTGCGAAGACGAGCGCCACCGCGACCCCCTGGATCAGGCGGGCGAGGATCATAACGAACGGATCGGTGATGATCCCCTGGACGAACACGGAGGGAACGAGGATCGCAAACCCCGCGACGATGAAGGGTCGGCGGCCGTACCGGTCGGAGGCCTGGCCGATCGGCACCTGCAAGAGGACGTTCGCGATCACGACTGCGGCGAACTGCACGCCGAATAGAACCGTGCCCTCGTCGAGACGCGCTCTGAGCGGGCCCTCCAAGGTAGCGTACAGCGCGATCGTCGTCGCCATAAAAAAGGTGCCGACGCCGAGGATGAACACTGGATCGAACAGGTTCGATCCGCTTCGATCGAACACGGCGATCGAGAGGTCGTCGCCGGCCGCCGATTCGGTCGATTCGGGATCGCTGATGAAGACGGTGACGAGCGTGAAACTCACGGCCGCGCCGAGCACCGCGATCCCGAAGGCGGCGTCGAAGCCCGAAAGCGTCCCGGCCGGCGTCCGGTACGGTCCCGCGGCGACCACCGCGCCCGCGATGATCGGCCCGAACCCGAAGCCGATCAGGCGAAAGGTATTGAACACGCCGAAACTCCCCCCACGGGTGCTGTCGGCACCGGCGTACTCGTTGACGAGCGCGACCGAACAGGGAATGGTAAAGGCCGCCCCGATCCCCTGGAACGCCCGGACGAGGAGGATCGCACCGTAATCGCTCGCGAGGGGATACGCCGCGCTCGCCACGCCGTAGATGCCGAGCCCGAGCAGGATATATACTCGCCGCTTCCCGCTGCGATCGGACAGCCGACCGGTGAATGGCTGGCCGAAGCTGTTCAGAAAGCCGAACAGCGAGAGGACGAACCCGATGAGGAACTGCTCGCCGAGGACGAATCCGCCGACGTTCAGTCCGACGAGCCCGTCGATCCGGACCTGGCCGCTCGCGATGTACAGCGGCAACACGATGATGAGAAAGGAGTTACCGAGCGCGTCGGCCATCCGGGCGAAGGCGAGCGTAAACACCCGTCGGTCGGTGTCGAAGCCCACCTCAGCGCCCCCGCCGATCGACCGAGTAATCAGCGCGTCGCCGCCCGATCGTCCACCGTTGTCCGATTGTGCCCTGCCGTTCGCTCGTCACTCGCGCACCGACCGCCGGGTCTCCGGTCATCGATCTCGACTGAGTTTTCGGACTCGCCCGACTTGAGGCTGACTGTTCGGTTAGGTTCCGGCGGCACGCGCTACGACGAACGCTCGGGATCGGGTCGTCGTCGGCGAGGCACACCCGAGACCAACGGACCGTCCGGAAATCGACGAACCGACCCGAGAAGCTAGTGGACCACTTCGGAGACGACGGATCGCTTCAGGATACGATCGAACGATCAGGAAATCGGTTCTACGAGGTCGCGCAGCACGCTCTCGGGATCGTCGGCTTTCGCAACGCCGCTTGCGAGCAACACGCCCGACGCACCGAGTTCTAAGGCGCTTTCGACGTCCTCACCGGTCGAGATTCCTGCCCCACAGAAGACGTCGATACCCTCGTCGACTTCCTCCACCGCCCCGACGGCTTCGGTGACGACGTCGGGATCGGCGGTACTCACCGACTCGTCGCCGCCGATGAGTGCCGGCGGTTCGACAGCGACCGCGTCGGGCCCGAGCGCGGCGACCGCCGCACACTGCGCCGGATCGTTCGCACAGGTCACGACCGCCAGACCCGCCTCGCTCGCGGCGTCGACGCCGGCGGCGATGTCCGCGAGTTTCAGCCGGCGCTCGGAGTGGTTGAGCAGGGAACCGACCGCGCCGACGGCGGCGGCGGCCTCCGCGAGCGCGCTGCCGGTGTGGCTGCCGTAACCAGTAGGCGAAACGTGTTGGGCCCAGGTCTCGACGCCGGTTGCTGCCACCCGCTCGACGTAGGCACTCTGGGGCGAGACGGCGATACGAGTTCCTGACTCCTCGGCGACCTCGTGGGCTGCCTCGGCGATCGCGACGGAATTGCAGTCGTACGCCTTCAGATTGACGAGAACGAACATACTGATCGCGCACGTTCGACGGGTAAATAGGTCCGTTCTTTTCCGTTGCCGGTGTTTCGTCCGGCGACAAAGGTTTTTACGAACTGCTCCGGGCGGGACTGGAAGGGGCCGTGCGTTCATAGGCGCGACGCGCCCGTGAACGTCCCGGGGGCTTTCGAAACGGTCTCGGCGGTTCTTTCCCCGAAAGCTGCTACACGAAACACGACCCAGGTCGGGAAGTCAAAACCCTTAGATGCGACCGAAAGCCATCTATCGTATGGGCCGCTCCCGGTCGGGCGAACTGCTCGGAATCGCCGCGCCCGTTCTCGATCTCTGTCTCGGAGCCGCCGCCGACAGCCACCCGAACGAGTACATGGGACTGCTGCGCGGCGAACCCGCGAGCACGGTCGGTCTCGATCGCGAGGGCACGGTGATAACGGAGGTGCTCGTCGTTCCGGCCACCGAGACCAACCCGGTGAGCGCAACGGTGAAAACGAGCCTCGTCCCGAACGACTTTCGGGTGGTGGGCTCGGTTCACTCCCACCCCAATGGCGTGCTCCGCCCGAGCGACGCCGATCTCGGTACGTTCACGCGCGGCCAGGTACATATCATCGTCGGCGCGCCGTATCGCGAGCGCGACTGGCGGGCGTTCGACCGCGAGGGGTATCGCACCGACCTCCGAGTGCTCGACATCGACGTGGATACCGAAGCCCGCCATCGCGAGCGCGACGCCGACTTCTTCGATTTCACCCAGGCGGACATCGACGCCGAACTCGCCGCCGAGGGCCGTGACCCGGGACGCAACGAGGGGACGAAGGCGAACCGCGACTCGGATACGGATATGAACACGGGCACGGACACGGACAGGTCGAGTAGATGACTCAAGTCGTCGCCCAGGGCACGTTCGATCTGCTTCACCCCGGTCACGTCCACTACCTCCGGAAGGCCGCCGCGATGGGCGAGGAGCTGTTCGTGATCGTCAGCCGCGAAACGAACGTTACCCACAAGCAGCGACCGATCGTTCCTACACGTCAGCGCCGGGCGGTGGTCGCCGCACTCGATCCCGTCGATCACGCCGTACTCGGCCACTCCGAGGACATCTTCGTGCCGATCGAGGAGATCGATCCTGATGTGATCGTGCTCGGCCACGACCAACACCACGACGAACGGGCCATCGAACGTGCGCTCGCCGAGCGCGGAATCGACTGTGCGGTCCGGCGGGCCTCGCCCTGTGAGCCCGACTTCGACGACGCCGTGCTCTCAACGGGCACCATCGTCGATCGGATCTGCGAGGAGCGCTGTTAGAGCTCCAATTTTTTGCGGCTCGGGATGCGCTCGCTCCTTTCAGTCGCTCGCCCACCGCTCGCCGCAAAAGATTGGACTAAAAAGGCCGCTCACTCACCGTTTCGACGGTTCGTTCACGGGGAACCGCTCGCTCGCCTTCGGCTCGCTCGCGGATGCATCGGTTCACGTTTCGAAGTTCCTCTCGCTGGCAACGAGTCGCAGTGGAAGCGACGACTTGGAATCTACCGATCCGGACCGATCAGGCGAGTTATCGGTTCGAGGCACGTGTCCGGAGAATCGAGGTCACTGACGAGGGAGTCCTCGAACAACCGTCTCGGCTCTTCCGCTATCTCGCCGATCTCTTCGCCGCACACCTCCATGACCTGATCCATGTCTTCGGCCTCTTGGTACCATAGCAGACGGTCCCTCTCGCCCGTCTCGTCGGTGAACAGCGATTCGGCCAGCATTCCTTCCTTTCGGAGCACCGTCTCTATTTCGCTCGTCCCATCCGCTTCGATGTGCTCGAACCAGTTCCGAAGTCGCTCGCTCTCTGAGGATAATCTCGTATCCGATCAGGATCACGTCGTCCATACGGCCAGTACCCGCAGTGGTCGAATGAACGCTGTACATGTTCCTCGTGAGTAGAACGATCGACACGACGAGGCTCGCTCCGCCACCAGTTAAGTTAGCGAGCGTACATTTTAAGTACCATTAGTCTATCAACTGCTATATGACACTTCGGATCGGTGGCGCAATCAGGGCCGGTGTCACGAAGACGCTCTCGACGGCCGGACTCGCCTTCGTCCTCCTGTTCGGGCTCGGTCAGTTGGGATTTCTCGCAGCGATCAACACGCTCTTCGAGGCGTTTCTCGCGAGCGTCGATCTCCCGGCCGGGGTGACGGAGGCGTCAACGTCGCTCCCGCTCGCGCTGCCGATATCGACGACCGTCGCCGGCGTGCTCGCGCTCGTGATGTTACTGGCCATCCAGGTCGTCACTATCGTCCTGATCCGCGTGATGGCGGCCGACCGGCAGGTTATCACGCGCGAGAGTTGCACCCGGCGGATGGGCTGGGTTCTTCTCAACTCGATCGTCGCCGGGTTCCTCGTCGGCGCACTGACGACTGTCGGGCTCTTTCTGTTCGTGATTCCCGGGCTCTTTCTGACGATCAGCCTGCTGTTCGCCGTCGTCTACATCGCCGACGAGGACGAGAACTTCCTCAGCGCGATTCGGAGTAGCTGGGGGCTCGCGTCGGGCAACCGCTGGCGGCTGTTCGGACTCTATCTGGTGGTTCTCGGGGGTTTCCTTGCCGTCTCGCTCGCCGTTGGCTTCCTCTTTCCCGCGAACTCCCTAGCTTCGCTCGCCGTTTCGACGGTGCTCAACACGGCCATGATCGTCTTCCTCATGGCCGTGATCACCGACGCCTACCGGCAACTGCGCGGCGACGACGGCCCCGGGAGGGGCCCGGAGCCGAGCACCGACGCCGCCGGCGCTTGAGCGACTACGGAGAGCGACTCGATACCGCATCCGCGAATCGAACGTCAGGGCACACGTTCCAGACGGCGCAACGAGGGAAGCTCATCCGCTGGCACCGCAGGAACGAGCGATCGTACCGCGAGTGAGCCGCAGGCGAACGAGCGGGCCGACGAGCGACTACCGCGCGAACGAGCGAAGTCGTTCAAAAGGCGCGAAGCGCCTTTGCGATGACGAGACGGCGGAGCCGTCTCGAACCACGAGTGAGCGCGACAGGAGCGAGGAGTGCTTTTGGTGGAGCTTTTACCGAGCGAGACGCGCGAAGCGCGTTGAGCGCAGAGTAAAAGGTCCGGAGTTAAGTACCGCCGGTCACGAACCCTGGTGATGAGTTCCGGGATCACGATGGCGTCGATCTCCTCATATGCGATCCTCGGCTGCGGGAGCGTCGGGTACGCCGTCGCCGAGGACTTAGTCGGGGAGGGAAAGGACGTGTTCATCGTCGATCGCGATGAGGGACGCGTCGACTCGCTTCGTGACCAAGACCTGAACGCCCAGGCCGCCGACATCCGCGAGGGAGAGGTCGTCGACGCTATCGCCGAACGCGACGTGGTCCTCGTTCTCTCCTCGGACATCGAAGCGAACCGTGCTGCCGTTGCAAACGTCCGCGAGGAGGGCGGCGACCAGTTCGTCGTTGCCCGGGCATCCGATCCGGTCTCGGCCGACGACCTGCGTGACGTCGGTGCGGACGTCGTGATCAACCCCTCGGAGGTAATCGCGAACGCGGCGCTTCGTGCCTTAGAGACCGGCGAACTCGAATACAAAGCCGACCAGTTGGCCGAGGTCATCGACGGAACGAGTAGTAAGTTCGCGATTCTCACCCACGACAACCCGGGCCCGGATACGATCGCGAGCGCCGTTGCGTTGCGCGCGATCTGTCGGAACCGCGACATAGAGACCGACATCGTCTACAACGGCGAGATCGGCCACCAGGAGGATCGCGCGTTCGTGAACCTGCTCGGGATCGACCTGCTCGCGCGCTCGGACGTCGACTTAGAGGAGTACGACACGATCGCGCTCGTCGATCACGCGAAAGCCGCCGAATCCCCGGTCGATCGCCCGGTCGACGTCGTGATCGACCACTACGAACCGGAGGTCGAGTACGACGCCACTTTCGTCGACGTCCGCCCGAACGTCGCCTCGACGTCGACGATCGTCACCAAGTACGTCCAGGAACTCGACCTGAGCCTCGCCGAAGACGTTGCGACTGCACTGCTGTACGGTATTCGCGCCGAGACGCTCGATTTCAAGCGCGACACCAGACCCGCCGATCTGACTGCGGCGGCCTATCTCTATCCCTTCGCCGATCACGACACCTTAGAACAGGTCGAATCGCCCTCGATGTCCCCCGAAACCCTAGATGTCCTCGCCGAAGCGATCGGCAACCGCGACGTGCGGGGCAGTCACTTGATATCGAACGCGGGGTTCGTCCGCGATCGCAACGCGCTCGCCCGGGCGGCCCAACACCTGCTCAACCTGGAAGGAATCACTACCACCGCCGTGTTCGCGATCAGCGAGAACACGATTCACTTGGCCGCCCGCTCGAAGGACATCCGGCTCAATATCCGCCGTGTTCTCGAGGACGCCTTCGGCGAGAACGGCGAGGCGGTCGGCCACTCGACGGACGCCTCCATCGACATCCCCCTCGGCATCTTCACCGGGATCGAGACGAGCGAGAAAAATCGCGATACCCTCCTGTCGCTCACCGAGGAAGCGGTTCGACGACGCCTCTTCACCGAGATGGGCGTCGAGAGCAACGGGAACGGCGACTGACGGCCGGTTGA
Organism: Halobacteriales archaeon QS_8_65_32; assembly: GCA_003022925.1. Taxonomy (GTDB): domain Archaea; phylum Halobacteriota; class Halobacteria; order Halobacteriales; family Halococcaceae; genus PXQR01. The sequence continues at coordinate 18,862 of PXRY01000093.1, read as the reverse complement.
TAGCCGATCGACAGTCGACCGACGGCCGACGACTGACAGGTGGTCGGAGGATCGAGCGTCGAGAGGACCGATACCTCACTCGTCCTCGTCGGGGTCCCTCGGGCGTTCGACGAGGTCGTGGACGAGAACCACGTCGCCGACGGCTCTGACCCACCGGTAGGGAACGATGACGCCGCGAACGTCCCGGGCGACGTCCGCGAACAGGTCGTCGTTGAGCGCCGCCATCGCGAGACCGGTTACCCGTTCGGCGTCCAGGTCCAAGCGGACGTCCTCGATCTCGCCAACGTAGATCCCGTTCGACGAGTAGACCTCCCGGCCGATCAGCGTCGTGATGTCCTGCGCTCGCCGCGTCCCCTCCGCCTCGTCCGCGCTCGCGCTTGCACTCATATATGCGGGCCAAGACGGGGTGGGTCTTAACCCTTGGCAGACCGGTCGAACCGACGACGGCGAGGGAGTCACATGGGTTCTCGTCCGTTGTAACTCCAAGGTTCCGCGGTTCCGTGACGTCGGAGCTTCACAGTCCTAAGGTCCGTTCGGCGGCGTCGATCGAATCCCGCTCCAGGCTCGAAGCCGGTTTTCGACGCTATCGTCCGCTGTTTCGCGGCCGGCGCTTCAGAGACCGGAACCGAGGTTAGGATCGGCGTCGTCGGGCGGTTTATACGGACGCCGGAAGGAGTGTTCCCTATGTCACGGGGCACGAACCCGGCGGACGATTCGGCCGCCGCGAGCGAAACGTACGACTATCGGAGCGACGACGTTGTGCGCCCCGACCTGGTTCGCGACCTCGAAAGGCAGGTCGCGGGCGACGTCCGGTTCGATACCTACACCCGCGAGCTATATGCAACTGACGCGTCGGCCTACGAGGTGACGCCGATCGGCGTCGTCCTCCCGAAATCGACTGCCGACGTCGCCCATGTAATGACCTACTGTGCCGAGGAGGGGATCCCAGTTTTGCCCCGAGGCGGCGGGACGAGCCTCGCGGGCCAGGCGGTCAACGAGGCCGTCGTGCTCGATTTCACCCGCCACATGGACGGCGTCGTCGACGTCGATCCCGACGGCCGGACGGCACGCGCCGAAGCTGGGATCTACTTGGGCGATCTCGACGCCGCGCTCGCCGGCGACGATCTGAAGTTCGCGCCCGATCCCGCCTGGGGCGATAAGAGCGCTTTAGGTGGTGCGATCGGCAACAACAGTACAGGAGCGCACTCGCTCGTCTACGGCAAGACCGACGCCTATATCGAGTCGTGCGAGGTCGTGCTCGCGGACGGCAGCGTACAGGAATTCGGCGAGGTGAGCGTTCCGACGCTCCGCGACCGTGCGGACCCCGAGGGCGATCTCCTCGGTCGTATCCACGCTGAAGTCGCCCGAATCGTCGACGAGGAGCGCAACGCGATCGACGAAGCCTACCCCGACCTGAAGCGCAACGTCTCGGGGTACGATCTCGATATGCTCGTCGCCGACGCCGACGCCGGCACCGTGAACCTCGGACGGCTCATGGCCGGCAGCGAGGGCACCCTGGGGATCGTCACCGAGGCAACGGTGTCCTTAGAGACCGTCCCCGAAACGAAGGCGGTCTGCTTGCTGACCTACGACGACCTCATAGATGCGCTCGCCGACGTTGCACCCATCTTGGAACACGACCCGGCGGCCGTCGAGGTGATGGACGACGTGTTGTTGGGCCTCGCCCGGGACACCGCCGAGTTCGCCGACGTGGTCGGCATGCTCCCCGAGGGCACTGACTCGGTGCTGCTCGTCGAGTTCTACGCCGACTCCGACGAAGCGGGGGAACGAAAGACCGCCGAATTGATCGCCGACCGTGCTCCCGGGAGCGATTCCGTAGCCTTACCCACCGACCACGCGACGACGACTGACGCTCCAATACAGGCGGCAGCGGCGATGGAAGCCCACGACAGCGACACCCGCGCGAAGTTCTGGAAGATGCGCAAATCCGGGCTCCCGATCCTTCTCTCGCGGACGTCGGACGAAAAACACATCTCCTACATCGAGGACACCGCGATCCCCGCTGCACACCTCCCCGAGTACGTCTCGCGATTCCAGGAGATTCTAGCCACCGAGGACACCTTCGCGTCCTATTACGCTCACGCCGGTCCCGGGGTGCTCCATATCCGCCCATTGCTCAACACGAAGGAACTCGACGACGTCGCGGCGATGGAGCGGATCGCAGAAGCGGTGACCGACCTCGTCGTCGAGTACGGCGGGTCGGTGTCGGGCGAACACGGCGACGGCCGTGCGCGCACCCAGTGGAACCGGAAACTGTACGGCGATCACCTCTGGGGGGTCTTCCGGGACCTCAAGTCGGCGTTCGACCCCGACTGGCTGCTCAATCCCGGTTCAGTCTGTGGCGACGCCGACTCGACCTATGACCTCACCGAACACCTCCGCTTCGATCCCGACTACGAGTTCGACGCGGGCTTTTCGCCCGAACTCGACTGGGACAACGAGAACGGCTTTCAGGGGATGGTCGAACTCTGTCACGGCTGTGGAGGCTGTCGCGGTCCCCAGGAGACGACGGGGGGAGTAATGTGTCCGACCTATCGCGCGTCCGAGGAGGAGATCACCTCCACCCGGGGCCGGGCGAACCTCCTCCGGCAGGCGATGAGCGGCGATCTCTCCGACGACGAGCAGTTCGACCCCGAGTTCATGCACGAGGTGATGGACCTGTGTATCGGCTGTAAGGGCTGTGCGAAGAACTGCCCGAGCGAGGTCGACATGGCGAAACTCAAAGCCGAAGTCACTCACGAGTACCACGAGCGCCACGGCGCGTCGCTTCGCGATCGGGTCTTCGCGAACATCGATTCCCTTTCTGCGCTCGGCAGCGCGACCGCGCCGCTGTCCAATCTCGCGACGAAGGTCCCGGGCTCCCGACGGGCCTTGGAGGAGCTCCTCGGGATCGCCCGCGAGCGGACGCTGCCGACCTTTCACTCGACGTCCTTCGCCGAGTGGTTCGCGAATCGGGGACCCCGAGTTACTAAAAGCGAGGCCGACCGTCGAGCCGTCCTCCTGCCCGATACGTATACGAATTACAGCCACCCCCGAGCAGGGCGGGCGGCGGTCCACGTGTTGGAAGCCGCCGGCGTCCACTGTCGGGTGCCGGCGGACCTGTCGGACAGCGGCCGGCCGGCGTTCTCGAAGGGCTTTCTCGGCGAGGCACGCGAGACCGCCGAGACGAACGTCGCTTCGCTCGCGCCGCTCGTCGCCGAGGGCTGGGACGTCGTGACCGTCGAACCCTCCGACGCCGTGATGTACCAGTCGGATTACCTCGATCTGCTCCCCGGCCCGGATCGCGGTCCCGAGGGCTCCGTCGCGGCCGGCGAGAGCGGCCCCCAGCCGGCGACCGACGGCGGCCGCCGAACCCGACGCGACGGGGACGAGGGTAACCGCGACCGCGACGTCGAGCGGGTCGCCGCGGGGACGTACAGCGTCTGTGAGTACGTCGATACGTTCGATCTCGATCGCGAACTGGCGTTCGATGTCGGTCCGGAGGACGCCGGCCAGGGGGACGCCGACTGGGGGACGCTCACGTATCACGGTCACTGTCACCAGAAGGCGACGAAGAAGGATCACCACGCCGTCGGCGTGCTTCGCCGCGCAGGCTACGAGGTCGACCCGCTCGATTCGGGGTGTTGTGGAATGGCTGGCTCCTTTGGCTACGAGGCCGAACACTTCTCGATGAGTAAGGCGATCGGCCGAATCCTCTACGATCAGGTCGAGACGAGTTCGGGTACCGGGATCGTCGCGCCGGGCGCGTCATGTCGCACGCAACTGGGCGAACGCTACGACGAGCCGCCTCACCCGATCGAAAAGGTCGCCGAGGCGGTCGCTTCCCAATAGCGACTCGCCGTTCGGTGACGCTGCGCTCGTATCTCATCTGATCACACGTCGAGAACCGGCTATCGGTCGTTTGTGCCGGGATTTTAACGTATCGTTAACCGCACGAACTCTCCGAATCGGAAGCGCGAGGACGGTCGGTTCTCAGTGCGGATCGAGCAGTTCGATCGGGTGCGGCGCAGCCTCGCCGAACAGCGCTTCGAGTTGGTCGCCACAGGAGGTTCCGCTCGCGACGATCGCGGCACCGTTCTCGCTCGCACCCTCGAACTCCGCTTCGAGTTGCCGGCCGGCGTCCATGCTCACCTCGTAGTATTCCGATTTGTAGCCGAAGGAGCCGGCCATCCCACAGCACTCGACGTCCGACGTCGTTACGTCGTAGCCGAGGTCGGAGAGCACGGCGGTCGTATAGGGCTCGAGCCCGAGCGTGCGCTGCTGACAGTGGCTATGATACGCGATTTCGCTCGTGCCGTTCGCTTTCGAGAGGGTCTCGCGGTCGGCACCGTTTTCGAGCAGGCCATAGACGTACTCAATAACTTCATAGGAGTTGTCTCGTAGGCGCTCGAACGACTTTTGAGGTAAGAACTTCTCGTAGTCGCTTCTGAACATCGCAAGGTCGCTCGGTTCGATCACCACGACGTCGCGGCCGGCGTCGACGTGTTCGGCGAGCTCCGAAAAGACGTCGCTTGCCGTTCGGTCGGCGGTCGCGATCATCCCCTGTGAGAGCGGTGCGCGCCCGCTCTCGCCGATGTCGGGCACACGTACGCGACAACCGAGCGCTTCGAGTACCCTGACGGCGGCTTTCCCGCGTTCGGGAAGGACGTAGTTCGTGTAGACGTCGGGGTAGACAATGACCTCCTGATCGTGCTCGGTATCGGTGCCGGTACCGGCATTCGCGTCCGCACCGCCATCACCGGTCGCTGTCGGTCTGTTCGTTGCCCAGTCGCGGAAGGTCTCGCGTCGCCACTGGGGGAGCTCTCGGCGGGGATCGACGCCGAACGCGCGGTCGAACAGGAACCTCGCGGGCCGAGAGCCCGAGATCCAGTTCGATAGCGGCGCGGTCGCGCTGCCGAGTTTCGCGAGCGTCTCGACGTTCCCGAACAGGCGTTTCTGGAGGTCGAGTCCGCCCGGTTCGGCGTCCGGGGCAAGCCCTTCGACGAGGAAGTCGTACTCGCCCGAGTCGTTCCCGCGATTGACCCGATCCCGAACGACTGTATTGATCCAGGGGATGTCGATCTTCACCGGACATTTGTCGACACAACGGGTACAGCCGGTACATAAGTCGTTGAACTCGCCGGCGGTCTCCACGCCCTCGATGCCGGCCTCCCAGCCGGTGCCGATACCCCCCGTATAGGTCTCGCCGCCGAAGCCGTGGCCGCCGACGCTCTGGAAGTTGACACACGAGTTGTTACACGCCCCGCATCGGATGCAATAGAGCGTCTCTTTCAGTTGGGAGTCCTCGCGCATCGCCATCCGGCCGTTGTCGACGAGCACGAGGTGGAAATCCCGGTCGTCCCCGTCTTCGCCCTCGCCGCCTCCCATCGGTTCGTCGGGCGCGTCGAAGTCCAATACTGGTGAGTCGGTCGGCGGCGTGAGCAACGAGACGTAGGAGGTGATGTCCTGGCCGGTGCCGGCCCGCCCGATCAACTCGACGAAGGGGGCGAGTTCGCGGACTGAGGGCAGGAGTTTTTCGACGCCGCCGACCGCGATGTGGACGGGCGGCGTGACCGCCGTCTTTCTGGCATTGCCCTCGTTTGTCACCAGCGCGATCGAGCCCGACTCGGCGAGGACGAAGTTCGCGCCGGTCATGCCGACGTCGGCCTCCTTGATGTGTTCGCCGACCGCATCGCGGGCGAAGGCAGTGAGCTCGTCAGAATCGCCGGAGAAGGGTTCGTCGGGGTCGAAGTGCTCGTTGAACAGCGTGGCGATCTCCTCGGGCGACTTGTGGATCGCCGGCCCGATGAGATGAGAGGGCGCTTCTTCGGCGATCTGGATCACCCACTCGCCCAGATCGGTCTCGATCACGTCGAAACCCTCTCCCTCCAGATGAGCGTTCGTCTCCAGTTCCTCGGTGGTCATCGATTTGGACTTGACGAGTTTCTCCGCGCTGTGGTTCTCCATGAGCGACGCGATGTGCTCGTTGGCGTCGGCCGCATCGCGCGCGAGGTAGACCGATCCGCCGTTGGCCTCGACGGCGTCGGTTACCCGGTCGATGAGGGTTGGGAGGTCGGCGATGGCGTCTTCCTTGATCGCCCGCGCGCGCTCCCGGAGGTCCTCGTAGTTCGAGATATGACTTATCGCCTCCTCGGTGCCCTCGTTGAACCCCCGGGTGTTCTTCCTGACGGTTTCGCCTTCGGTCGCCATGAGGTGGCGCAACGCGGCTGCTTTCTCCCGGCGGCTCGGCGTGCCCCGCTCGCCTTCCTCGGGGCCCGCGTTCGCCGCCGCGCCGGGCTCCCCTCGAGGGTGGGTTTCGGTCGCCGGGTCGCTCGTTCGGTCGGCGTCCGATTCGCTCGCGGCGGTCGCGGGGTTCTGCCGGTCCGGGCGGTTCTCCGAAGCCATCTCAGCGGTCCTCCACGATCACGATGTGGACTTCCTGTGGGCCGTGGACGCCTCGGACCAGCCCGCCCATGTCACCGGTCGCGCTCGGACCGGTCGCGAGGATCTGTGAGTCGAACCCCTCGTCGAACTCGGCGGCGAGGCGCTCGAAGGCGGCGGGCATATCGGGAACGATATCGCTCGCGGCGAGAACGACGACGTGGCGCTCGGGATAGAGGCTCACGAACTCGTCGCCGCCGGGCGTCGATCGGATCGTGATGGTGCCGTACTCGGCGACCCCGAGGCCGGCCGCGGCGATCCCGGTGCGCGCGGCGTCGAGTTCCACAGGGGACGGCGAGAGCGTCACGTCGGTGTCGATCACGTCGTACGAGACTCCTTCGAAGGGAAGCGGTGCGGCGACGGCCGGCGGTTCGACGAGCCCCGACAGCGTCGTCCCGAACCCGTCCGTCGACGTGATCGTGACCGACGCCGCCAGATCCCGTTCGTCGAGCGTCGATTCGAACGCCGTGGTCGCTTCCGTCTCCGACGATACTTCGAGACTCATGTCAGTACATCCCACAGCCGTCCGTTTAACTGCTTTGTCCCGGGCCGGTCGCCGCCGCTGCCGTTGCCGACGTTACCACCGCCCACAGTGGCCGCGTTGCCCATGCTCGTCTCACGCGTCGCCGTACTCCCCTCACACGTCGTGTTGAGACGAGAGGTTCTCGTAACGGAACGCGAGTACGGTTCGAAGCGGGGAACCGATACGTCGGGAGTCGAGATGGGGGAAACATGGATCAGGTGTTCGCCCCCTGGCGGATCGAGTGGGTCGAGCGGGACGCACCGCCCGGCGACGACGGCGACAGCGATGATGACGGCGATGATGGCGGCGCTGAGAACGGAGACGACTGTGTGTTCTGTGCCTTCGCCGCGAGCGAGGACGATCGGGAAAACCGGGTCGTCGCGCGTGGTAACCACGGGTTCGTTCTGCTGAACAATTACCCCTACAACCCGGGGCACGCGATGGTGATTCCCCGCCGTCACACCGACGAATACACCGCGTTGCCCGAAGAAGAGTTGCTCGGTCATGCGTTGCTCACACAGCGCACGGTAGCGGCGATCGAGACGGCCTTCTCGCCCGACGGGGTGAACGTCGGTTATAATCTCGGGACGGGAGCCGGCGGGTCGATTGCCCACCTGCACGGCCACGTCGTCCCTCGGTGGGAGGGCGATACGAACTTCATGGCGGTGATCGGCGACACGCAGGTGATCGTCGAGGCCTTGGAGGACTCGTACGACCGACTGCACGCGGCCTTCGGGGCTCAGGAGGGAACCCGGGTGCCGGCGTCGAACGGGGGCGGCCCCGAACGCGCGGTCGTCGTCGAGTGAGAACGGACGAACCGGGGACGCCCGGCGCAGGTCGGCGATGGATGTAGCCGGTCGGGAGTCGCAGCCGGCGACGAGCGGTGTTCGCACTGTCGTCGAGCCAACACTGCTGCTCGGGCGACCAATAAGTAGAAAAGCCAGCGGTTTCTACCGCCGGTATGGAAGTTCCGTTCGATTTGGCATCGTACGTCCGGGTACTGAAGCTCGCGAGTACGCCCAGTTGGGAGGAGTTCTCCCAGATCTCGAAGGTCGCCGGCGCGGGCATCCTGTTAGTCGGCTTTCTTGGGTTTCTGATCTTCGTACTCATGACTATTCTCCCCGGAGGTGCCTGAGATGGGGATGTACGCCGTCAAGACCACGGCGAGTCAGGAACGTACTGTCGCGGACATGATCATCAACCGCGAGGAAGAGGAGATCCACGCCGCGCTCGCGCCCGACTCACTAACGAGTTACGTGATGGTCGAAGCCGAGGGCCACGCCGCCTTAGAACGGGTACTCGGGGAGATCCCCCACGCGCGCAACCTCGTGCCCGGCGAGAGTTCGATCACGGAGGTCGAACACTTCCTCTCGCCGAAACCCGACGTCGAAGGCATCGCCGAAGGCGACATCGTCGAACTCATCGCCGGCCCGTTCAAGGGCGAGAAAGCCCGCGTCCAGCGGATCGACGAGGGCAAGGACCAGGTCACCGTTGAACTCTACGAGGCGACGGTCCCGATCCCCGTGACAGTGCGTGGCGACCAGATCCGTGTGCTCGATAGCGACGAACGCTGAGAGCGCGGCGCGACCGAAGGGAGCGTCGCGGAGACGCGAACGGGGAGTAGAGTGAACCCGCGAGCGGAAGCGAACCGTTCATCGAAGCAGTCGAGTGAGCAGTAGCAACAAGTCACAGTACAGCGGGGCGCATCGACCGCCGGTTCTCGCCGTCGATCAACACGGCTAAACCCCACCCGGTCGACCTGTCCAAAAGCGTGACCGAAACGAGGGAGTTCCGGGCCGACATGCACGTCAAAGTGCTCGACGAGCGCGTCGTCCGCCGTGCGAAAGCACGGGACCTCGATGCGATCGTCTACGCGCCTCATTTCACCCCGCTGCCCGAGATCGAACGGCGGGCGGCGACCTTTTCGGATTCGAACCTACTCGTCGTGCCCGCCCGCGAGGTGTTCACGGGCGATTGGCGCGACCGGAAACACGTGCTTGCCGTCGGATTGCGTCGACCGATCCCGGATTTCGTGACGCTCGAAGGCGCGTTGTTCGAACTCCGCGACCAGGGGGCGGTGACCCTCGTTCCCCACCCGGACTTTTTAACCGTGAGTCTCGACGCCGCGGACGTCGACCGCTACCGGTCGCTGATCGACGGAATCGAAGTCTACAACCCGAAGTTCTGGCCCCATCACGGCCGTCGCGCGGCGGCGATCGCAGCGGACGACGGGCTTTCGACCTTCGCCTCCTCGTACGCCCACCTGCGCGGGAGCGTCGGGGAGGCCTGGACGGCGTTCGACCCCCCTGACATCGAACCCGACGCGGACGCGCTCGCGACCCGCGGGCCGACTGGCCGGTCGGTAGGCGAGCAATCACCGGACACGAGGTCGGGGCGCGAGCGTTCCGACGGCGGTCGGCCGGGAAGCACGCGGCCCGCGACCAACGGCGTCGCGGACGACGGGCCGACGGGAGGGAGAGCGGCGAACGGCGAGTCGACGAGTAGCGAGTCGGCGAGCGCATGGCTCGTCGATCGGGCGTGGAGCGTGCGCGTCGCGGCGTTCGTCGCGGCGCTCAAGGAAGGTCTCGGGCGGTCGACATCGCACCTCGAAGGAGTCGCTCACCGGGTACGATGTATCGCGGAGTTCGCTCATCTGGGCTACGAGAACAGTCTCACCAAGGCGCGTCGCGTGCTTCGCCCACAACTCCCGGCGACCCATCCCGGCCACCCGCTGTACGCGAGCCGGTTCGACGACATCCGCGTCTACTGATTGCCGACCCGACAAGCCGTCTGTTCCCGTCAATCGGGTGCTCCCGACGCCGCGAGCGCCGAGAGTCCGGATCGTCGGTCGGCGGAGCCACGAGACACGACGGGGGGACGCGTCGAGGCAAAGCAGGGTGGAGCAGGATTGGGTAGTTGTGAACCGGTCGTGAGGCGATCGGCCGGATGGGGCCGGTTTCGGAAATTGCGGTCGGTGTCCGTGAGCAGCAGTCAGTTCCGGTGGGTCGCGAGTAGCGCCGCGCCGAACAGGGCGATCAGCGCCGCAGCGACACCGAAGCCCGGTCCGTTCACCGCGGTCTCCTCCGCGCGGTTTCGGTCGCCGTCCCCAGTAGTGTCGATATCCTCGCCCGGCGTCTCGCTCGCGCTGTCTCCCGTTCCGGCTGAGCTCGTTTCGGTAGCCGGTGTCCCGGTCGTTCGCGTCGGTTCGCCTCCGGTAGTCGGGCTGCTTGTAGCCGTCCGGCTCTCGCCGGTCGTCGATGCGTCGGTCATCGACACGTCGGTCGCCGACGTGTCAGTCGTCGTCGTTTCGGTCGCGCCGGTTCCTTCTGCACTATCGGTGGCCGTCGTCCGGTCGGTGCTACCGTCGGCGTCGTCCGAACGGTCGTCCGCGGTCCCGGTCGTCCCGTTCGGCCGCTCGATCGCCTCCGAGCCGTTCGATGACGTGTCGACGACCGTGAGTTCGTACTCGCCGTTGAGAAAGCCCGTCGCGTTCGCTGCCGGCCGCACGACGAAGACGTACGTCCCCGCGTCCGCCGTCGGACTCAGGCCGACGAGGGTATCGTCCGGGTCGCCGGGAGCGGGAATCGTCCGGGAAAAGAGGGTTCCGTCGCCGTGACCGGGATCGTCGGGGAGCGCCCGAGTAGCGGGACCGTAGACGCTCAGTCGCGCCGCCGCCGTTCCGTTCGCCCGATAGAGGATCGACTCGTTGGCGTCCAGCGAAACGGCGTAGGCGTCGGCGTCGCCTCGCACGATCGTTCCCTCGGCGCGTTCGCCGAGGTCGAGGTCGGTCGCCGTATCGATCGCGTCGTTTGGCTCGTTCGCGTCGGGTTCGGTGACCGACTGGAGGATCGAGTACGCCGCACCGGCCTTGCCGTCGACCCGCAGGTAGTAGGTGCCGCTGTAACTCGCGTTCGCGACGATCACGCCCTGCCCGGCCTCGAAGACGTCCCGGTCGGCGATCCGGCCGAGGACATCGCCGTTCTCGTCGAGCAGCGTCACCGGCAGCGCGCCGCCGCCGCTCCCTTGTGCGATCTCGACCTGGGTTCCCTCCTCTAACTCGAAGGCGTAGACGTCGGCCGCGCCGTCGGCACCGATCGCGTCGTTCTCGATGGCCGCGATCGAATCGACCGCGACCGCGTCGTCGAGGGGAGTCGCGCCGTCGTCGCCGTCGTTGGCTCCGTCGGTCCCATCGGTCCCCTCGTCGTCGCTCGATCCGTCCGTGCCGCCGGCTGCGTCGCCGGTAGCGGTCTCGTCACCCCCCTTTTCCGTCTCGCTGCTCGTGTCGCCGGCCTCACCGTCGGCGGTAGCGGTTGCGGTGGCGGTTTTCTCATCGGTATCGGTACTAGCGGCGTCCTCGCTCGCGTCGTCGGTCCCGTCGGCGTCGTTCCCGTCGTCTGCCGCGCTTTCCGTCCCCGTAGCCGTCCCTCCATCAGTGACGGTCTCGTTCCCCTCGCCGTTGGCTGCGTCGTCGGTCCCTGACTGAGTGTAGCCGTCGGTCGTCCCGGTGCTCGCGACCGGACTCGCCGTGAGAACCGAGAGTACGACGAGCGCGCCGAGCAAAAGGGCCCCCGTCCCGTTCGATAATAGATGTGTTCGCATGTGATCTCCGCCGAATACGGCTCGGGTGGAGGTACTATACTTTGCGGCTCGTCGTCAACAAATAGCAACGGTACGTTCGTACGTTCGGATGTTCCGGGTAGGAACGAGCCGTCGAGTCGGTTGCGCGACCTCGGCGATCGGCCGATAGGCGGTCTATCGGCGCGCGGCGATCGCCTCGTTGAGCGCTTCTATCGATCGGCGTGCGATCCGTTCATTCACTTCCCGTCGGTCGCCGTCGAACTCGTGGGCCTCGACGACGGTTTTCGAGGTTTCAGTCCCCCACCCGCCGGCATATGAGACGGCGATATATGCCGTGCCGACCGGTTTCTCGGGCGTGCCGCCGCCCGGGCCGCAGATCCCGGTCGCGGCGACCCCCCAAGTCGCATCCGCCCGGTCCCGGGCGGCCCGTGCCATCTCGCGCGCGCACTCCGTGCTCACCGCGCCGTGGGCGTCCAGCGTCTCGCGGCTCACTCCGAGGAGCGTGCGATGGGTATCGTAGGCGTAGGCGACGAGCCCCTGGGTGAGATACGCGCTCGCGCCGGGGACGCTCGCGAGCAGCGAGGTGATCCGGCCGCCGGTGCAGGACTCTGCGACCGCGACCGTCTCCTCGGCGGCCGCAAGCGCGTCGCCGACGCGTTTCTCGACCGGCGGGTCGTCGGACTCGGACATGGGTCGAGTGACGGCTCCGGGTCCTATAGCCGTTGGGCGAGCGGCCGCGCTTAGCTGGAAATTTTCCGGAGGAAAGAGCGACGAGACCGCTTCGGAAGCCCCCGGGCGCTCGACTCCCGCGGCCCGCTGCGCGCGTTCGCTCGCTCCGCTCGCTCGCGTGCTTGCTTCGCCGGGGTTCGCCGAGCGCCCGGCCCCTTCCAGTCCCGCCCGAAGCGATTTCCGGCGACCGCTACGAGGCCACCGGGACCGGCGCAACCCGAGAGGCCACAAAGTACTCTCCACCACCTGATCGATCTCGATGTACCCGCTCGGTCCTCCCCCCAATGTGTTCACGTCACAGCCGGGCGGGAACCCCCCCTTATCAATTCAACCGCGAAGCCCTTGTGGAGCTACGTGTCCTCTCTCGTGCGAGAACGCGAGTTGCGTCAGTCGGTCGTCAGCCGTCGTAGGTGCGTTCGACGTCGAGCGTGATTTCCCGCTCGGCACACCACCGATAGAACCGAGCCAACGTGTCCCGCTCGTCGACCCGGAGTTCGACGCTCCGCTCGTCAGTATCGACGATTGCAATAGCGCTCCCTTCGAGCGCTTCGATCGCCCCGTCGAGGTCGAGGGCATCGGCGTCGACAGCGAGGTGTGCGATGGTTGTTATAAGGTATCATACACTCACCGGTAAAATAATTTTACGTGTTGTTTCCGCCCTCCCGATCGATGATAAGAAAACCCTTTTTCGGCGGGTTGGGTGCGTGTGCACGCACGAATTTTTTGTGTACGTCTCGCGATTCTCGGATAATGAGTCCTCATCGCAGAAACTACTGCGAGGACTGTGACTGGTCGGCAACGACTGAAACCCGGACGAAACAGGAACTCTCGATGGCCGCCATCGAGCACGCCGTCGAACACGGCCACGACCTCAACAGCGACGTGATCGCCGATCTGAAAGCCCCCTTCTGACCATCCGAGGTCAAGGTTCTCCCGATCCGCCCAGGGATTGATACTGCCGGCCCTCGAAGGTTTTCGGAGAAGTAGCTGGATCCATGACAGATACACAAGCGTACGAAAAACCGCTCTTCTTCCACCTCATGCAGTACGCCCGGGGGGCGGAAGGCGACGTGATCGATATGGTAAGCGGCGATCCCGACTGGGACGCACCACCGGGCATCGCCGACGGACTGCGCGAGTACGCGACGCTCGGCGGCGCGGACTTCCAATACCCCCCGAGCGAGGGACTCGCCGACCTGCGGGCGGAGATCGCCGCTCGGCAGAGCGTCGGAAGCGAGAACGTCATCGTGACCAACGGCGCGGGCGAGGCGAACTACCTCGCGATGGCCGCCGCGCTCGATCGCGATGCCGGCGACGAAGTCCTGCTCACCGACCCGGTGTATCCCTATTACCCCGGTAAGGTGGGGCTGCTCGGCGGCGAGAGCACGTACGTCCCGGTCGATACCGACGGAAGTCTCGACCCCAGCCGCGTACGCGAGCGCGCGAGCGATGATATGGCGTTGATCGTCACGAACTCGCCGAACAATCCCACGGGGGCGGTATACGACGAGGAGACGATGCGCGCGCTCGTCGCGATCGCAGAGGAGCACGACGCCCTCTTAATGAGCGACGAGGTCTACAGCGAGTTCGACTTCTCGGGCTCGTTCGAAAGCGCCCTGTCGATCGATTCCGCCCACCGAGTAGTGACGAACTCGTTTTCGAAGTCGATGGGGATCACCGGCTTTCGGGTCGGCTACGGCGTCTTTCCCGACGAGTTAGTCGAGAAAGCGAAGACCCGTCACATGCTCGTGAACGTCACCGGGAGCCGCCCCGCTCAGTACGCCGTTTTGCGCGCGCTCCGGGGAACCGACGAGACCTACTACGAGAACACCAAGGAGATACTCGCAGAACGCGTCGAAACGTTCACCGAGGGGCTCCGCCGGGCCGGTGCAGAGTTCACGCGGCCCGACGGGGGATTCTACGTGCTCGCGCGCTTCCCCGACTTCCCGGGGACGATGGCGAACGCCAAACGCCTGATCGACGAGGCAGGCGTGGCCGGAAGCCCCGGAGAGATCTTCGGGAGCGCGCGGGCCGACTGGCTGCGCTTTGCGCTCGTCACGCCCAAGGTCGAGGAAGCCGCCGAGAGGCTCACGACCTTCTTCGAATGAGCAACCGGCGACCCCGCGACTCGCGACCCGCCCTCGGGACGGTGCGATCGGCGAAGCTTCGACGACGCTTCCCGGCGGCGCTCCGAATCGACCGGCGCAGAAGCGACGGAGATAATAGCACATTATCGATCGAAAATTGAATTGCGAGGTTCTATTTGTAGAATAGTAACATTTTTTATACTTTCACTTCATTGTAACGCTCATGGATGGATGCAATGTCGGTGGGTAGTGCGTTCGGCGCGCTCACGGACCTCATCGAACGTTTCGAAGCGACGGGGCGCGAGGTACGGCGGGTCATAACCGAGGACGTCGCCGGCGAGGACGCTGGCGAGACCGCCGACGACGGAGACGACCCGCTGACCGTCGATCTCTCGGTTCGGACACCGTTGTTCGGCAACATCGAAACCGATGGAATCGATCTCGACGTTCGCGACGCGACCGTGAACGAGGACGGGACGGCGACGGTCGCACTCAGTGCCTCGATCCCGCGTTCGGCCCCGTCCCGATCCCGATCGACAGCGGGGGCGGACGGCCGCGATCCGGATGGGAGCCCCGAGCGGGAGACGGGGGGAACCGCAGAGAGGGCGACGAATCGGACGACGAACGGGAACGGAAGCGAACCGGTACACCGCGATCCCGATCGGTTACGCGAGGTGTACGCGACCTGTGACACGTTCGCCGAGATGACCGAGGTCCTCGGCGCGGACGTCACCTCGGTGACCGTGCGTCGCAACATGATCAAACACGGGATTCACGAACCGCGCTCGAACGGGTCGTCGGCCCATGTAGACGGCGGCAGCGAGGGCGAGAGCGACAACGACAGCGACACCGACGCGGACGCCGGTTCCGATGACGGTCACGACTCCGGCTCCGGCCCCAGTTCCGGTTCCGACGACGACCACGAACTCGGGGATCGAGACGACGGCGCTCCCGCCGACGCCGACGAGCCCTCCGGCGACGCCACCGCTTCGGGCGACGACGAGTCGGTGAACGACAGCGGATCGGCGAGCGACGACGACCCGGCGGGCAGCGACGAGGCTTCGACGACAGCCGAATCGGCCGACGAACCGGTCGCGATTCCGGACGGAATCGGGTTCCCGCGGGATCTGACGCTCAACGGAGTCCAGGAGGTCGTCGCCGAATCGAACACGCTGTACGAGGCACAGACGCGGTTCGGCCTCGACCGCGACCGGACGCGCGAGCTATTGAACGACTTGGGGGTACTCGATCTCGTCCACGGCCGGATGTCGACGCGACACGAACGACGGGTCTCGCCGGCGGCGGTCGGCGAACGGATCCGCAAGCGTTGCTCCCGATCGACCTGATCCGCCCAAGCCCGGCTTCGCGACGGGGCGATCGACGGGTACACTTGTGTTCGCGGCCAACCCGCGTTATGAGCGAGATCGACGTCGAGTTCGTCGAGAACCTCGACGACGCGGCCGACGAAAGCGCGGGTGGCGGAACGGACGGTATCGACACGCCGGAGTACGTGCTCTACGGCGGGAAAGGCGGCGTTGGCAAGACGACGATGGCCGCCGCGACCGCGCTCGAAAGCGCCCGCGAGGGCGTGCCTACGCTCGTCGTCTCGACGGACCCGGCCCACTCGCTGTCGGATGTGCTCGACCGCGACGTACCCGCAGACCCCACCCAAGTTCACGACGAATTCCCACTGTACGGCGTCGAGATCGATCCCGACGACGATGCCAGCGGAAGCGACGGCTCCGACGGGTTCGCCGAGAACGACGACTTCTTCGGGTTCGGCTCGCCGCTCGCAGGGCTCGGGCTCTTCGGCGGCGGCCCCGGCAGTGGTAGGGCTGGCGGCCCCGGCGGTCCCAGCGGAGTCGGCGGGCTCGGCGGCCTCGGTGGCTTCGACGAGGGAAGCGATCCGTTCGGCGCGCCGATGCCCGGCGCGGACGAGGCCGCAGCGATCCGAGCGTTGCTTCGCTATCTCGACGACGACCGTTTCGAGCGCGTGGTCGTCGACACCGCCCCGACTGGCCACACCCTGCGGCTGCTGGAGCTACCCGACCGACTGGACGAGACGCTCGACCGGATGGTGTCCTTTCGCGAGCGCCTCGAAGAGATGTTCTCGGCCTTTTCGGGCAGCAACCCTGGAACCAACGCTGGCACTGGGACCGACGCCGATGCCGGGACCGATACCGGACCCGGCGGCGGACCGGCCGGCTTCGGCGGAGGGTTTCCGGGCGGCTTCGCGGGGAGCGACGGCCCTAGCTCCGGTCCCGGTTTCGCGGGGTTCCCGGGGTTCGGTGGGGGCGGCGAGGCCGACGGTACGGGTAGTGAAGCCGGCACCGGTGGAACCAACGACGAAGCCGATGGCGGCGCGTTCGGTGCTAGCGCGGGGTCGGGCTTAGAGGAACTCCGCGAGCTTCGCGACCGGTTCGCGGCGCTCGACGCGGCGTTTTCGGACCCCGAACGCACCGACTTCAGGATCGTCGTTACCCCCGAGGAGTCGAGCGTCGTCGAGTCGCGACGCCTGCTCGATCGCCTCGCCGCGTTCGACATCCCCGTCGGAACGATCGTCGTCAATCGCGTCATGGAAGACGTCGGAACCGTTCTCGGCGTCGATCCGGAGGACGACAGCGACGACCGGGCGAACGATATCGGCGCAGACGACGGGAACGGACACGCTCACGGCGATGGCAACGAGGACGGTGGAGCGTTCGTCGCGCCCCGACCGGACTCGTGTCCGTTCTGTCGACAACGGCTGCACTCACAGATGGACGCACTCAGCGGGGCTGACGACCTCTTTCGCGGCCGCACCGTGAAACGAGTCCCTCTGTTCGCGACCGAGATTCGCGGCGAGGCGCTGTTGCGTGTCGTCGCCGCCTGTCTCGCCTGACGGCCCTGGCCGCGACTCCGGGCGTTTCGCCGTCGTCGTGGCGCTCGACTACTGGATCGTTCTTCAGCGCGGCGGGCTACCGGCAGTTCGACCCACCTGGCTGAAGGCTTTAGCCGCTCGCGGTCGTCCCTCGCACAATGACACACGAAGTAGCGATCGTCGGCGCGGGCGCGGCGGGTGCGGGCGCGGCCTATGCTCTTCGGGAGACGGACGCTGCGGTCACGGTCTTCGAGAAGAGCCGTGGGGTCTGCGGGCGGGCGGCGACCCGGCGGAAGAACGGCTGCGTCTACGACCACGGCGCGAACTACGTCAAAAGCGACGACGAGCGGGTCGCTTCACTGATCAGCGAGACCCTAAGCGATGGATTGGTCGAGATCGACGAGCCGATCTGGACGTTCGACGCCGAGGGCGAGATTTCGGAAGGACGGAACGGCGACGAGCACAAGTGGACCTACGAGGGCGGCATCACCGGCCTCGCGAAACGGCTGTTCGACCGGACCGATGCCGCGATCGAACACGAGACCCGCGTCGAACAGGTCGAACGAACCGGACGCTCGGACGAGAGCAATGGCAGTGACCGCAGCCACCGGTGGCGACCGATCGATACCGACGGAAACGAGTTGGGCGAGTACGACGCCGCGCTCCTCACGCCCCCGGCCCCCCAGACCGCCGCGCTCGTCGGCTGGACCGACCTCGGCGAGGAGGTAGGCGACGAACTGGTAGGCGAGATCGGGAACGTTGGGTATCGAACCCAGCTCACCGCCGTGTTGCACTACCCCTTCGCGATCGACCCGCCGTACTACGCGCTCGTGAACACCGATCACGAACACGACATCGCGTGGGTCTCGCGCGAGGAGTGCAAAGCCGGCCACGTCCCCGATGGGGAGTGCCTCCTGATCGCCCAGATGGCCCCGGACTGGTCGGTCGAACGCTACGACGAACCCGCGAACGACGTAGCTGACGCCGCGGCCGATCTCGTCGGGGAGCTGTTCGACGACGACCGCTTTGCGAGCCCGGACTGGACCGACGTCCAGCGCTGGCGCTTCGCCCTGCCCGAGAGCGGCGCGGATGCGGACGTGCTCGCGCGCGCGGAGGGCGAAGGCGTCTTCTTCGCCGGCGATTGGGTCGTCGGGGAGGGTCGGGTCCACGAGGCGCTGCGAAACGGGCTGGAGACCGGCGAGCGTATCGCGAACCGACTACAGTAGGCTCGGGGCATCGGTCGTTCCGTGAAGAGGAGATCCTCCGTATGCCGTTGTAGCACCTCTCGATAGAATCATCCGTGCGTACGCGTCGCCGGTGGTTTCCCCGCTCTTGGCAGTCGTCGTCGATGTTCGAGGGAACCGGACGGGCTATTTCGTTCGAGGCCATACCGACAGTTCGTTCTCGATTCGAAAGTACGGAACACTGCTACATCGAAGTGTGAGTTAGGGTGACTAGCTTCAAGAGAGAAGTCAGCTCCGAGCGTCCGCTGCCCCCTCGAACAGCGCCGCGAACAGTTTCCGCTGTACCGTGCGGTTGAGTTGGTAGAAGGCGGAGGGGGAGACCCCGAGCGTTTCGGCGACATCCTCGCCGGTGTTCCGCCGCGGCGTCTCGAAGAAGCCGCTGTAGTAGGCCGTTCGTATC
>PXRY01000092.1 GCA_003022925.1 Halobacteriales archaeon QS_8_65_32 | reverse complement strand
ACAGTGTGTTCCTTCTGGCTGACGAGGGTGCCGTCGGCTTCCGTAAGCACGGGGTAGCTGTGGACGAGGCCCTGGCGATCGAGGCGGCGCAGCGCCATTTCAGGTCTATTGACGTCGAGCCACCGGACGGCGAACGGAAGCGTGTGGAACTCGCTCGTGATCTGTTCTAAGGCCTGGCGGGCCTCCCGGTTGCGAACCGAGCCGTCGCGTTCGAGCGCGTATATCTGGGTCAGGCTCCCCTCGCTTACCTTCCCCGAACCATCGGTCGCGAAGGGCTCGATCGCAACGACATCGCCTGTCTCTAACTCCGCGCTCTGGCTCACCGCCCGGTTCGGGACGTTCGGTGGAACGTGTTGGTCCCATTGGCCCAGTCCGTGACCGGTGAGATTGACGACGGGGTTGTAGCCGTAGCCGTCGATCGCCTCCTCGATGGCGGCACCGATCTCGCCCGTTTCGACGCCCGGTTCGACCAGATCGATCGCCGCCTCCAAGGCGGCCGCCGGGGCCTCGGTCAGGTCGTCGTGGCCCGACAGATCGACGGTCACCGCGGTATCGGCGAGCCATCCCTCGACGTGGACGCCGATGTCGAGTTTGACCACCTCCTCGCCGATCTCCCGGTCGTCGTCGGGCGTCGCCGCGCCGTGGGCAGCCTCCTCGTCGACGCTGACATTGACCGGGAAGGCAGGCTCGCCCCCGAGTTCGCGGATACGGTCTTCGGCCCACTCCGAAAGGTCGAGATACGAGGAGCCGACGTCACAGCGCTCTGCGGCCTCGTTACGGACCTGAGCGAGGATCGCGCCCGCCTCGCGGTGATTGTCGTATTTCTCGCTGTCGAGATCGACACTGCTCATATCAGGTGTTCGATCGAACCAGCCAAAGAACTTCTGTTGTCCGGTACGGCAGTCGTCTCGTGATCGGTACACAGAATGCGTCGGGCTTTGTGCGCCGAAGAGCGGCCGCTGGTTCTCGGGGTGCGATGGTTTGGATTTTACTCGGCGTCACTTGTCCGGCTCACCTGCATCGCCGCCGAGTTGAACGCGGCTCCCATCCGGCCTTCCGGGTTGGCGACGATCACGCCCGCCTCCGAGCCGGTGATTTCGGCGAACTCCTCGATCGCGAGATCGGCGGCGTCCTCGGGCGTGTGACCCTCTTCAAGGGCATCGACCGCCCGCCGGCTTAGATTCACCTTTGCGATGTTCTCGCCCGCGCCGGTCGCGGAGGCTCCGCCGGCCGGCGCACAGAAGAAGCCCGAGCCAATCTGTGGGACGTCCCCGACCCTGCCCGCGAGCGCACACCACCGCCCGCCGGTCGAGGTCGCCGCCGCCACCGCCCCGTCCGCGACGGCGACCGCCCCGACCGTGTCGTGATCGGTCGCGTCGCGGTCAGTTGTGTCGCGGTCGCTTCCCGCACGATCGGACATGTCGCGATCGGCGCTCCCGCGGTCGGTCGCTTCGTCTTCGTCGAAATCACCCGTCGCGCCGAAATGCCCGCGCACCCATTCGAGGCGTGCGTCGATGCCCTCGGACTCGTCGGGGGCCGGCGGGTCGAGGGCGTCCCATCGTCTTTCCGTCCGGGCGGTCAGGAGGTCGCAGTCGGTCTCGACGCCCGCGGAGTCCGCAAAGGTCCGGGCGTTCTCGCCCGCGAGCAGGACGTGGGGGGTCTCTTCCATGACGAGTCGGGCGACTGAGACGGCGTCGCGCACGCCGGCCATCCCGCAGGCTGCGCCGGCCGCACGGTCGCTTCGCATGATTCCGGCGTCGGTTCGGACGATCCCGTCCGACTGGATCGCCCCACCGACCCCGGCGTTGAACTTGGGTGACGCTTCGAGCATCGAGACGGCGGCGACGACGGCCTCGGTAGGACTTCTCTCGCGAGCGCCGGCCGTGCCCACCCGGTCGAGGGTAGCCTGGCGTTCGGCCGGTTCGTCGGGGTCGGCCCCGGCACCGCCGTGGACGATTACCTGCATATTCCCTCGTGCGATCGAACGGGTAAACGCGGTTCGATACGTGCGGTGTCAGCGATCGGTGTCGGCGACCGCGGCGACGGTCGAAACCGGCCGGTTGCTTCGGGTCCTCTAGGTCCGTTCTCACGGTATCCGTGAGCCTCGCCACCACAGGTACACCGGGGATAGCAGGCCTTTTACCGATACCGAGGCCAGATAGGGTATGAGCTACGATCGAGTCGAGGTGCCGGCCGAGGGCGAGCGGATCACGCTCGCGGACGCCGATGGAGACGAACTCGACGTGCCCGAGAAGCCGATCGTCCCGATCATCTACGGCGACGGCGTCGGAACGGACGTCGGCCCGGCCGCCCAGCGCGTGCTGACCAGTGCCGCCGAAGTGACGGGCCGCGGAATCGAGTGGATGCGCGTCTACGCCGGTGCGAGCGCCCGCGAGCGCTACGACGAAAACCTTCCCGAGGACACCTTAGAAGCCTTTCGGGATTTCAAAGTCGGCATCAAGGGCCCGCTCACGACGCCGGTCGGCGCGGGCTACCGGAGTCTGAACGTCGCGTTGCGCCAACAACTCGACCTCTACGCGAACGTCCGGCCGACCTACTACATCGACGGGATGCCCTCGCCGGTCGCCGACCCCACCGAGATGGACATGGTGGGTTTCCGGGAGAACACCGAGGACGTCTACGCCGGCGTCGAGTGGGAGGCCGGCACCGAGGAAGTCGAGCAAGTGCGCGAATTCGTCGCCGAGGAGATGGGCTTCGGCGAGTCGATTCACGATGGCCCCGTCGGTATCGGCGTCAAGCCCATCTCCGAGTTCGGCACCAAGCGATTGGTCAGAAGAGCGATCGATTACGCGCTCGAACGTAATCGCGAGAAGGTGACGCTCGTCCACAAGGGCAACATCATGAAGTTCACCGAAGGGGCCTTTCGCGACTGGGGCTACGAGGTCGCCCGCGAGGAGTACGGCGACGAGGTAATCACCGAGGACACCCTTTGGAACGAACAGGACGGCGAAGCCCCCGGGGAGACGGTCGTCGTCGACGACCGCATCGCGGACAACATGCTCCAGCAGCTCCTGACTCGCACTTCCCAGTACGACGTGCTCGCGATGCCGAACCTCAATGGCGATTACCTCTCGGATTCGGCGGGCGCACAGATCGGCGGCCTGGGGATCGCGCCGGGCGCGAACATGGGCGACGGCCGCTTCGTCGCCGAACCCGTCCACGGCAGTGCCCCGAAGTACGAGGGTCAGGACAAGGTCAACCCGACCGCGATGATCCTCTCCGGACGAATTATGCTCGAACACCTGGGCTGGCACGACGCGTCGAACCTCGTGTACAACGCGGTCGAGGAGGCAATCCTCGACAAGCGGCTCACCTACGACATCGAACGTCAGATCGACGACGCCGAACGCGTCGCCACGAGCGAGTTCGCCGACATCCTGATCGAGAACATCGAATCGCAGGCGTAATCGATACCGTCGTAGCTCCGTTCTCGGCCGTCGGTCGCGTTCGCTTTCGGCCGCCTATCGGCACGATCGTATCCGAGCGTAGCGGTTCGGCGACGGCCCCCGACCTGCGGCCAGTACGCCTGAGCATACCGGCGGGTCACACGTCTCGAGATTCGTCGCTTCTTGTAAACATCCCTTGATCCGGAACCTCGGATAAAGATAAAGAAAACATCAAAAAGTACTTCGTGCTAAATAGGTTTAATTGCTTCCATGACGGATGAGTCCGGAGGATAGCGTGTCCGTTCGGTCCGAGCGGTGCCCGTTGTCGGTCGAATTTGAGGCCGTCGATCGTGGCTCGCGACACCATCGGTAGAACGATCGTTCGCGTGATTCACGGGCGTGTTCGGCGGTGTGG
>PXRY01000091.1 GCA_003022925.1 Halobacteriales archaeon QS_8_65_32 | reverse complement strand
AGACAGTGCCCTTCGTATGTATTAGTCAGGTACTTGTCTATTCGAGCACAGAGGCACTGTCTAGTTGAGCGGCTTCAATCGGCAAATTACCGTAATTTTGATCTACTGATCAACTACCCTGGCGACAGAGAAGCTAATTCGACTGATCGCAATTTGATTTACGGTAAACCTGAAACGCTGGTTGCTAAACTAGACAGTGCCCAGCAAAGGTAGGTTATCGATGATTGATAACGAACTCGGTTTGCCTTTTATTCGTTTCTGTGTGAGTGTAAATTACTTCCCTTTGTCTCTACGCTGTCGACTACATTCACCGCGCTTTCCCCTCACTTATGTACCGGAGGCCGAGAGTGAGTGGCATGTCGAACCCTCGATCGGTGACCCGCGATGGTCGGTAACCCAACGAGCGACCGGTTCGCTACGACCGTGGGACCACCGCGAACGGGAGACGACTGGTACGCTTTCCAGGTGACCCGCGATGCCCGGTAACCCGAAAGGTGACAGACGAGAACGTGAGTTGGTAAACGAACTGGACGAGGCCAGCTTCGCGGTCATGCGCGCGCCCGCGAGCGGGAGTGCCACCAATCGCGAACTGCCCGACGTGCTCGCGGGCCGGGCCGATCGCGGCGGCGAGGGGAAGGCGCTCTTTTACGCGATCGAGGCGAAATCGAGTTCCGAGAAGCCGATCTATCTCACCGGCGAGGAGGTCGAGGCGCTCGTCTACTTCGCGCGGAACTTCGGCGCGAAGCCGCGTATCGCCGTCCGCTTCGACCGCGAGCCGTGGTACTTCTTCCATCCCGCCGACTGTCACACGACCGACGGGGGTAACTACCGGGTGAAACGCGAGACGGCGATCGCGGAGGGCATCGACTTCGACGAACTGGTCGGGCGCTCGTCCCAGGCCCGCCTCGGCGACGCGGAAGCGACCTGAATCCGAGGCCGGGGTTGGGACTGGGACTGGAATCGGGACCGACTTACCCGGCTGCGCCGGTTCGCGCTTCCGGCAGCGTTGTCGTGTCGAGCTACGCACGCCCCGGTTTTTCTCTCCACGGCGTGGAACACGGCTTTAGCTGTCGGCGGCGTAGCGGGATTCATGAGCCAGGATTCGTTCTCGTTGCCCGCGGCGGCTCGTCCCGGTCGGGTCGCGCTTCGAGTCGGTTCGCTCGATCGCGTCGTTCCCTTCTACCGCGAGGTCCTCGGCCTGGAAGCGGACCGCGAAGGCAACCAGGTCCGCCTCCGAGCCAGTGGGACGCCGCTGCTCGAACTCCAGGAGGCTCCCGACGCCCCCGAGCGGGGTCCCGAAGAGGCCGGCCTCTTTCACGTCGCCTTCCTCTATCCCGATCGGGCGGCGCTCGGCGAGCGCCTCGAAGCGATCCGTGCCTCCGACTACGACCTCACCGGGGCCTCCGACCACAACGTCAGCGAGGCGCTGTACCTGCGCGACCCCGAGAGCAACGGCGTCGAACTCTACCGCGACCGTCCGGCAGAGCAGTGGCCGTCGAGCGACGACGGCGTCGATATCGACACCCTCCCGCTCGACCTCGCCGATCTCGCGCGGGCGGCCGATGACGAAGACGAACGGGAACACGACCACAGGCCCGTAGACGCCGACGCGGGGGGCGACCTCGTGGCTCCTGCGGGGACGGTCGTCGGTCACGTTCACCTCGAAACGGCCGATCTGGCCCGCGCCGAGGCCTTCTACGTCGACGGCCTCGGCCTCCGCATCCGGTCGCGCTACGGCGAGGGCGCCTCGTTTCTCGCCGTGGGCGACTATCACCATCACCTCGGGCTCAACTCCTGGAACGACCGCAGCGAACGCGCGGCCGGTAACGGCCGCGGGCTCGCGTGGTTCGAGTTCGTGGTGCCCGAGGCCGAGACACTCGATCGGGTTACCGAACGCCTCGCCGAGCGCGGACACGCGGTCGATCGGCGCGACAGCCGGGCGATCGTGACCGACCCCGACGGCACCGAACTCCGACTAAAGGCGGCCTGAGCCGTCGTTCGTACCGATCGTCGACCGTCGATCGACGCACCGATGGGTCGCGAGCGCGGACCAGCTGCCATGACCGACGACAGCACCGATGCCGACGACACCGGTAGCAACGGCGCTATCGGCGACAACGATGATACCGGCAACAGAACCGATAGGACCGACAGCAGGGCCGACGAGCGCGACGCGGACGCCGATCTCGAACGCGCCGTCGAGGACTTCCTTCGCGACGCACGGGGCGTGTACGAGGAGTACGAGGCAGGCTACCTCGATCCCGACGCCGCGCTCTGGACGCTCGAAGGACACATCGACGGGCTCGAAGACGCCATTCGTGCTCCGAACGACGAGGACTGAACCTGAGGACAGGGACTGAGCCGGACAACGAGAGCGACGATGGGGACGAACCGAGCGGGCGCGGCTACCCGTACCGCCCCGTTCGCCGCTCGTACCGCTCGGAGCGGCAGCGTCGTCGCTCGACGACCACCAGAACCTTCGGTCGGGGGCCTGTGGACGCGATCGTGAACACGGTTATCCACCTCTCGAGTTCGGACCCAGTAACTCATGAGTCGGTCGTCGGCAACGTTCGGAACCTGTTAGCCGATGAGGGTCTCTCGAACGACGCCGTTGCCCTCGTCGCGAACGGCGGCGGCGTCTCGCTTTTCGCCGCCGACGCCCCCCAACGCGAGCGCGTCGCGGCGCTCGCCGAGGAGGACGTGGCGCTCAAAGCCTGCGGTAACACCCTCGTCGGCGGCGACCTCGCGGAGGAGGACCTGGTTGATGCCGTCGAGATCGTCCCCTCGGGGATCGGCGAGGTGGCACGGCTCCAGTCCGAGGAGGACTACGCGTACTTCGAGGCCTGACCGTAGCGAGCGATCGTCGACCCGTCGCCATCGCTTCCCCTCCCCCTCCAGGGCGGCGTCGGGCGGATCGAGTTCAGCTGATCGAACTCTACGGGTCGAGCACAACGATTCGCTGTCGACCGGTCGAGCGCGATGGTTCTCAGAGGAACAGCGCCGGAATCGTGTTTCGGAGGATGTTGAGCGAGATCACGAACAACAGCGCGTTCACGGCCCAGTTGAACCGCGCTTCGTTGATCTCCAAGCGCCTGAGATACGACCCGAGCAGCATGCCGACGATCGTGACGACGGCGATGACCGAGCCGAGCCAGACCTGATAGCTCCCGATCACGCCAAAGACCGCCAACCCCAGAATCTTCGCGGTGAAGATCGCCCCGAGCACCACGCCGAGGCCGCCGACGTACCGATCGGTATCGCGCTCGAAGGTGTGCAAGTAGGCGGGCAACAGCGGCCCAAGGTTCGCGACCGACAGTAGGACGCCCTCCAACAGGCCAACGACGCCGAGCGCGACCGGGTGATGGGCTCCCTCGATCGTCACGAAGCTCTGGGACACTTGAAAGAGGACGTAGCCGAAGATCATCACACCGATGAGAAAGGGGATCGCCGGCCCGGTGCTGAACGCGGCGAAGAGGAACACGCCGGCGAAGGCACCGACGAGCGCGAGCGCGATAAGCGTCTTCTCCCGGCGGACGTACTCAGTACCTGTATTCGTCTCCGCGAGCTGAAAGAGGTTGATCATCCAGGGAGGAATCGCTAAGATCACGACCGCGAGCGCGGGGTCGATCACCGTTGCGAAGATCGGCGTCGTAATCAGCGCGTAGCCAAAGCCGATTGCCCCCTTGACCGCGCCGGCGGCGACCGCGACGAGCACCAGCAGGGCGATCGCGCCGGGGCCGACGTTCGATTGGATGCCTCTGGTCAGGTTCTCGGTGCCGGGGAACAGCGCGATCGACCCGGCGACGACCGCGCCGGTCGCGATCACCATCGTCACCTCCCGGTATCTGAAGTCGAGCAGGTTCCGAAGGAATCGCCCGGGATTGATCGTCGCCTCGTCGGCCGCCATTAGCGTCCTCCCGTCGCCGTCGGTTCTCGGCCTCGCCGCCCGCAGGAGAGGGGCCTCGTTTGCCTCTCCGTTCCAGGCCTTGTTACGGTTCCCGAGTCCGCCCAACTGCGTCGGCGCACACGGTCGTCCCGTCGCGCTCGTCGACGCGGCTGGGACGATCGATACAGCCGATTCGCTGCCGTAGACGTCGTCATCACTGCTTTTTGACGACCCGCTCGTAAGGACGTGAACCACGCGGAGGGGGTTTCCGCCGTCCGAGTCGCGTCACAGATCTCGGTTTTCGCCGTTTCGACAGATACAGCGCCGCTGCACCGCGGGCGCGAAGCGCCCGTTAGCTCGGGAGAGCGAAGCTCTCCCGTAGGTCGGCGAACCCCGGCGACGCAAGCACCGGAGGCGAGCGAACGGAGTAAGCGAGCTGAGGAGCGCAGCGAGCCGCGGGAGCCGACCGTCCGGGGGCTTCCGAAACGGTCTCGGCGACTCCCTCCTCGAACGAGTGCTACACGAAACACGACCTGGCAGCCGGACCTGAAGCGTTATGCCCGATCCGTACGGGGCTTCTCCCATGACCGATTTCTCCGAGCGGGTCGAACGCGTCTCGATCAGCGGCATCCGCGAGGTGTTCGAAGCGGCCGGTGCCGACGCGATCAACCTCGGGCTCGGCCAGCCCGATTTCCCGACGCCCGACCACGCCCGGCGGGCGGCCGTCGAGGCGATCGAATCGGGCACAACCGACGGATACACCGGCAACAAGGGGATCCCCGAGTTGCGCGAAGCGATCAGCGAGAAACACGCCCGGGACGACGGGATCGAGGTGCCCCCGGCAAACGTGATCGCCACCGCCGGGGGCTCCGAAGCCCTCCACATCGCCATCGAGGCCCACGTCGATGCCGGTCAGGAGGTCGTGATTCCCGATCCGGGGTTCGTCTCCTACGAGGCACTGACCCATCTCGCCGGCGGGACGCCCAAACCCGTTGGCCTGCGCGAGGACCTCACGATGGCTCCCGAAGCCGTGGAGGAAGCGATCACTGACGAGACCGCCGCGTTCGTGGTCTGTTCGCCCGCCAATCCGACCGGTGCCGTCCAGTCGGTCGAGGACATGCGCGCGTTCGCACGGATCGCCGACGAATACGACGTGCTCTGTATCTCTGACGAGGTGTACGAGCACATCGTCTTCGAGGGCGAACACCGCTCGCCGATGGCCTTCGCCGAGAGCGACAACGTGGTGGTCGTCAACGCCTGCTCGAAGAGCTACTCGATGACGGGGTGGCGGCTCGGCTGGGTCGCGGGCTCCGGCGAACGGGTCGAACGCATGTTACGAGTCCACCAGTACGCCCAGGCGTGTGCGGCCGCGCCCTCCCAGTACGCCGCCGAAGCCGCGCTGTCGGGTCCTCAGGACATTATCGGGGAAATGGTCGAGTCCTTCGAGCAGCGCCGCGACCTCGTGCTCGACGGCTTGGAGGACATGGGTCTCGACGTGCCCACACCTCAGGGCGCGTTTTACGTCATGCCCCGAGTGCCCGAGGGATGGATCGAAGCGGTCATCGACCGGGGCGTGATCGTCGTTCCGGGCCGAGGCGGTGCGGTAGGTCGAACGTCTCCGCAGGGTCGTTCCCCGAGGTCGACGAGCGCACGGACAATGGCGACCGGTTCGCCACAGGAGCTATCGGGTTATTGGTTATCGGCATTCGACGTGAAGGGTAACGGCGTCCCCGTCGCTTAGATCGAGCCGGCTGCGGAGTTCGTCGGGCACGATCGCCTCCAACTGGTCGTTACCGTGACCGGACCGCTCGAGGACGATGACGTGGGCGGGCTCGTAGGTCTCGTCGGCGGTCTCGATCGTCGTCGGATAACACCCGATGGGACCGAACGTCCGGTCGCCGTCGCTCTACCCGTCGATAGGTATCGGTGTTATCGCTTCTAAGACGGAACGGCGTTGAACGCTCGCCGCGGCGAGGCTAACGTTCAATATGCCGGGGAACGGGTCGCAGCCGAGTCGCTCGCGGAACTGTTCGGCGTAGCCCGCCATCGAGACGAACCGACGACCGTCACCCATGCCGCTGCACAGCGCCCCGCTGTACTCAACGGTCGTCGCGTCGCCCGCCTCACCTGCGTCGTCTACCTCGCTCGCAGCGTTCACACCGCTCGCGCTGTTCGCACCGTTCGCACTGTTCGCGTCGAACAGCCGTCGGTACTGCTCGTACTCCCGGCGCAGGGCGGATTCCCCGGCCTGCGTCAGCGAGGCGACATCCGCTTTGGCGTTGCGATCGAGCAGGCCCTCGCCTTCGAGACGGCGGAGCCGACGGGGCGACGTCCGCGGGGAGTCCCCCGATCGGTCGGCGAATGCAGTACGTGTAACATCAGTTAGTCCGTTTTCGTCGGCTTCCAACGCCAGTCGCTTGAGCGTCGCTAGCTCTTCGTTCCCGATCGACTGATTCGTTCCGGTGTGCATAACTGTATCTCAGTTCCGTGATCCCGTATCCGAGAGCCTCCTCGGGCTGGCATCGATCGAGTGCGTGACCGATTGCGACCGCTTCGACCGCTCGTGGTCCGCCCGCATTGCCCATTGCTCGCTCGTCTCGATTACAGTTCGGCCCGTCTCGGTCGTGGTTCGGCTCACCCGTAGTTCGACACGCGCGGGTCCGCTCGGTTCCCGTCCGCGGCGCTCACCGCGTCGCTCGCGCGCTCGACGAACTCGTCGAAACCGTAGATCAATACGCCTCCATCGACCGTTTCGAGCGCCCAGGCAACGGCCTCGGAGAGGTCCTCTACCCCCTCTTCGACGACGGCGACGTGTGCGCCCGCCGCCGAGAGGTCGTCGAGTCGCGCCTCGTCGACGGGCGTGCCCTCGTAGACGACGGCGACGTCCCGATCGTCGGCGAGCGCGCGCTCGCCGATGCCGAGTGCCGCCCCGATCCCCGGGCCGCCGGCGAGCACGACGACCGGAGCCCCGCCGTCGTAGTAGGTATCGCCGGTCGGGCCGGCGACCGATACCGTCGTGCCGGGGTCAGCGTCCGCCAGCGCGCGACCGAACGTGCTGTCCGGATCGGCGTCGAAGACGATCTCGATCGTCCCGCCCGAATCCGCCGAGGAGATCGTGTAGAAACTGCTCGCCGACTCGCCATCGACCGGCATCGAGAGGCGGACGAACTGACCGGGATACGCAACGAGTTCGTCGGGGACCGCGAACGCCGCGGCGAAGGTCTCGGTGCCGACCTCGCGGACCCCGTTCAGGGTTAGCTCCCGTTCGTCCATGGTCAGAACTGTGGCCCCAGCGCCGAGAGCGCCTCGCTCCGGTCGATTGCTCGTGCCTGCTCGACGGTCGCCCTCCCGAGGTGTGCCAAGCGATCGCGGATCTCCTCGTCCGTGATCTCGCCGTTTTCGAAGTGTTCGTCGGTCGCGTACACGCTGCCGCCGACAGCGTGCGCGCCGAAGAAGGCCATTGCCGGCCTGAGTTCGTCGTCGATCGCGAGGTAGTGGTGGTTCGTCGCGCCGGTCGCGACGAGGCCAACGGCGCTGTTTGCGAGCGGGGCGACATCGGCCTGCCACATTCCCCGCGGGATCATGTCGAAGAGGTTCTTCAGTGCCCCGGAGTACGACGCCCGGTAGACCGGACTGCCGATGACGTACGCGTCGCTCTCGATGACGAGATCGAGCGCGGCTGCCGTATCGCCCTCGTACTCATCGATCCCGCGGCCGTCGGCGGTCTCCAACTCGTACTCCGCCAAGTGGAGCACGCTCGTCTCGATGCCGTCGTCGCCCTCGTCGTCAGTGCCAGCACCGTCGTCGCCAGCACCGACGCCGTCGTCGTCGGTGCCACCGCCACCGCCAGCGCCGAGATCGGCGTCGATGCTACCGCTCGCGCCGTCGAGAACGGTCTCGATCGCTCGTCGCGTGCGTGAGTCGCTCGTCACGCTCCCGACGATGCCCAAGACGCGCATCTCAGTCGTCGCCCGACGCGACGCGCGCGCCACCGACGTTCTCGATCGTATCGCCACCCACGTCGACTTCGTCGAGCGGGGTTGCGTCCCGGACGTCGGGGATGACCTCGTTCCCGAAGGCCTCTAACTCCCGATCGTAGTGGAGGAAGCCGGTAAGAACGATGTCGATACCGATCGCGTCCAACTGCCGGATGCGCTCGACGACCTGTTCGTGGGTGCCGATCAGCCCGGTCTTGAACCCGTCGTTGTACTGGACGAGGTCGCCGAAGTCCGAATCGTCCCACATGCCCTCGCCCTCGTCGGACGACTGGCCCGCCTCCTGGACCTGTTCTTTGAAGCCCTCGACGGCTTCCTCGGTCGCGTTCTCGATGATGTTTTCGAGTTCTTCCTTCGCTTCGGCCTCGCTCTCGCGTTCGATGACGAAAGAGTTGACCGCGAACTGCGGGGGCTCGGTGCCGAACTCCTCGGCGTACTCGCGGACATCGTCCATGATGCCTTTGAGTTTGCCGAGGTCGCCGCCGTTCATGAATAGGACGTCGGAGACCTTTGCGGCCATCTTCCGGGCGTCTTGGGAGTTGCCGCCCTGGAAGATCGTGGGGTGGGGCTCCTGGACGGGGCTCGGCTCGCATTGCACCCCGTCGAAGCCGCTCATTCCCCGCCCGTACGTGTAGAATCGGCCGTCGAAGGAGAACTCCTCACTGGTCCACATCCCCTTGAGCACGCGGATGAACTCCTCGCTCCGCGCGTACCGCTCCTCGTGGTCGAGCCACGGGAGCCCGAACCCAGTGAACTCGTCCTTGAACCAGCCGCTGATGACGTTCAGCGAGAAGTTCCCGCCGCTGATGTTGTCCGAGGAGGTGACGAAGTTCGCGACCGGTCCCGGCTCCCAGACTCCCGGGTGAACCGCGCCGATCAGGTGCAGATCATCGGTTTCGGCCGCCAGCGCGTTCGCGACGCTGAGCGCTTCTAATTGCTTATCGGCGTTGTAGCTGCCGAGGAATCGCGCCTGTGCCAGCGCGTAGTCGAAGCCGACCTCCTCTGCGGTCAGTGCGAGGTCCCGGTTGTAGTCGTACGTCCAGTCGGTGTCCATGGGCCAGTCGGTAACGGCCAGCCCGCCGCTCACGTTCGGTACCCAGTAGGCGAATTCTGTATCCATTATCAATCGTTCTCCAACGGCTCTTCGCTCTTCGGCTGTACCATTCCAATTACGCCTTTCAAGCGCCGGTTGTTTAATAACCACCCTCTTTCCCACAGATGGTAGAAACAGACCAGTTTATATGCAACTCGACGCTACCGGGAATACGAGTGGATCGTACCCGAACGAAAGCGGCGAGTCGATCGAAACACGAGTCGGTTGGAAACACAGGTCGGTCGGAGACGCGGGTCGAGCGAGTCGGACGACGGGATCAAGGCGAGTGGATCAGGACGGCTGAGCCAAACAGCCGAGAAGGCGCAGTCGTCCCCGAATTACTCGGGGTCGGTGTCCATCGTGTAGCAGACGGCTGTCCCCTTCAAGATCACGACGCCGTCCTGGCGCGTTACCGTCGTGTCGAGTTCGGTGATCGGTTTGTCCTCCCGGACCTCCCGTACCTCGACCGCTCCCGTGATCGTGTCGCCGGGACGGGCGGGGGGTTCGAAGTCCCAGTCCACGTTCAAAAAGACCGTTCCGGGACCGGGCAGCTCCTCGGCGACGACGGCGTTGAGGATCGCGCTCGTGATCCCGCCCTGGACGACGATCTCGCCGAACCCGGAGGCTTCGGCGGCCGCCTCGTCGTAATGCAGCGGATTGCGGTCGCCGCTGATCTCGGTGAACAACTCGATGTATTCGGGCTCGATCGTCCGCGACCGCTCCGCTCGTTGGCCGACCTCCGGAGCGCCGTTCGGCCAGACGGAATCGGCGTCGCTCATCGTGCTCCGACCTCCGGGAAGCGCTCGCGTCTCTCCGCGTGGGGTAGTTCGATCATGTCAGTACCACCCCGCTTCTGATTCGATACCGCAATGAACGTTTGGGCCGGTCGGGAAGTCGTGTTTCATGTAGCAGTTTTCGAAGAGAAGAGAGCTGCCGGGATCGTTTAGGAAGCCCCCGAACGCTCGACTCGGGGGGCTCGCTGCGCGCGTTCGCTCGTTACACTCGCTCACGTGCTTGCGTCGCCCGCCATCGTCAACCGCCTGGCCCCTTCCAGTCCCACCCAAACCGATTCTTATTGGTCTTCATCGCTTGACTGAACACCGCCGGTCGAGAGGCGAACCGGTCGCTTTCGTCTCGTCCTGTTCCATCCCATCCCCTCCCTCCTGAGTCGAACTCGCCCGCTCGAAGCCGCTCGAACATCGCCGATTTCACTGACGGAACGACGGTAGGACTAAACCGCTGGGTCCGGCAGGAGGCCTATGAGCACCGACGGGGAGCGGCCACAACGCCACGAGGAGATCAATGCGATACTCGAACGGAAGCCGGGAACGCGCGAGACCCGTGACGAGGCGAACCGGTACACCGTCGTCGGGGCCGCGAGTCGGCGCACGTACGCGAACTGGCTGACCTCGATCGAGGAACACTTCGTCTGTCATCGCAACGAGATGCCCGAGATCGACGCCGAGTCGTGGTCGGTCTCGCTGACCGGTCTCGACGATCTCAACGACGCCAGCGACCTCGGCGACGCTGGCGACGATGCCGAGGAGCGCTCGCTTTCGATGCACGCGATCCGCGAGGACTTCCCCACCGTTGCGATCGCCCATACGATGGAGTGTGCGGGCAACGGCCGCGGCCAGCACGACCCCGAGACGAGTAGCGTGCAGTGGGGCTGTGAGGCCGTCGGCACCGCGATGTGGACGGGCACCCCTCTCAGATCGATCCTCCGGGCGGCCGGCATCGAGGCCGCACCGAACGAGGCGAACGACCGGTGGCTCACGGCGATCGGCGGCGATTCGATCGACGAGGAGGTCTTCGCGCGGTCGATCCCCCTCTCGAAGGCACTGGAGGACTCGATTCTCGCCTACGGGATGAACGGCGGCCCGCTTCCCGACGAACACGGCTATCCCGTCCGGCTGATCGTCCCCGGTTGGTATGGAGTGAACAACGTCAAATGGCTCGAGGAGTTGCAGGTCACCGAGGCGATGGTCACCGAGGGAGCGCTCGACCGGCCAGGGTCCCACGCCCGGTGGCAGCAAGCCGACTACCGCATGCATCCTGCGGGAAGCGAGCCGGCGGTCCACGAGACGATCGCAGAAACCGACACGGAAGCACAGCTGCGATCCGGCGAGGTCGATCACCCTTACACCTTCGACGCGATGGTGATGTCCCTTATCGGCAGCCCCGAACCCGACGAAAGAGTCGAACTCCGGTCGGCGAACGCCTCGATCGAGGTGCTCGGCGTTACCTGGTCGGGCGACGACGCGGTAGAGGGGGTCGCGGTCTCGACCGACGGCGGCGACACCTGGAGTGACGCCGAGGTCTTCGGCCCTGACTACGCGGGGGCCTGGCGGCTATTCAGATACGGTTGGACGCCCGATCCGGGCAGCTATACGCTGTGCTCGCGGGCGAGCGACGAGGAAGGACGAACCCAGCCTGCACGGATCAGCGACCCCGACGAGGAGGAGTGGACCGAGGCCGTCGAATCAGGGACGTTCCCATGGAACGAGGGCGGCTACGCCGCGAACGCCTACCTCCCCAACGCGGTCGACGTCACGGTCGCGGCCCCGGAGTAGCGGGCTCTCGACGTCGAATCGCGTCGTGTCACGTCGCATCACCGTGTCGCGTCGCGTTGTGGATCGATTGGGGATCGAGCCGCCGCACCGCTTTCGATCAGTTCGTGCCGACGCTCGCGTCCCGGATCGGGTACGCTGCCGGAACCTCGAACCCCGACTCCCGCAGGGCGGCCCCAGCGGTCACGAGGCGTTCGACCCACGGCTCGCCCGCGGCGGTCGTCGCAGCCGCCGCGTACCGGATCGGTGCCCCTTCGATCGACTTGCCGTCGAGGTCGTAGCTGACGCGGCCGTACGAGTCGGCGCGTGCCGGGTCGGAGAAGTCGATCCGAGCGGGCAACGAGCGGTACTTGATACTGCGCTCGACGGCCATGTTCCGGTAGGCAAACGCCGCGTCGAGCCCGCCGCCGTCGAGCACGCTCAACAGGTCGGTCTCGGGGAGTACCTCACTCCGGTCGAGAACGCTCTCGGCGTCGATTCCATAGGTTTGCTCGGCCAACCGCAATGCCATGACGGTCCGGTAGCCGAGCGGGTCCGCGTCGGGGTCCGTCCGTCCGATCTCGATGTCGGTACGTTCGATATCTCGAATCGCCGCCCGCCAGTCGCGCTCGATCGCCGGGGCGTGGGCGCTCTCCCGGTCGTACGCGAGCACGAGCGCGTTCGTCGCAAAGAGCGTCGCGCGACCTGCAACCCCGTTGAACAGGCGAGGGTCGGCGAGCGCAACGGCGTCGGGACTCCGACCCGTATTGAGGATCAGCCGCCGGACCGCCGCGCTCCCATGGGCCTCGATCGTCGCCCCACCTAACCGACGCGCGACGCCCAACAGGCTGCCGGCAACCAACGCGTCGATATCGGTACCTGCGGCCGACCCGTCGGTCGCGACGAGTCGGCCATAGACGAACGTCCCCGTTACCCCGCAGACGGCCGCGCCGCCGAGCCCGCGAAGCACGGTTCGGCGCGAGGAGCCCATTGCACGAAATCATGAATGTCGTCATCTAAACTACTTCGAAACCGTATTCAATTACTTCGATGCCCGGACGACTACCAACGCCCTCCATGCCGAGCGCCCGACGGGGTTCGCAGTAGTACCGATAGACCCGGGCGTATCGAACGTCTCGGCGTAGGTGACGTCGCCGCCGACCTGCGGGTCACGGCTATCGGGAATCCAGTTCTCGCCACGATGTCGTGCGGCCCGCCCGCCTTAGTCCAGACTCGCACCACCCGTGTGCCGACCGGCACGGACAGTTCCGCCGGGTCGAAGGCGTACCCGTCCGCTGCCCCGACGGCTACCTCGACCGACTGGGCCACCTCGATCGACCCGACCGCGGGTTCGTCGCCGAGTCCTGGCGAGACGTCCGTCCCGTTCACACAGTCGGCACCCGTCGCATGGTCGGTACCCGTCGTGTGATCGATAGCGACACCGGTCGTGTGCTCACTGTTCGTGTGCTCGCCAATCGCGCCGTCGTCCGGAGTCCTCATCCTAACGGTATCGGCTCTTCCGTCTACGACCCGGATTCGGTCACGCCGATCCGGGTCGTGGCGTCGCTTTCGACCGCAACTCCGGGTTCGCCCTCAGATCATCGTCAATGGCAACGACGTACTGACCTTCGAGGACACGGTTGCCTGGGACATCAAGATGATGAACTCGATCGCCGGTACCTCCTCTGGTGGGTTGTTCAACGTCTATCTCGAAGGGCCGGGCCACGTCGCGATCACCACCCACGGCGAGCCCCTCGTTCTCCCGACGCCCGTGACGACCGATCCGAACGCCACCGTCGCCTGGAGCGCGGACGTCTCGCCGAACCTGAAGTACGATCTCAATATCAAGAGCTTCCTCGGGCATTCGTCGGGCAAGAGCTTCCAGCTTCACTTCGCCGGCGAAAACGGGGTCGTCGTCCAACCCTACGAGGAACGCCAACCCGGCCAGGGTGACGCGGGGAGCAACAGCGGCGGCCAAGGAATCGGTATCAACGATCTCATCTGATACCCACGACCGAGGCGTGGGGACCGTCGTCGTGCGCGCTCGCTTCGACGTCCCAACTCGTCGCGTCGTTTCGTTCCGACGGGCAGTGACTACGTGACCGAACCACTAAGCACGACTGGACTCGGTAGATCGGACCCGGTACCAGACTCACGGCGGGTTCCACCGGTTCGCCATCAGTCCATTATTTTAACAGAAAAATTACATGAAGCGTTAACGATGTCTTAGCATGGATCCCGAGGACCTCGTAGGACTCCTCAGGCGATCGCCGGCGCTCGAAGCGCTCCGCGAGGGGCCGCTCGACTGACGCGATCTCTAGGATCGCTTGGACGTCTCGCAGCCGACGATTCATCGCCATACGAGAGCGCTCGAAGCCGCGGACCTGATCGAAAAAAGGGCAACGAGTTCGTGCCCACGCCGGTCGGCGAGATCGTCGCCGAGGAGTTCACGGACCTGTTCGCCGTCGTCGAAAACGTTCTGTCCCTGCGGCGCGTGTTCGAGTGGCTACCGGCCGACGCGTTCGACTTCGATCTGCGTCGTCTCGCCGACGCGACGATCACTACTCCCACTCGCACCGACCCGGCCGCACCGAGCAACCGGGCGGCGGCGATCGTCGATCAGGCCGATCGGGTCCGACTCATCGCCTATCAGCAGGACTTCATCACCGCACGAGCGGTGAAACGGAACGTCGTCGGGCATGGCCAGTCGTTCGAGGCGTCTTCGATCCGGCACTCGTCGAAGCGGCCGTCGCCAACGAACGGGGACGGGAGTTCTTCCGGGCGCTGCTCACTCACGAGGGAACTGTGGCCGTCCATTCGCGGAGCGTGCCGTTCACGATGGGGATCGCCGACGACGCGGTCGTCGTCAACGCCGTCGACGATCACGACCGATTACAGGCGGCGATCGTGAGCGACGATCCGGCCGTTAGGGAGTGGGCGGAGCGAACGCTCGACGCGTACTTCAGCGATGCCGAACCGCTCGATCTCGACGCGCTCGCTACGCAGGGGATGACCGCGGAGGACGCCCCCTGATCCGTTTTTCGAACCGCGATCGACCGGAAATCGTGAATCCAACGGAGAACGTACCCCGCTCGTCCTGGGTCGGCTCCGAAGACTAAATTGTCACGACGAGTCTGCGTCCACACGGCGTCCAGTACGTTCGTTCGCCCGTATCACGTTCGCTCCGTGCCGAGAGTTCGCTAACGGGTCGTTCGCCGTGTCGGGATGTCGGCTCGGACCCAATGGCTCGCCTGGTCCCGGCGGGCGACGGCGAGTCGTCGCGGGTCGACACTGATCGACCGGCGGCGTCCGGCTCCCCGATCCCTCGGATTCCTCGAGTCTTCGTCCTCAGGTCTTCGTTCGAGCACGTTAGGGACCCTGCTCAAGCGACCGTCCGGCGCGGCCCCATTGCGGTGACGGGCGCGAGGACGAGTTCGTGATTCATGTACTGTTCGGCGAGGTACTCGGCGATCTCCCGCGAGGTCGGGCCGGCAGTGAGGCTGAGGTCGACTTCCTCGCCGTCGACGAGCGCCGGTTTCGCCTTCGCCGTCCATGCTCCCTCCCGGTGACGCGTGCAGACGACGAACTGGTTCGTCTCGTCGTTGTACCACCGCGTCTCCTGAGGGGCGCGTTCCGTGAGCCGCCAACCGCCGGGTTCCCTGCCTTCGTTCGAACCGCTCAGGAACCGCCGAAGGCGACCGAATACCTCCCGTAGCGAGTCACCTCTCGACGTCCCGTCCCGTTCTGATCCGGTCATCGACCCGAGAGTAGCGCTCACGAACGGTTATATTACCCGCCGGCAGCAGCGGCGGTGTTATCCTTACTGCCAGCAAACGAGGAGGGAGCACGGAACGGGTAAAAGCCCCACCGTCTCGTGATTCCCCAAGCCACCTTTCGTCGCGCATTTCGGTCCTGTCCTCAGCCGAGCCGCCGGTTCGGTCGCTCGAACCCGCGGACGAACGCTCGCTCGTCGATCGAGAGCACCGTCGGCCGGCCGTGTGGACACGCGAAGGGCTGCTCGCAAGCACCGAGGCGGTCGAGCAACTCGCTCGCCCGCTCGTCGGTCAGGTCGTCGCCGGCCGCGATCGAGGGGTGACACGCGAGCGCCTTCAGCGCCTCCTTGCGAGGGTCGTCGGACTGCCCTCCCTCTCCCCTACCCCCGCCGGTTCCGCTCAGTGAAGCCAGTACGTCCCGGATAGATCCCGGTTCCGCGACCTCCCCGAACGGTGCGGGGACGCGTGCGACCCGACACATCCCGCCGCCGACGGTCTCGACGGCGAACCCGAGCGCCTCGATCCGCTCACGTTCGGCGTCTATGGTAGCGACTTCGGGGGGCGACAGCGCGACCGCCTCGGGCGGATCGACCGGGGCCGACGCGACGTCGCTTTCGGCGATCGCGTCGACGAGGCGCTCGTAGTTGATCCGCTCGTGGGCCGCGTGCTGATCGATCACTAGTAGATCGTCGTCGGTCTCACAGAGCACGTAGGCGTCGCGAAACCGGCCGATCACCTCGCTCGTCTCGAAGACCGACGCGCCGGAGACGGGTTCGAGCGACGAACCGAGGTCGAAGTCGAGATCGGCGACCCGTGAGAGGTCCGCCCCGCCGAGTGCGTCCCGCACCGCGCGCTCGACGGCCGCCCCGACCCGCTTGGGGTCGTGAACGGCGATCTCGGCTTTCGCCGGGTGGACGTTCACGTCCACCATTGTGGGGGGGAGCGAGACGTCGATCACGCAGACCGGATACCGGTCGCCGGGAAGCAGCGATCCATAGCCCGCGAGCACGGCGTCCCTGATCGTTTCGTTGCCCACTGCCCGGCCGTTGACGGCGGTGTGGACGTGGGCGGCGCTCGCGCGCGTCACCGACGGATAAGCGAGCAGCCCGGCGACCGCGACGTCGCTCCCGTCCGCCGCTCGGCCGTCCGTCGTTCGGTCGTTGCTGCTGTTCCCGTCCACCCCGTCCGTCCCGCCCTCGTCGCTGCCTCCGTCCGCCCCACCCTTGCCGCTTTTGCTACCGGCGTCGGTTCTACGGTCGTTCGCCGCGATTTCGGTGCTTCGACTCGCGACCGTCCGGCCATAGGTTCCCAGCACGGCGTCGGTGTACCGGCCCGATCCGGGCGTCGTGAGCACCTCTCGACCGTCGTGTTCGAGCCGGAAACGCACGTTCGGCCGGCACAGCGCGTAGTCGGTTACCGCCTCGCTAATCGCGGCGAACTCGCGTTTCGTCGACGCGAGCGATTTCCGGCGGGCCGGCGTATTGTAAAAGAGGTCCCGAACCGTAACGGTCGTCCCGACGTCGCGACCGGCAACGCTCACGTCCGTTTCGTCCTCGGCGACGATGACTTCGGTCCCGCGAACACCGCCGGTCTTCGTGGTGAGCGTTAGCCGCCCCATTCGCGCGATGCTCGACAGGGCTTCCCCGCGGAAACCGAGCGTCGCGACGCGGCCGACGTCCTCGGCCTCGCGGATCTTACTCGTCGTGTGGCGCTCGACCGCCAGGGCAGCGTCCCGTACGCTCATCCCGCAGCCGTCGTCGGCGACCGTGATTTCGCTCTTTCCGCCCTCCGCGATGCGCACCGTGACCGTCGACGCGCCGGCGTCGAGACTGTTTTCGACCAGTTCTGTGACGACGCTCGCCGGCCGCGTGACGACCTCGCCGGCGGCGATCCGCTCGACGACCGACCGATCGAGCTTCGAGATCGTCGTTTCGGTCGTCGCGGTCGTCGCTTCGTCGGGATCGCCGACTGCCGAGTCCGTGGACTCGCCACTGCCTGAGCCGGTCGCTTTCAGCTCGGTCGATCCGGTATTACTCGCTCCGTTCGTCATCGAGTCGTCCCTTGAGTTCGTCGAGCAGGCGGAGCGCTTCGAGGGGCGTCGTGTGCGCGACGTCCACCTCCCGAAGAACGGTCTCGATTCCCCGCGTCCCCGCCCCGCTCGTCCGGCCCGCTTGATTCAGTCGATTCGATCCGTTCTCCCCGTTCGCTCGGTTCGTTTCCCCCGATACCCTCCTCGTGCTCCCATTCGCCGTGTCCGCTTCGTCCGTTCTACGAGTCGTTCCGTTCCGCGCCGGTATGGCGGTTTCGCTCGCCGTCGGTTTGCCGTCCGACAGGTCTCCGCTCGTCCCGTCGGTTCCGCCACCCTCGCCGTCCTCGTCCCCACGTCCGTTCGTCACCGGGGTCGTCACACCGATTTCGACGTTCGATTCCCTCCCGTTCGCCCGCTCGTCGCTCGTCCTCTCGCCGTCCGCACCGGCGGGGGAGTCGCCCGTCGGGCTTTCGGCCTCCCCGGCGACGAGCGTGCGCGAGCGGGCAACGATGGGCTCGGGAACGCCGGCCAGTTGGGCGACGTCGATGCCGTACGACGCCGAGGAGGCCCCCTCGGCCACGCTGTGCAGAAAGGTGATCGCCTCGCTTCCGTCCGCCTCGTTGCCCCCGCGGTCGGCCGCGAAGTGGTAGTTTGAAACCCGCTCGCGACCGCTCGCGAGGTCGGTCAGTTCGTGGTAGTGGGTAGCGAAGAGGGTGCGTGCGCCGACCGAATCGTGCAGGCGCTCGATTGCGGCGCGGGCGATCGCCGTTCCGTCGACGGTGCTCGTTCCCCGTCCCACCTCGTCGAGAATCACGAGCGACTCGGGGGTCGCCTCGCGAAGCACTGTTGCGAGCTCGGTCATTTCGCGCATGAACGTCGATTGACCGCCCGCGATGTCGTCCGAGGCCCCGACCCGGGTGAAGATCCGGTCGACCACCGGCAGTCGGGCCGCCCGCGCGGGCACGAACCCGCCGATCTGCGCCAAGAGAACACAGAGCGCCACGCCGCGCATGTACGTCGACTTGCCCGACATGTTCGGCCCGGTGACGATCGCCACCTCGCCGGAGTGCAACGAGACATCGTTCGGGACGAAGGACTCCTGGACCGCTTCGACGACCGGATGTCGACAGCCGTCGATCGCGAGGTCGCCGCCGCCGATCTCGGGCCTCGTGTAATCGCGTTCGACCGCGATCGCCGCGAGCGTACACAGCGCGTCGAGGTCGGCGAGGGCGTCTGCCACACGGTCGATACGGTCGGCTTCGGCCCCGACCCGGCCCCGGACGTCGCAGAACAGTTCGTACTCGCGTTCGTCGGCGCGCTCGCCGGCACTGACGATCTCCTCCTCACGGCGCTTGAGATCGGGCGTGTAGAAGCGTTCTGCGTTCTTTAGCGTCTGGCGGCGAGTGTATTCGTCGGGAACTCGATCGAGGTTGGCCTTCGTGACCTCGATGTAGTAGCCATGGACCTGGTTGAACCCGACCGACAGCGAGTCGATGCCGGTCTTCTCGCGCTCGTCCGCTTCCAGGTCCGCGACCCACTGTTTCCCGCTTCGTTCGGTCTCGCGCAGTGAGCCCAGCCCCTCGTCGAAGTCAGGGTCGATCACGCCGCCCTCGGTGATCTCGATCGGCGGTTCGGGCCGGATCGCCCGCTCGATCAGCCCGCGAACGTCGCCGCAGTCATCGAGTTCGGTTCTAATAGCGGCGATTTCTTCCGACTCGCACTCCGCGAGGACGTCGCGCACTTCGGGGACGGCGTCGAGCGTGCTTCCGAGCGAGCGCAGGTCGCGGGCGTTCGCCCGCTCGCGCGAGATTCGGGTCAGCAGTCGGGACAGGTCGTACACGTCGCGGAGGAGTTCGCGGAGTTCCTCGCGGACGAGCGATCGTTCGACGAGTTCGGCAACGGCGTCGTGGCGCGTTTCTATCGCCGCGGCGTCGACCAGCGGACGGCGTACCCAGTCGGCGAGACGCCGCCGGCCGAGCGCACACGCCGTGTCGTCGAGCACCGAAAACAGCGTGTGCTCGTCGCCGTTCTCGCGGTTCGTAAAGACTTCGAGGCCGCGCAGCGCCGTCGCGTCGAGGCGCAGGTGATCGGCCGGTTCGTACTGCGAGATCGTCCCGAAGCGACCCCTGCTCGGGGTTTCGTCCCCGCCTCCGGCGCTACCGTCGTCGCCGTCGCCGGCCTCGCTACTGTCGGCGTCCTCGCTCATGCTTCCGTTACCGTTCTCGCTCCCGTTTCCATCGGCGTCGTCCCCGTCGGCGTCGGTATCGCTGGCCCCGGTGCCACCACCGACGTCGCCTCGCGTATACTCGACGTACGCCAGCAGTGCCCCGCAGGCACGGATTTCGGCGGGGTGTTTCAGTTCCGCGGGCGAACTCCCCGCTGCCTCGATCCGGTCGGCCGCCCGTTCGCCGTCGAGAGTTCCCTCGCGCGGGGCGCTCACCGTCCCTGGGAGGTCGAATTCAGTAGTATCGACCCCGGGAGCGACGAGCACCTCCGCGGGCGCGAACCGTTCGAGTTCGTCGGCCACGATGTCGCGGGGCCCGCTCGTCACCAGGAAGTCGCCGGCTGAGACGTCCGCGAAGGCAACGGCGTGCGTCGCCGACTCTGGCGTCCGGTCGTCGACCCGGTCGCTCGTCTCGACTTCGTTCGTCCGCTCGGTTTCGGTTGCCTGCTCGATCTCGGTCGTTTGCCTGGTCCCGGTCGTCCGCTCGGTCCCGGTGGCCTCCCCGTCGTCGGTCTCGCTGCTGACGAGGCAGGCGACATAGTTGCTCGTCCCCGGTTCCAAGAGGTCGTCGTCGATCGCGGTTCCGGGGGTGACGACGCGCGTGACCGCCCGATCGACCGGGCCGGTGGCCTCGGCGGGGTCCTGGACTTGATCGGCGATCGCGACCCGGTAGCCCGCCGCCAGGAGTCGTTCGATGTAGGCGGCGGCATTGTCGATCGGGATGCCGGCCATCGGGTACTCGCCGGTGCTGTCCTCGCGTTTCGTGAGGGTGATCTCTAGCTCCCGGGCGATGGCTGCGGCGCCCTCACAGAACGCCTCGTAGAAATCACCCACCTGAAAGAGGACGAGCGCCTCGTCGTAGGCCACACAGAGGTCTGCGTACTGCGACAGCATCGGCGTCAGTTCCTCGCGTCGCCCGACCATCCCCGGCGGCAGCCCGATCGCCCCCTCCTCCATACCAACCTCCGGAACGCCCGGGTACAAAAACCTCGGGACAACGGTCGAGGGAAAGTTCGGCTATGGAGGCTTCGCGGAGAACCTGCGGGGCCGTCCCGAAAGCCTCCGGGAGCGCGGCGCGAACGGAGTGAGCGCCCGGAAAAACGAACGGGGAAGAACGACCCGTGAGCGGGCGAAGTCAGCGAGCGCGGGCGAGCGAACGAAAGCAGCGCAGGACCTTCGGACCCGACCTCCGATACCGCGCTACAGTTGCTCCAGCGAGTCGATCTCGTCTTCGGATCAGTCGTAAAACGTCTCGTCCACCCGTCGGAGGATTTCGACACACTCGTTGTGTCGCTTTCTTCCCTCGTCTGCGAGGGGGGCTTCGGGATTGGCGGTGACCCGCTCGCGCAGTTCGGCCAACGCCCGTGACGAGTAAGTGTCCATCTCGCCCTGGCGTTCGATCAGTTCGAGTTTCTCGTCCTCGTCGGAGAGCGACCGATAAAGCGCCCAGACCGCCGTTCCCCAGAGCACGGCGATCACGCCGACCATCGTAACCCACCCCGTCGGGGAGAGCACGAGCATCGCGTCTGCCATCCCGGTTGCCGCGTCCGCCGTCCCGGCCGTTCCGGTCATCTCAGTCGTCCCCCGTGACCGTATCGGCCGCCGGTTCGCCGCCGCGCCGGAGCACGCTCATGGCGATCACGGCAACGACGAGCAACACGGTCATAAGGGCGAGGCCACCGGCCGTCTGAGCGAACGAACTCGCGACGTTCGTCGCCACGTAGTAGACGATGATGAACGACATGATCGCGGGGATCACGTACTTGATGACCGGGTTCCACCACCGGCCGATGTGGATATCGGCGTTCCGATTGAGCGCGAGCACACGGATGCGGTCGGGGCCGATCTTCCAGCCGACGGTGAGCACGATCAGCAAGGTCACGAGCGGGAGCCCGAAGTTCCCGAACATGAAGTCCATCGTGCCGAAGACCTCAGAGGAGATCGCACTCGGCACGCCCAACAGCCAGATCACGCCCGCGGTAGCGAGTACGGCTCCCTTGCGGTCGAGGCGGGTCTCCTCTTCGACTGTGGTGACGGCGACTTCGGTGACCGCGAGCCCCGTCGAGATCGTCGCGAACAGGAAACCAACGAAGAAGGCGATCGCCCAGAACGGACCGGCGGGCATCTGCGGGAAGACGTTCGGCAGCGTGACGAAGGTGAGCTGTGAGCCCTCCGAGAGTTCGAGGCCGAACGCGAACACCAGGGGAAAGACCGCAAAGATCGCAAGCAGTCCCACGGAGGTGTTGCCGACCGCGGTGAACACCCCACCGCCGAGGGGGACGTCGTCGTTCTTCGAGAGGTAGCTGCCGAAGGTGAGGGCAATCCCCCACCCCAGGCCGGTCGAAAAGAGCGCCTGGCCGAGCGCGGTGATTCAGGTCGATCCTTTCGTGAGCGCGCCCCACTCGGGCGTGAAGGCAAAGGCGAGGCCCTCCATCGCATCATCTAGGGTGAGGCCAACGGCGGCGACCGCGGCGAGCGCAACTACGAGGAGGGGTACCATCCACTTCACGACGCGTTCGATGCCGTCACGGACGCCGAAGAGCAACACGCCGCCGACGATCCCCATTGCGATCG
This sequence comes from Halobacteriales archaeon QS_8_65_32, assembly GCA_003022925.1. Taxonomy (GTDB): domain Archaea; phylum Halobacteriota; class Halobacteria; order Halobacteriales; family Halococcaceae; genus PXQR01. Next base: position 172 of record PXRY01000091.1, on the reverse strand, counting down.
TATACATCTTCACGGTGAGCACCGGCGAACCGGAAAAGGAGTTCCAGAAGGGGTCGGAGGCGAATCCCGGCTGGGAGAAGGTCATGAGCAGCGAGTGACCCGCGTAGTAGATCGTCCAGCCGATGATCGGCGCGTAATACGATATTAATGCAACGTTCACGAGCACGACGAC
>PXRY01000090.1:75019-89357 GCA_003022925.1 Halobacteriales archaeon QS_8_65_32 | reverse complement strand
CCGAACCAACACTCATCGATGCGATCGAAGGCGTTGGCTACGACATCACAGACAGCACCACCGACGAATCGGGAACCTCGTCACCGACCGTCGCGGCGGCCGAGGATATCTGGACGAGTTCGCGGGCGATCAAGACGTAGATCGGCGCAGGATTCCTGGGCCTTCTCGTCGAGTTCCTCCTCACAGCGCAGAACGCAGTTGTCGCGACCGTGTTCGGCTACGGCCTCACGATCGGTGACGGCCTATTGCTCGCCGCGACTGCCAGCAGCGGGGTACCGGTCGTTCGGAGCGGATACTATTCGCTGCGGAATCGGAGTCTCGATATCGACCTCCTGATGGGGACGGCGATCATCGCCGCGACGGGGATCGGCTACTTCGTCGAAGCTGCGACACTTGCGGTCCTGTTCAGTATCGCCGAACTGCTCGAAGACTACGCGATGGACCGCGCTCGGAACTCGCTGCGCGAACTCATGGAACTCTCGCCGGACGAGGCGACGGTACTGCGTGACGGCGAGGAACGGACGATCCCCGTCGAAGAGGTAGCGGTCGGCGATCGACTCGCTGTCCGTCCAGGCGAGAAAATACCGATGGATGGCGTCGTCGTCGAGGGCGGCAGCGCGGTCAATCAGGCACCGATCACCGGCGAGAGCGTGCCCGTCGATAAGACCGAGGGCGATGACGTCTATGCCGGGACGATCAACGAAGAGGGCTACCTCGAAGTCGAAGTAACATCCGAGGCGTCCGAGAACACCCTCTCACGGATCATCGAACTAGTGCAGGGAGCGCAGAGCAATCGCACCGAAAGCGAGCAGTTCGTCGATCGCTTCGCCGATTACTACACCCCCGTAGTGGTCGTCCTGGCGATCCTCACCGCAGCGATCCCGCCGCTCGTCTTTAGCGCGCCCTGGGAGACGTGGTTCGTCCGCGGGCTCACGTTCCTCGTGATCGCCTGCCCGTGTGCGTTCGTGATCTCGACACCAGTGAGCGTCGTCTCGGGGATCACGAGTGCCGCGAAAAACGGCGTACTTATCAAGGGCGGCAATCACCTCGAAGCGATGGGCGAGGTCAGGGCGATCGCGCTCGACAAGACAGGAACGCTCACGAAGGGCGAACTCACCGTCACTGACGTCGTCTCGCTGGCCGACCACACTGAAGAGGAGGTCCTGCGATACGGAAGCGGGCTCGAACAGCGAAGTGAACACCCGATCGCCGACGCTGTGCTCGACTACGCGGGGGATGAAGAGGTTGACCCGGCTTCGGTCTCCGCGTTCGAGAGCATCACTGGCAAGGGTGTCCGTGGTGATATCGACGGGACGACCTACTACGCAGGGAAACCCGACCTGTTCGACGAGCTCGGCGTCGACCTCTCGCAGACGGATGCCGCGACGGACGGAGGAGTTGTTACGAGTGCGGAGAAGGAGGGAAGTGAGCAAGCGAACGGCGCGAACCTCCTTGATGAGACGATTCCCGCACTACAGGACGACGGTCTTGCCGTCGTCCTCATCGGGACCGAGGAGGCGGTACTCGGTGTCATCGCGATCGCCGACGAGGTCCGCCCTGAGGCAGCGCGGACGATCGAACGGCTCCACGACCGAGGGATCGCGCAGATCGTGATGCTGACCGGCGACAACGAGGGGACTGCGCGCGCGATCGCCGAGCAGGTCGGCGTTGACGACTACCGGGCAGCACTCCTTCCGGACGAGAAAGTCGCGGCGATCGAGGAACTGGGTGAGGAGTACGGGTCCGTTGCGATGGTCGGCGACGGAATCAACGACGCGCCCGCGATGGCGACCGCGAGCCTCGGAATCGTGATGGGCGCTGCTGGGACCGATACGGCGCTCGAAACGGCCGATATCGCGCTCATGGGCGACGACCTCTCGAAACTGCCGTACCTCTATGCACTGTCGAACAAAGCGAACAGGGTGATTCGGCAGAAACTCCGACTCTCGCGGATGGATCCCGAGTGAGTAAATAGACGCACGCCCATCGGAAGTTGCCTTCGTCTCGGGACGGAGTTCGTGTGCTCTTCGTCGCTCTCAAAACCGCGATAGTTTCGAGTCCGTAGCCAATATACCCAATGACATATCTGCGTTCGACAGACCGTGGCCTCTCGCCTGAGACCATATCGATCCCGATCAGCTCGCCCTACCATTGAATGGTCGCTTCGCTCGTTCTGGCCGAGGCGTTCGCTCCGTTCGCGTTCGCCGTGTCGTTGCCGGCGGATTCGATGACGTATCGGCTCCCTAACATCGGATCGAGCAGTCGATCGACGGGTGCCCGGTCGTCGCGCAGCACGGGGACGTCACCGGTCGGGACCGACCCCTGATAGCCCGAAACCGCTTCTCCGAGATCGATGCCGACCTGCCGGCGGTCGTTCAGTCGTCGTAATTCGCGTTCGGAGAAGTTCGTCTCGCGTTTGGTCGCGACGATCTCGATGTTCTGGACGACGCCCGCGTCGCTTGTCGTAAAGGCGTAGCTCTCGGCGAACACCCGGTTCATCGTCTTTCGCTCCGCCCGATAGAACTGCGAGGCAGAGCCCCGCGGCGCGGAGATGATGTTCGAGAGCACCATTCCATCGCCGTCGAGGCGGGACGAGACCAGACGCATGAACTCGAGGGTGGTGAGATGGAAGGGCACCTGATCCTTCTTGTAGGCATCGAGGACGATCAGGTCGTAGGTCTCGTTCGTCTCCTGGAGGTACTGGCGGGCGTCCATGTTGTGGATGTCGAGGCGCGGTGACTCCTCGACGCTGAAGTACTCCTTCGAGGTGCCGATCACCTCGGGGTCGATCTCGACGACGTCGACGCTTACGTTGTAGTCGGCGACGAAGCGTTTCGGGCCGGTGAACCCCCCACCGCCGACGAACAGCACCTTGTCGATCTCGTCCGGATCCTCGGCCATCAGGAAGGGCAGATGGAAGTACTGGGTGTACTCGAAGACGTGCTCGTTCGACCCATCCAGATAGGTCGCGCTATGGGGCTGGCCGTCGAGGTACAGGGTTCGAACGCCGTTCGAGTCGGCGACCCGGAGGTCCTGATACGGCGTCTGGGTTTCGTAGACGGTATCGCCCTGGACGGCGGTCGAGAGCGTAAACCCCGCCGAACTCGCGACGAAGGCGGTGAGCAACACGAACGCGATCAGTGCCGCGCGCACCGCGTGATCGGACGCCGACGACCCGCTTGGCGAAGCGGCCGAGGACGAACCGGTCGGCCGTCGTCGGAGCAGGGTCTGCGGCCCGAGTGTCCAGACCGCACCGGCGATCAACAGCGTGCCGAAACCGAGTTCGACTAGCGTGACGTCGAGCGCGGGGATGAGCACGAACGTCGTGAAGAAGGTCCCGACGATCGAGCCGATCGTCCCGACGGCATAGACCCGTCCCGACGCCTCGCCCGTACCGCCGCCCGACAACTCGGCGGCGTACGGCGAGATGAATCCCAGCAGGAACGTCGGCGGACCGAACAGTAGCGTGACGGGGACGATCGAGACGAATCGCGCGCCGACCGGCAGGGCGTCGGCGCTCGCGAGGACGGCTTCAGCGGCGAAGATGAGCAACGCGACGTACAGCGCCGCGTTGAGCTGGAGCACGGCGAGATTCCCGTAGGTCGCCCGCCGGGCGGCGCGTCTGCCGCCGAGGTAGTAGCCCGCGCTCAACGCGGCGAGAAAGACCCCGATGATCGACCCCCAGGTGTAGATCGACGAGCCGAACTCCGGGGCGACCAGGCGGCCGGCGAGGATTTCGAGTCCCATACTGGCGACCCCGGAGACGAAGACGGCGACCTCCGCGCGATCGCCCGCTGTGCGTTTCGCCGACGCGAGCACCGACCGCCACTTCGAGAACTCACGGCCCGAGGAAGGCTCATGCCCCGACGACGGCTCGCCGTCCGCTCGCGACCCACCGTCCGCCGCCGACTCGTCGTCCGCCCGCGATGGAGGAGGGCCCGGCATGGCCCGTTGTCGGCGACACTGACTGATAAACCGTTCCCCGTCGGTCCGTTTTCGGAGAGCTTCTCCCGTTCGACGTCGGCATCCGATCACCGATCCGCGAGCACGAGTCGGGACAGCGACCGACACGGGCGGGGCGTATCCGCGCACCTAAGGCGCGCGACTCGGTAGCGTATCCATGGACGTCTCGATCTTCGGGCTCGGCTACGTCGGCTGTGTCACTGCCGGTTGCCTCACCGACGGCGGCCATACTGTCACCGGCGTCGATATCAACCCACAGAAAGTCGAGCAGGTGAACGAGGGGGTGCCGCCGGTCGACGAACCCGGACTCGCCGATCTGTTCGAGGACGCCGCCGCCGACGGCCGGTTAGGAGCAACGACCGACGCCGGCGAGGCCGCCGCCGGTACGGACATATCGTTCGTCTCGGTGAATACGCCCCTGGACGAGACGGGCAAACTCTCGACGACGAGCCTCTATAACGTGATGGACTCGATCGTCCCCGCGATCGAGGACAAGGGCGAACACACCGTCGTGATTCGCAGTACGGTCCCCGCGGGCACCACCGCCAGCCTTCGGAACTACCTCAACGGCCAATTGGACGAAGCGACCGCGAACTTCGTCGTCAACCCCGAGTTCCTGCGCGAGGGCACCGCACTCACCGACTTCTATGACCCGCCGTACGTCGTGATCGGCGAGTTCGCGGGCGACGACGCTTCCGCGGTCCACGAGTTGTACGACGCCTTCGAGATCGATGCGAGCACCGAGATCGTCGAGCCCGAACTCGCCGAATCGGTGAAGATGGTCAACAACGCCTTTCACGCGCTCAAGATCTGTTTCGCGAACGAAGTGTCCAGTGTGGCCGCTGCCGAGGAGATCGACGGCAAACGGCTCATGGAACTCGTCTGTGCCGACGGGAAACTCAACATCTCGCCGGCGTACCTGACACCCGGGTTCGCCTTCGGCGGATCGTGTCTTCCGAAGGACAGCCGCTCGATGGCGACCTTAGGAAGCGAGATTCCGGCCGGAACGCCCCTCTTGGGGAGCATCACCGAGAGCAACGACTCACACCTCCAGCGGATCGCCGCCGCCGTCGACGGCCTGCCGGGTGAACGGGTCGGCATCGCGGGCGTCTCGTTCAAATCCGGCACCGACGACATGCGGAACAGTCCCAGCCTCCGGCTCGCCCGGCTTCTGGATGAGACCCCCCTCCTGTATTCGCGGTCGATCTCGCCGGCCAACGCCGTCGGCTCGAATCGCGACTACCTCGAAAAGACCTTCCCCGACCTCGAATCCTTCCTCGTGAACGACCCCGAGGAGTTCCTGGACCGCGTGGACTGCGTGGTCTTTACGAACACCCGCGAGTACGACGAGTTCGTCCCCGGAATCGAGGGCAAATCGGTCTGTGATCCCGTTGGGACGATGGCCGACCACGCAAGCGAGATCGAACGCTACGAGCGCGCGATCTGGTGAGGCGTGCGGACGATCCAGTAGGCATCGGTCGTCCCGTTTCGGGACCCGTGGATCACGGATTCATACTCGGGTTTCGAGCGCGTCTTCGACCAGTCGGGCCTGCGCTCGTCGGAGGAGAGCCGACGCCGTCGAGACGGCACAGTCGAGGTCGTTGGCCACGGCCTCGATCCCGTTCTCGCGCGGCACTGCGTAGTACCCGACGTCCCACGCGGCGGCGAGCGCCTCGCGCTGGCGATCGGTGACGCGGCCGGCGGCACGGTTACGATGGCCCCGATACTCGCCGACCTGAAGGACCTCGGTGTCAACTCCGTCAGGGAGACCGTTCAGCACGGCTTCGAGGTTGTCTCCGTGGCCGATCAGCGAGAAGGTCATCGTTCGATCCGGCCGGAATTCGAGCGGCGGGACGACGATTACGGTCTCGCGCGACAGGGCCGCTTCGAGGCGTCGCTCACGGTCGCGTAGCTTCCAGCGTGCGTAGACGAAAAACGCCTCAGGACCGTCGGGCGTAACGTCGTACTCGATCGTTTCCGGTCGCGCCGAGAGGACGTCCTCGTAGGCCTCGCGGTCGCCCTCGACGTAGGTGAGAATCGTCTCGGTGCCTGCGTCGGTCTTCCCTTCGAGTAACAACTCGCGCTCAACTACCGGCGACCGACAGACGAACTCGTGGACCGGGTGGAGCGCCTCCTCGTCGAACGTGATCCGGAGGCGAAGCGACTTCATATCGGTCGTTCGTGGTGTCGAGGTATAAACACACGAATCCTATCGGCCCAGTTGGCCTGTTCGTGGCAGCCGTATTATGCGTATGGGCACAACAGAGGTCATGACCGAGGACGACTATATGGATGCGGAGGAACCGCCGTCGATGGACAGCCTACCGGTGATCGGAAACCTGCCGGCGATGTCGGACTCGCCCTTCGAGTTCTCCGAACGACTGCCCGAGTCTCGGGGCGTCGTTCGCGTGCGACTCGCGCCGATCGACCTGCCGATGATGCTTAGCGACCTCTACTACGTCAACGGCCCCGAAGCGATCAGACAGGTGTTGGTCGACGATCACGCAAGCTATCGCAAGCCCGATTTCACCAAACAGATGTTCGCGGACCTCGCCCCGAACGGTCTGTTCGTCGCCGAGGGCGACCAGTGGCGACGGATCCGCGAGGTGGTCCAGCCGGCCTTCAGGGCTCGCAGCGTCCAGCGGTACGCCGACGCGATGGTCACGGAAACCGTCCGCCGGATAGGCGAGTGGGACGACGGCGAACCGCTTGCGATCGCCGACGAAGCACGGGCGATCACGAGCGCGATCCTCGGTCGGGCGCTGTTCAGCAGCGACTTCACTGCAATCGCCGACTCGCTCCGGTCGGTAGTCGATGCCATGGGCGCGAAGCTCGATATCCCCGCGGGCGCCGTTCCGATGTGGGTGCCGACCCGGACGAACCGCCGGTTCGAACGCGACGTACGCGAGTTCGAGCGCGTCGCCGCGGACCTCGTCCGAAAGCGCCGGCGAGTCGGGGCGGACGAACGGCCGAACGACCTGCTGAGCGCGCTCATCGCTGCAACGGAAAACGGAAGCCTGTCGCCGACGGAGCTGCGCGATCAGTTGTTTATTTCCCTCTTGGCCGGACACGAGACGACCTCGCTCGCGCTTACCTTCGCTTGTTTTCACCTAGCCGCCCATTCCGAGCGATGCGAGCGACTCTACGCCGAAATCGACGCGCTCGACGGCGACCCCTCGATAGGGACGCTCGGCGAGGTCCCTGCAAGCGAGTACATCGCGAAGGAAGCTCTTCGGCTGTATCCGCCGTCGATCGAGGTCGCCCGCGAATCGACCGACGACGTCGAACTACAGGGGTATCGAATCCCGGAAGGCGCAGGGATGATCCTTCCCGTCTATTCAGTGCATCGCGACGAGCGCTGGTGGGACGAGCCAGAATCGTTCCGCCCGGAGCGGTGGGAAGAGGAGGACGTCCCGAACCACGAGTACGCCTACTTCCCGTTCGGCGGCGGTCCGCGTGCCTGTATCGGCAACCGCTTCGCGACGCTCGAACTCCGACTCGTCCTCGCGACGATCGCCCGCCGGTATCGCCTCGACCTCGCGCCCGGTCAGTCGGCCGATCTCGACCTCCGGATGACGCCGACGCCCGCGCCCGCCGAACCGATCGGGCTGATCGCTCGCGAACGATAGTCCACTGTTGCAGTTATTTCCCATCTCTGATGGGTTCTGCCCTGAACAAGGGGAACTCGTCTCCGATCATGCAGATGGTGTCAAGCGAATGGAAGCGCATATTGAGAGAACGCTCGAAACAGAAATATGGATCTGTCGAGGAAGGAGCGTAGATTCATAGATGTAGCGCGGGATCGCATTCGAAAGCACTCTCAAGAACGTAAAAATGCAGAACACTTCGACAAGCTCCACGCTGTCGTTCGATCCACGAACGGCAGTATCTACGCAGGTGTGCCGTTTGAATCGTCGATGTCTCAGTTCGACCTCTGTGCTGAACGGCACGCAATCAACAATATGCACTACGTCGAAACGAAAACTACGAAGCTTGACCTCATTCTCGTTGCCGGTACCGTTCCCGATGCGGATGAGAGTGTAACGACTCCATGCGGTGCGCGTCGCCACGCGATCCATGAGTTTAGTGATAATGCAACCGTATTCTGCTCGCGTTTCGTCCGCCAAGACGACGGCTGGACAATGTTTTCAAGGATCAAGCGATATACAGTTGAGGAACTGTATCCTGATCCTTACAGCGATCCCTGGGAGTGACCCAGCCACCAGCGCTGACAAGATGAGTACGAACCGCGCCGTGAAACCGCACAGCACCTGCGACCGACGACCGCCACCGGTAGCGGCGGCGCAAACCTAACTAAGGGAGGACTTCACACGGATGGCTCCTCCTTGGCTCCGAAACCTGGGCACATGACTTCCCTGAATTCTCCGGTCGTCCTCTCCGGATCCCGGTTCGAAAGAGTTCGACACCTGTTTTCGAATCCGAGTAAGGAGATCGATCACAGTTCTATTTTCGCCGGCAGTGGGCCGAGCAGTCGCTCGTAGAGATCGAACAGCCGGTCGCGTTGGACCTCCCAGTTGTACGTCGATAGCGCCGCGTCGTGGCCCGCCGCCCCTAACTCGCGCCGTTTCCTGGGATTTTCGGCGAGATCGGCCATCGTCGCGGCGATCTCGTCGGTGGCGAGCGGATCGACTGGAATTCCACACTCGGCGTCTTCGACTACCTCGGTCCAGTTGCCGATGTCCGAGACGACGATCGGCAGCGCCGCGGCCATATACCAGAAGAGCTTGTTCGAGCGGTGTGCCGCCCGCGTCTTGTTCGGGTCGGGCGCGAAGACCATCATCCCGACGTCCGACCGATAGAGCAGGTCGAAGACGTCCGCAAGGGAGTTTTGCCAGCCGACGAGCGAGACCCGACTCGACTCGCGCCCTTTACGCTCGATACGCCGTTCGTCGGCGTCGGTCTCGTACTTGCCGCCGATTACGAGTCGGACGTCGTGTTCGTCGGGCACCCGATCGACGGCGTCGATGAGGCGGGGAATCCCCCGGTCTTCGGAGAGCAACCCGCAGTAGACGAACCGTACCGGCTCGTCGTTCTCGCCTTCGCTTTCACGACCGTCGCTCTCGTCACTACCGTTACCCTCGCCGTCACTGTCGCCACTGCCGCTATCGCTGCTCTCGCCGACATCGGGCACCACGCCGCGTTCGGTAGCGCGTTTCGCCCATTTCACGCGGGGGTAGTTCGTGACCGTGATCACGTCTGGGTGGCCCCCGAAACGTTCGGCGATGTCCGTGGAGGCAGCGACGATCCCGTCGGTCGCGCGCGCAAGAGTTCGTTCGATCACCGAGATCGCGCCCGCCAGCGCCGGGCGAACCGGCTCGGGGAGTAGCTCCTTGTGCCGGAGAACGTTCTCGACGTTCTCGTGGACGTCGTAGATCACGCGGCCGTGCGTGAGCACTGACAGCGCCGCGCCCGTCGGCAGGAGTTCGGCATCGTGGAAGTGGTAGACGTCGTAGTCGGTGTCGTAGAGTTCGCCGAGCAACTCGAAGGCCCACTGGACCCGGGTCCCCACCCCCGGAAGGGGTGGCTGGCCGTCGCCGGTGTCGATGTCGGTGAACGCACGGATCCGGACCCCGTCTTCGACCCGGGAGGGCCCGAAGGGCGTGAACAGGGTCACGTCGTAGCCCGCCTCGGCGAGCGCCGTCGCCTCGCGGCCGAACACCCGGGCGTCGGTCGCGTCGTGAGAGGTGGTAAAGACGCAGATACGCCGACTGTCCGATACCCCGCGATTCGACTCGCGGCTCGCTCGGTCCGTTCGGCGGCTCATCCGACGGCGCTCCGGTAGCGGTCGTTCGGCGGGCGGCGATGGGTTCGGCGGTACACGGGAGGCGATTCGGTTCTCGGAACTTAAATCGACCCGATATCGTCGCCCGGAGCGCCGCCCCTCGGACCCGATGCCGCCCAGGATGTCGAGCCACGGGGTTCCACCGACTCCGGTCCGCTGGATTCTCGCCGGCTCGGCGCTCGCCGCGGTCGGAGTTCGTCACGTATCGAGTTGAATCCATCAGCTTCGGAGTTGGACAGTATTAGCTCAGCTATGATGAGCCGGGAGAAGGGTACAGAACGGCTCGAAAGCCCCCGACACGCTCGGCTTCTGCTCGCGGGCCGCAGGCCCGCTCACAGGTCGTTCCTCCCCGTTCGCTTATCCGAGGCGCTCGCGTTCGCTGGCGTCTCGAACAACTCCGCTCGCATGGTCCGTGGGACCGGAGGTCCCACGTGGTTCAAAAGGCGCTTCACGCCTTTTGTCATTGCGGGAAATCTACGATTTCCCGCTTGCAGCAAAAACGCTCCGCGTTTTTGCCACATTATGAAACGGCTTCGCCGTTTCGAACGACTACCCGCGACTCGCTGTGCTCCTCGGTTCGTTCGCGCTGCTCACTCACCTGCGGTGCTTGCGTCGTCGGGGTTCTACGAAGGACTCGCGTTACTCGCCCTTCGAGCTCTCGTTCGCTCGTGGTTCGAGAGACGCTTCGCGTCTCTCGTCATCACGAAAGGCGCGAAGCGCCTTTCGAACGACGTTGCTCGCTCACGAGAACCCCGAGCGGTCGACCCCTTTCAGTCCCGCCCGGGGTGGCTGCTCGGCGGGCCAGTTACGTCAGTCGACACTGTCTTGATGCTGGCTCGTCGATCGGGCCGATCATCCGAAACCGAGCGGTCGAAACGGAGCGTCGGGACAACGCTCAAGACTGCTGATTCCGTTAGTGGTCACATGGCAGAAACCCACGAGTGCAGTGCCTGTGCCAAGGAGTTCGAGTCCCGTGACGCTCTCCTCCGGCACACCTACGACGCCGGCCTCGTCGATTGACGGTAAACGAAGCGAGCGCGAGCACGGTCGAAGAGACGCGTATTTTAGGGGTTGGCGGAGTCAGGTGATGGTATGTCGAACGACGCACGTCCGGACGGCGGTGGTCGGGGACGGGCGTATACGGTCCGCCTCGAACTCGACGACGAGCCCGGCGAACTGCTTTCGGCCCTCGAACCGATCGCCGCAAACGGTGGGAACCTGCTCTCGATCTTTCACGAACGGGGCTCGATCACGCCCCGCGGACGGATCCCCGTCGAGGTCGCGCTCGAAGCCACCCCCGAGGGGTTCGAGACGATCGTCGCGGCGCTACGCGAGGCCGGCGTCGCGGTGATCCAGGCCGGCTCTGAGCGCTACGGTGAGGTCCTCACCGTACTGCTGATCGGCCCGCTCGTCGATACCGATCTGTCCGATACCCTCTCATGTCTCGAACGGCGGGCGGACGCGTCGGTCACCGACGTCTCCCTGTCGGCCCCCGACGGGACCGATGGAACCTCCACTGCTCGGATCCGTCTCGTGACCGCGGAAGTCGACCGGGCGCTGTCGGTCGTCCACGATGCAGCCAGTGAGAAAGGTCTCGACGTGATCGAACCGCTGACGATGAAGGCGGCGACAGAAACGGATGCAGGGACGGACTCGAACACGGGGACGGACCGATGAAACTCGCCGTCGTGGGTGCCGGCGCGGTAGGTCGGGCGGTCTGTTCGCTCGCGCCCGAGTACGGCCATACCGTCGTGGCGCTCTCTGACTCGCGGGGCGCGGCGATCGATTCGGAGGGGGTCGCGTTCGAGGACGTCCTTGCCCGCACGGAGCGCGGCGAACCGGTCGGCGAGGAAACCCCGGATGAGGCGCTCGACGCACCGTACGATGTCCTCGTCGAGGCGACGCCGACGACGCTTGGGAACGCCGAACCGGGCTTCTCGCACGTCCGCCGGGCGCTCGCGCGCGACCGCCACGTCGTGCTCGCGAACAAGGGCCCGGTCGCACAGCGCTACGGCGACCTCCGAAGCGCACAGCGCGAGAGCAACGGTCGCGTACTGTTCGAGGCGACGGTCGCCGGCGCGATCCCCGCCTTGTCGACGATCGCGGACCTCGGTGCGGAGAACGTCACGGCCGTTCGCGGCGTGCTCAACGGGACGGCGAATTTCATCCTCAGCCGGATGGCCGCTGAAGGTCTCGATTACGAACACGTTCTCACCGAAGCCCAGGACCTGGGCGTCGCGGAGGCGGACCCGGCCTTCGACGTCGATGGCACCGACGCCGCGCTCAAGTGCGTGATCCTCGCGAACGTGCTCGCCGATGCCACGACCGCCGACGCCGACGCGACGGCAAACGATAGTACGGCGGCGAAGGACGGTTCGACGACGGCTGGTGGGTCGAGCGGTCGGACCTATACGATCGCCGACGCCGACGTAGCGGGGATCGAGGGCGTCCCGCCGAGCGCGCTCGACCTCGCCGCCGAGGACGGCCGGACGATCCGGCTGATCGGCGAGGTATCGGACGGAGCGGTTCGCGTCGGCCCCCGTCTCGTCCCCGAAGGCGGGACGCTCGCAGTTACCGGTACCCAGAACATCGTCCAGTTGGAGACCCGTCACGCCGGGCGGCTGAATATCAGCGGTCGCGGCGCGGGCGGCCCCGAAACGGCTACTGCGGTGCTCGCGGACGTGGGCCGACTGGAGTCCGAACGTGGCTCATGAGTTACGAGTCGCGGGACCGGCACGGAGTCGTTCGGCGCGGGGTCGCTCGGCACGAGGTCGCTCGATCGGGGTCCGGGCCTCCGTTCGTCCCGCCGGCCGACCCCATGTGAGAGAGGGCCAAACCGACGGAGGGCGCGGTGATAGTATATACCGCGTATCGAAATCGTTTTACGGTCAACTGACGAACGTAGGCGATAGAGCGCATCTGCGCGTGAGACTACAATGGCAGACAAACCACACCAGAATTTGGCCGTGATCGGTCACGTCGACCACGGGAAGAGCACCTTAGTCGGACGGCTCCTCTACGAGACCGGTAGTGTACCGGAACACGTCATCGAACAGCACCGGGATGAAGCCGAATCCCAGGGCAAAGGCGGCTTCGAGTTCGCCTACGTCATGGACAACCTCGCCGAGGAACGCGAACGCGGGGTCACCATCGACATCGCCCACCAGGAGTTCGACACCGACGAGTACTACTTCACGATCGTCGATACGCCGGGTCACCGCGACTTCGTCAAGAACATGATCACCGGCGCGTCCCAAGCGGACAACGCCGTGCTCGTCGTGGCGGCGGACGACGGCGTCCAGCCCCAGACCCAAGAGCACGTCTTCCTAGCTCGAACGCTCGGGATCGACGAGTTGATTATTGCTATCAACAAGATGGATCTCGTCGACTACGACGAGAACCGCTACCGCGAGGCCGTCGACGAAGTCAAGAACCTCCTGAAACAGGTTCGCTTTTCGACCGACGACGCGAGCTTCATTCCGACCTCGGCGTTCGAGGGCGACAACGTTGCTGATACCTCGGACAATACCCCATGGTACGACGACGAGACGATCTTGGAAGCGCTCAATAGCCTGCCCGAACCCCAGCCGCCGACGGACGCCCCGCTTCGGCTGCCGATCCAGGACGTCTACACTATCTCGGGCATCGGTACCGTACCGGTCGGCCGCCTCGAGACAGGCACCATGAGCCCGGGTGACGACGTCTCCTTCCAGCCATCTGATATCTCCGGCGAGGTGAAGACCATCGAGATGCACCACGAGGAAGTCGACAACGCCGGGCCGGGCGACAACGTCGGCTTCAACGTCCGTGGCGTCGGCAAGGACGACATCCGCCGCGGCGATGTCTGTGGGCCCGCCGAGGACCCGCCGAAGGTCGCAGAGACCTTCCAAGCCCAGATCGTCGTCATGCAACACCCCTCGGTGATCACCGCCGGCTACACGCCGGTCTTTCACGCCCACACCGCCCAGGTCGCGTGTACGATCGAGTCGATCGACCAGAAGATCGACCCCGCGAGCGGCGAGGTCGACGAGGAAAACCCCGACTTCGTCCAAAGCGGCGACGCCGCGGTCGTCACCGTTCGTCCGCAAAAGCCCCTGTCGATCGAGCCGTCGAGCGAGATCCCGGAACTCGGGAGCTTCGCGGTGCGCGATATGGGCCAGACCATCGCGGCCGGCAAAGTGCTCAACGTCGACCAGAAGTAAATGCAGCAGGCACGCGTTCGACTCGCCGGCACGAGTCCCGAGGACTTGGACGCTATCTGCGCGGACGTCCGCGATATCGCCGAGAAGACCGGCGTCAACCTCAGCGGACCCGTCCCGCTTCCGACGAAGCAACTGGAAGTTCCGGCCCGCAAATCCCCCGACGGCGAGGGGACCGCCACGTGGGAACACTGGGAGATGCGCGTCCACAAGCGTCTCATCGACCTCGACGCCGACGAGCGAGCGCTACGCCAACTCATGCGCATCCAGGTGCCGAACGATGTCTCGATCGAGATCGTTCTCGAAGACTGATTCGTCCGATCGGTTCGTTCGACGTTCTCCCGCCCGATAACCCGACGCGCGGGCTCCGCTC
>PXRY01000090.1:28160-74994 GCA_003022925.1 Halobacteriales archaeon QS_8_65_32 | reverse complement strand
GATCGTCTCGAACGTCTCGAAGGAAATCGCCCCTTCTTCGACGATCCGGTCGGCGTCGGGAAGATCGCCATCGGGGTTCGGTGACTCGGTCGCCGAACCGCCGGGGTCGCCGACGACGATCCGGCCGACCATTCCGAGTTGTTTGTGAGGTAGACAGAAGTAGTCGTGTGTGCCGACGGTCTCAAGCGTGACGGTGCGCGATCTCCCTTCCTCGTCGAACACCCCTGTATTCCAGGCGGGCGCTCCCGTCGGAACCCGGCGCTCGAATGCCGCCTCGTTGTCGGGGTGATAGGCCGCCGCGGAGTGGACGCCGCTTACGAGCTCGAACGCGACCGTCTCGCCGGGGTCGATGGAGAGACCGATGGGATCGAAGTACAGGTCGGTGTACATCCCAACGGTGTAGTCGCTCTCCTCGCCCGTGCCGTCGGCAGTCGTCGCCGTTCCTGTCCCCGAGGTCCTCCTCGTCGTGGCCTCCGTCCGCTCCGTTGAGGTCGACGCCGATGCCGAGGTCTCCGCACGCTTCGAACCCGTCGACGCCGCCTCCGATGTGGTTCGTTCCGTGGTCGTCGAGGTCGTTGGGGTCGTTGAGGACGTCGCGTCGGGACCGGCGGTCGCGGTCCGTGTTGTCGTCGCCGAGGTGGCTGGGGACGTCGACCCGGGCGACGAGTCGCCCTCGCCGTCCAAGCCGACTCCGAGACAGCCTCCCGCTCCGACCGTAAGGCCGATTCCGACGAGGCTCCCTAACACGCGACGACGGGTCGGTCGGTCGTCCATTACTTGGCTGACTCGTCGCGGTGAACAAAACACGAACGGTTCGCCGCCGTTGTCACACCTGACCGAGTTACGTACCTATCGACAAACATGTGAATTCGGTCCTGCGTTTCCTTGACACGACCCTCGCTTTCGAAGCGTATGAGATCGCTGACCGGTTCAGATATAGTACCGTTTCTGTCATGCTCCGGCGGGGATTCGAACTCGGCGAGACGGTCGCGCTCGCGTTGCTCGCGCGCTACGACTCGCTTGCTCGAATCCCTGACGTGCGCGTTGTTCTTCGTCGTGGTTCAAGAAAGCGAAGCTCTCCTGTCATCTGCTCGCAGGCGAGGCCCGCTCGCATGGTCCGTGGGACTCGGAGAGCCCCACGCTCATCGCGGGACCGAAGGTCCCGCTTGCAGTCAGAACGCTCTGCGTTCTTGCCGCATCTCGAGAGGGCAGAGCGCCTCTCGAACGACTACGTTCCTCAGAACAGTGCTCCGGCGGGGATTCGAACCCCGGTCATTGCCTCGAGAGGGCAATATGATTGGCCGGACTACACCACCGGAGCCGGTACCGGTCGCTGCGACCGAACGGAGCACTGTCTCAGTCTTAAGCGCCACGATGTGCAACGCAGCGACGGGGTCGAACGGCCTCCTGGCGGTTCAATTACCTCGACGTAGGCGGTACGGGTGGTCTCAGTTCCGGTCGTTCGTCCGCCCGCCGGTATCGGGTTCGTAACCGTTGAGGCTGACGATGTTCTCCCGGCCGATCCGTAGTTTCGAGACCCGTTCTTCGCTCTCCATCTCCGAGAGGAGCATGCTTACCTTCGATTTCGACCAGTCGGTCGCCTCGACGATCGAGACCTGCCGCATCCGACCGCCGTTCGCTTCGAGCAATCGCACGACGCGGTCGTCGTCCGCGAGCAACTCCTCGTCCGAGACCGCCGGTTCCGTTGGCGGCGGCGGTGGTGCCGGCCCGCTGCCGGCGTTACTATTACTACTACCGGTACTGCTCTCGTCACCCCTGTTCCCGCCGCTCGTACCGTCTCCGCCGCCCGTGCTCCCGTGATTCGCCCCTGACCGCGATCCTGACCCGGACGCCGGCGTCGTCCCGTAACTCGACCTCGGCCCTGCCCCGGGTCCGGTTCCCGACCTCGATCCGGAGTCGGCATTAGA
Organism: Halobacteriales archaeon QS_8_65_32; assembly: GCA_003022925.1. Classification (GTDB taxonomy): domain Archaea; phylum Halobacteriota; class Halobacteria; order Halobacteriales; family Halococcaceae; genus PXQR01. Next base: position 73,066 of record PXRY01000090.1, on the reverse strand, counting down.
ACGGGAACCGGGAATCCCGCCGAAGCGCCAGGCGATCGCCGCCGCGAGCCCCAGTAGTACGAGTACGGCACCGAGAACCGCAGGCCCGAGTGAGCTCCCGCCGACCGACCTCGTGGCGAGCACGGCTGACGGACGGCCGTCGTCGAACTCGCGCTCGCCGGCCCAGCTCACCGAGTCACTCGCCTCTAGCGAGTCGCCCGACGTCGAATCGGGATCGGGCTGAACGGACTGAAAAGTGAGGTTCCCCCCGGTTCGAATCGTGAACTGCTGGTTCGGGCCGACGTAGATCGCTCCCTGGAGCCCGCCGCCCGCGAAGACGTCGCCGACGGCTACCTCGCCGTCGTTCGTCTCGGCGAAGTTCGTCCACAGAAAGCTCATCTCGACGATCCCTTGGTTACCGAGCGGGCCGACCCTGGCATCCCGCCTGAACGATCGTGCTTCCATCCTGCGACCGGTGGCGTCGGCCCCGAGGCGAACGAGACGTTGTGCGTCCCGGACGAACCCCTCGTAGAGGTCGACTTCTTCGGAATTGAATCGCTCGGCGTACGCTTCGAAGTTCTCCCGTTCGGTCCTGTTCGAGAGCGACCGCTGGTATCGCATCGTCCACCGCGTCGAGCCGTTCGAGTAGACGGTTAGCTCGTATTCCTGTCTGTCGCCTTCCTGTGCGGCGGCGATTCCGCTCGCCCCCTGCGCGGCCGCGGCAGGATCGTCCGCTGGCCTCGTGTCGCCGATCGCCGGTCCCCAAAGGACGGCTCCGAGCACCGCCAGGACCACGAGGACCGCGAGTCCGGGTAACCGGACCATCAAGCGTACAACACGACTGGTTTACAAAAACGCTCCGACTGGCGAGCGACCGCCCGCCGGCACTGGGATCGGTCGGCCACCGAACCGACGTCGATTCGCGACCGACCCGCGATCGGCCAGTGATCGGCCCGCGATCGATCGGGCTTCGGGGTCCGGAGAACGACTCAGGGCGTGAGCTTGTTCGGGTGGTTGTCCTCGTAGCGCTCGAACGTGCGGGGCATCCATTCCTTACATTCGTCTAACACGCCGTTCGATAACTCCCTAACTTCCCACTGAGCGTCGCCCTTGAGGCGCATATCGAGCAGGTGCATCAGCGACCGGGCATTCATTGTAAAGGTGAGGTTAACCATCGTTCCGAGCGGGAGCACCATCCGGGCGTCTTCCTTCGGGACGCCGGCGTCGATCAGACGTTCGTACGCTTCGATCGAGGACTCGTAGAGTTCCTCGGCCAGCGCCTCGCGCTCGTCGGCCGAGAGACTTACCTCCGAAACGCCCTCGCGGCTCACGATCTCCTGATCGGAGAGCGAGGGCGGAAAGCAAAACAGCTCCCGGGGGTCGCCCGTTACTTCGGTGTATCGCAGTGACTGGACGTCGAAGCTCGCGTGGCGGTGACGGGTGAGTTGGGCCATACAGCTCCGCGAGACCCCCTCGACCGCAAAGGTCGCCGTCGGATGCTCGAACGGCCCGAAATGGCCCGACCGGAACAGGTGTTCGAGCAACGTCTCTTTTTTCTCGTCGATCGTCTCGCCCTCGACCGAATCCATCACCGCTTCGAACGGCCGGTCGGAGCCGACCCACTGGTTCGAATAATCGCCTCGCGCACACCGACAGACGAGTTCCTCCGGCTCAGGGGTCCCCCTGAGCAGTTCGACGCGCATACCACCAGGGGCGTTCGCCGCCGTATTAAACGCCGATGCTACGGGCGTCGTCTCGGTCGTCAGTCGAGGCCCGTCGAAGGTCGGCCCTCCTCCAGCCCAGCGATCACCGGAACCGCTCTCGACGCCCGAGGGTCGGTAGAGCCAAAGGTCGTGAAGCCGTGCTCCGGGCATGATCTCAAATCTCGCGGCGACCGGCGGCTTTACGAGCAACGTCTTTCTCGTCGAGGGCGAGCGCGTCGTCTTGATCGATCCGGGCAACGGCTTCGACGTCGTGAGCGAGATCGAATCGCGCGTCGAGACGATCGACGCAGTAATTTTGACGCACACCCACCCGGACCACATCGGGAACCTCGACGCGATAATCGAGGCTTTCGACGTCGAGGTCTGGGGTTTCGATCCAGAGTACCCCGGTGTCGACCACGCGATCGACGACGGCCAGGAAATTCGGATCGGCGACTACGAGTACGTTTCCCTCCATACGCCGGGCCACAAGGACGACCACCTGTGTTTCTACGCTCGCGAACCGGGGGTGTTGTTCGCCGGCGACCTCGTGTTCGAAAACGGCGGGTTCGGCCGCACCGATCTAGAAGAGGGCAATCGCGAGCGACTCGTCGCGAGCATCGAGTACCTCGTAGAAACCGTCGATGGTCTCGACGTCTTCTACGCCGGCCACGGCGCGCTCGTCACCGACGATCCCATCGGCACGATCGAGGCCGCCGGCCGGATGGCGCGGACGGTTTGATACGCCGTCGTCGACGACGATAGGCCCGACTCCGCCCGACTTCTCGGAAGGGGTCGGCACGTGCGCTTAGTACCGGCTACCGGTGACCTCATCGAAGCCCGTAATAGCCGGGCTCGTCGTCACGATCCGGGTCGGCGAAACAGAACTCCTCGGCGTTCTCGATCATCCAGGGGATCGTCCAGATGAGCAGGACGTCCTCGGTCTCGACGTCGAGTTCGGTGTCGGGATCGAGTCCCTGGAGCAGGCGGGAAATCTCGTAGACAGTGTACATCTCGCTTTCGTCGAGCACTTCGTCGGGACGGCGGAAGTCGAGCGGCCGGAGGCGATCGAACGCGGACTTCGGTTGGGGCACAACGGCGGTCGGGGGCGAGCGCCGCTAAAGGCGACGATCGACGGCGAACCGTTGGTCGTCGGTTCGCCCGCCCGCTTTCCGTCGATTCTCGATGCAGTGTCGAGTGAGTGCCAATGAGACGGGAGCGGAGTACAGAACGATTTGAAAGCCCCCTCCCGCTCGACTCGGGGGGCTCGCTGTCGTTCAACTTTTGTGATGTGATCAGAACTCGAAGAGTTCCCATTTACTCACGAGAACGGAGTTCTCGTGAATGTGGCAAAAACGCGGAGCGTTTTTGCTGCAAGGACCATGCGAGCGAGCTTCGCCCGCGAGCAGATGACGAGACGGCGAAGCCGTCTCGAACCATGGGGGCGCGAGCAAAGCGAGCGCCCCGCAAAAGCGAACGGGGGAGGAACGACCCGTGAGTGGGCCGGAAGCCCGCGAGCAGACGACCGGAAGGAGCGAGCGGGAAGTACTAAGAGCAACGCCCTCGCCCGCCGGTCGACTCACGGCTGCGCCGTTCGTCGTCCGAGGCGTGGTTCGAAATTTCGTTTCTCCACGAAGCTTAACTTAGCTTCGCGAGTAGTCCTCGGGAGCATCACGAGAACTCAAAGCGCTCTCGGCACGACTGAACGGCCTCGTCGCTTCGAACCACGCCGCTCCCGAGAGGCCGAGCGACGCGAGGCACCTCCCGTCGCGCTCTTGAGTTCTCCCGGGTTACCGGGCGCACTGCGCCCGTGAACATACGAAAGTTCTCGAAACGGTCGCGGTGGCTCCCGCTATCGAAACCGCTCGAACGAGCGCACTGACAGGACCGCAGAAGGGTTTTTGCTGCCGGCGGTCGGATTGAGCACATGCAGTGGAAGCTCTTTGCGAACCTCGCGGAAGCCGCCGGCGACCGCCGGATCGATGTCGACCTTCCGGGTGGGGCGACCATCGGCGACGCCCTCACAGCACTATTGGATCGGTACCCGGCCCTCGAAGCCGAGGTGCTCAACGACGACGGTGACCTGCGCGATCACATCCAGTTACTGCGAAACGGCCGCAATCCGTTCGTGACCGCGAACGGGTTGGAGACCGACCTCGACGAGGGCGACGAACTCGCGCTGTTCCCGCCCGTGAGCGGCGGCCGAGACCTAGATTCCTCGTTTCGATCCGGGAGATCGAACCGTCGGTCCCCGATCGGTTTCGTGTCGAACCGATCCGACGCGCGTTACCGACCGAATCCGAGCGCTACCGATCGCGTCGACCGGTTCGACCAGTTCGGCCGGTGAGATCGGCCTCGAAGACGAAATCCGGTTCCGGGTCCGTCTCGACCCGGCAGACCGCCGCGTCGCTCACGCGCCGTGGCGTCTCGGGGATCAGGACCCTGGTGCGATCCGCGTCGAGTGCCGCCGCATCGGTCCGGATCGCCGCGAACAACGCCCGGGCGCTTGCGACATCCGCCCACGCCCCGACGCCGTACTCCGCCCAGCGTTCGGTGGTCGTGGCTTTCTCGTTCCGATCGATCTCGTTTCCGTCGTTGCTTTCCGCGTCATCGTCGCCTTCCCCCTCGTCCGACCTGACATCACGCTTGTAGTCGCGTACCCGGTAGGCCGAGCCCCGAGCGTCGTCGCCTTGGACGGCGAACACCCGGGTCTCGGCGGCCGCCTCCCGCAAGTCCGCCCGCGTGAGCGCCGACACCGCCCAAGACTCCGTACGGTCGAGCGCGAGTCCACGGAGCGCCTCGCGGGCATCGCTCCGCTGCCAGTAGCTCCAGGCTACGTCGGGATTCCCGTGAACCACAAGGGTGGAATCGGTCTCGGCGTCGGCTTCGACTTCGGCGTCCGCATCGGGTTCGGGGTGTGCCCAGCGGAACTCGGCGCGCGGCGAGAAGCCGGCCGCGCGCGACCCGCCGAGTCCTGCGGAATTCCACGAGAAGACCATGTTCCGACACACCGCAGCGCCCCGCCGTGCGGCCCAGTCGAACAGCGCGTCGTTGAGCGTTCGACTGAGGCCTTCGCCCCGCAGGTCGGGATCGACTCGCATGCCCTGTGCCCACGCTTCGTCCTCGCTCAACAGTACGCCCTGACAGATCCCGGCTACCCGACCGCCGGCTTCGACGACGAAGGTGCGCTGGTCGTCGCCGTCGCCCGCGATCCAGTCGTGGTAGATCCGCGGGATGTAATCGCCGCCGCGGTCTGGCCAGGTGTTCTCGGTGAACGACCGGACGGCGTCGTCGTCGGCAGGCCGGGCTTGCCTGACTTTGATACTCTCAGCGCCTGTACCTGTACTGACATCGGCACCGGCGCTGGTATCGGCATTGCCACCGGCACCGTCGCCGTCGCCGCCGCTGTTGCTGTCGGTGTCGTCGACATCGGCGTCGGTACTGTCGGTCACGTCCACGGTGTCGAGCGTGCGGTTCGCTCGCCGGCGAGCGACCGTTCCATGGCTTCGCCGGCCTCTCGGAGGTCCTCCGCGTTCGCGAGCGCCCACATCAGTTTCACCTTCGCCGTCCCGGGGAGGGTGTCACCGGCTTCGATCAGCCCCGCGTCCAGTAGATCCCGGCCCGTATCGTAGACCCGATCGCAGACCCGGCCGTCGATACACTGGCTCGTCATGACGACGACGGTTCCCCGCTCGACGAACTCGCCGAGGCGGGGAATCCAGTCAGTGTGGACGTGACCCAGCCCCGTACCCTCGACGACGAGGCCGGCTTTCCCCTCGCAGGCGTCCAACAGCGCCGAATCCATGCCAGGGGTGAACTTCAGCAACTCGACGTCGGTCTCCAGGTCGGCCGCGAGCGCGAGGTCGCACGCGCCGCGTTCGGCGTACGCGCGGCGAAACCAAACCTCCGTCTCGCCGTCGTCGTACCTCACCTCGCCGAGCGGTGCTCGGCCGACGGTTTCGAAGGCATCCCGCCGGGACGTGTGATTCTTCCTGACCCTCGTTCCTCGGTGGAGCGCACACCGGTCGTCCGATTCGCTCGCGTGCATGCAGACGAGGACTTCCGCGCAGTCGGCCTTCGCCGCCTCGACCGCGCAGACGGCGTTCATCACGTTGTCCGAGGAGGGCCGATCGGCCGATCGCTGGCTTCCGGTGAAGACGATCGGCACCGGCGTATCGAGAATAAAGGCTAGCGCCGACGCCGAGAACTGCATCGTGTCGGTGCCGTGCATAACGACGACGCCGTCCGCGCCGGCTTCTATCTCCTCGTGGACGGCGTGGGCCAACTCCTGCCAGATCTCGGGGGTAGCGTTCTCGGAGAGGATGTTCGCGACCACGCGACCCCGGTAGTTCGCCCGCCCCGCGAGGTCGGGCACCGCGCGCAGGACGTCCTCGGCGTCGAACTGGGCGGTCACCGCACCGGTCCGGTAGTCGACCGTCGAGGCGATCGTCCCCCCCGTTGAGATGAGCGATATCGTGGGCAAGTCGGTGTCGAAGGTGACCGACGACCCCTCTTCCTCCTCGGCAAGGTCATCGACGTCCTGGGCGCGTTCGACGTCGTAGACGGCCGCTTCGAGGACCGCCACCGTCGTCGCTTCGCTCGCAATGGCGACGTTGTACCCGCCGTCGAGTTTGAGCACGAGGTGGTCCGCGGTTGAAGAGGGCAACAACACTCCTTCGTAGCTACTCCCGTCGCGTTCGACCCGGACGCGATCACCCTCCTGTGGTTCCGATCCCGCCGACGATGCGGAGTTCATGAGGTTAGTACCCCTGCGTTGGACTTCAACTCGGCGGTAGCGCGGCGTCGGCTTCGACGAAGCGACCCGGCCAGAAGCCGGTGATAGCGAGGTCGCTCGGGGAAAGGGCCTTGTCGACGCGTCCCGAAGAAGGGGTATGTCGGATCGAACGGCGGAGGCGGAGCGCGAGCGCACGCGGGACCGGGGTTCGCGTTCGAATCGAGATTCGCGTTCGGACCTCGAATTCGACTCCGATGTCGACATCGACGGACTGTTGTCCGACAACGGGGGCTCGTCGGGAGCGAAGCGCACGACGGATGCCGGGGACACGGCGAACACCGAGACCGGGGCATCGAGCGACCCCGAACGCGGCGGGTTTCGGGAGCGGCTCCGCGAGCGCCGTCGGGGCCTGTTTTCCCCGCGAGTCTTCGCCATCGTGCTCGCGCTCTCGCTCGCGGCCGGCTTTCTCGGGGGAGCGATCCCGGTCGTCGGCGCGCTCATCGGCGGGTTCGCGGGTTTCCTCGGCGTCTTCGCCGCCGCGTTCGTCGTCGGACTCGTCTCGAACGAACGCTACTACGCCGAGGCGGGCCTCGCCGGCGCTACTGCGGCCGGCGTCACGCTGCTCGTGACGACGCTTACGGGCCTCAACTTCGTCTTCCTCGACGCGCTGCGCGATATCGCACCCACGATCGGCGTGATCGGCGCGGGCGCGGGCCTGCTCGCCGCGCTCGTCGGCCACTACTTCGGCCGCGACCTGCATCACGGCCTCACTGCCGACGTCCCATAACCGGTCGCTCGCAGCGTCGAAGGGAGCCGGTACGGTCGCTCGCTGCTCGTTCGTTCTCGCGGCTCGTGGCACCGAGCCTCGAAAGTACTACTCTCAGTCGGCGATCCGCCACGCCCCGTCGGTGTGTTCTGCGATCCCGTGGTCGGCAAACTCGTCGAGTGCGCGCTCGACGAGATCGGGGGCAGCGTCCACCCGGCGGGAAATCGACTCGACGCTCTTCGCGCCGCCGGCGAGCGCCGAGAGCACTTCGGCGTAAAAGCGGGCTTCACCCTCCTCGCGCGTGCCGATGGCGCTGCCTTCCCTGACCTGTTCGGAGACGGCGTCCATCGCCTCGGTGAGTCGGCCCTGCACCCATCGCTGGGCCATCGAGAGTTCGTTCGAGAGCTCTTCGAGCCGGCGGACCTCCCGGGCGAGTTCAGCGAGTTCGGCGGCTTCGTCCGAGCTCGATAGCTCGATCGTGAGGTGACGACACCGGCTCATGTCGAGGGTGCGACTCGCCGGGTAGGCGCTTTTCGTCCCGAAACCGTACGGCGAGACGTTCACTTCGAGCCGAAGATTACGAGCGATCGAGAAGTACTTGCGACGCTGGTCGTCGACGCGGCTCTCGATGAGCCCTGCGGCTTCGAGTTTACGGAGGTGGTCGATAACTGCCTTCGGGCTCACCCCGAGGTACTCGCTTATCTCGGTCACGTAACACGGTTTGCGCGCGAGCAGGCGGAGGATCCGTCTGCGGTTCTCGTTCCCGAGGAGATCGAGCAGTGCAGCCGGGTCCATGTATCTATCGGAGAGGTCCGATCACTCAAAAGGCTGCTCCTATCCGCCGACAGCGACGGTTCAGGGGGTCGTACCGATCGCCTCCTCTGACGACCCCGATCCGTTCTCGCCAAATAGTGCCGCCGTTGTCGTTCCGCCCGCTTCGGTCTCCGTCCGCGTCTGCGTTTCAGTTTCGGCGTCCGCTTCGGTCGGCGTATCGGTTTCCGTTTCGACGTCGGTTTCGGTCGCCTCCGTCGTGGTTGCGGTCGTCGTCTCCGTCGTCGAATTAACGGTTGTGGTCTCGTCATCGCCGTCGTCACTGTCGTCCCCGTCGGTCGGAGTATCAGTCCCCGTATCTATGGGCGAATCGGTGGTGTTCGTCGGCGTCGGTTCCGCGGTAGTGCTCGTCGGCGCGTCGGTTTCCGTTCTGGGCGTGTCGGTCGGCTCCGGGGTCGAAGGCGGGACGGTCGTCGTGTTCGTCGGCGTCGGTTCGTCGGTTTCGGTCGTGCTCACCGGCGCGTCGGTCGAGGTGTTCGCCGGCTCCTCGGTGGTGCTCGTCGGCACGTCGGTCGGTGTGGGTGTGGACGCGTCGGTCGAGGGGGGCCTCTCGGTCGGCGTCGCGGTCGCCGTTGGCCTCGCGGTTTCGGTATCGGTCGGTGCCGGCGTCAGCGTCACCGTCTCGGCCGGCGTGGACGTCGGCGTCGTCGTTCGATCACCGTTCGGAGTGGATGTCGGCCGGGCCGTCGGTTCGGGCGACCCGGTAGCCGGCGACGGCGACTCGGCCGGTGACGGTGTCGCCCCGGTCGCTATGTCCTCGTCGACCGCCGGGAGATCCGGCGTACGTAGGCCCACGGCGGCCGCTCGGAGGCGAGAAGCTTCCGTTTGGCTCCGATTCAATTCGGCGGCGAGGTCGGCGGTCTGATTGACCGCTGTACGGAACGCGTCGATCCGGGCGGCGAGGCGCGACGCCCGCGCGACGTAGCTAACGCTGCTATTATTAGCGCGATCCCGCCGTAAGTCGGCCGCTTCGGCTTGAAGATCGTCGAAGCGCTCCCAGAGGGCGTCGATCCGAGCGGCGATCGCTGCCTCGCGTTCGCTTTCGTTCGTCGTGTCGTTGACCGAGGCGCGCCACATCCCCGAGTCGACGGCCCCCTCCGCGCTCGCAGCGGTGATCTGCATGAACGAGGAGATCTCCCCATCCAACGAGCCGTTCCGTGGGCTACCGCTCCCGTTCGTCGCGTTCGTCGTCCCGTTCACCTGTGCGTTCCCTGGGGCTCGGTTGGCCTGCAGGTCGGCCGGAACGCCGATTGGTCCCGCGGTCACCAATCCGCCGGCGAGCGTACTGCATATCACCAATGACACTACCGCCATCGTCCGAACCGTCCACATGCTCTGATCCCTACTGAGTCCCGGCGTACCTAAAAAGGCACAGTCCGTTCGATCCGTTCATCGACACGAACGAAGCCACGAGAGATACTGAAAGCGTTTAGAAAGCGATCTGGAGTGATAACGGTGAGTCGACCCCCCTCGATACGGATGGCGCTCCCGGGGAACCGTGGTCGTCCGTTCGAGAACGCGAACACAACGCCGATATGTAACGATAGAATAAGGCGCTTAATAAGTTCTTAGCTGCTCGGGTATCGACGCCGAGAACACGGTCATAGACGAACCTCTGTAGGGTCCAAGCGCCATTATCGGTTTCTCTCGGACGTACCCTCGATAGTTACAGACGGACGGTTATTGAATTGAAGACAAATGAGCTGTCCAGCGACGGTATGGGTGACGCGATATCGCAGGAAAATCCCTCATAGGTCGAAGCCGGAAAGGGCTGGAACGCCCTTGCGGTCGATGAGCAGAGTTGCAGGTGAACTCCGTAGGCTGAACTCCCCTAATGGACACCGAGCCCGGCGGATCGGAAAAGAGGCACAACGCGTCGCGCTTCAGGGTGAGGATAGCACTGAAAAGTGAGCCAGTGTCAGTACGAGTCCGTAGCCGCGGGGTATCGACTCGCTGACTCCAAGTGCAGAAAGGTTCGTTCGGTAGGTGCGAGCACCGAACGAGCGGGCGCACGACGATACCGAAGACGAGCGTAAGGGCACCCGGTGTGCCCATCGCGCCGTCGAGAGTGTGGGTGGTGCGGGTGGTGGTTGCGCCTGATTGCGCCCGTCTCTTCGTTGAGTAGTTATCGTCAAGAGCCACACCCCTGGAATACAAGGGCCGAACCGACGACCGTCCTGGGCCGAGTTCTCCCCGCGCGTTCCTTTCTAGCGCACGGATCTCGCCGCACGCGTATGTATCAGCTGCGTTCGTGCGCGTCGCCAGGCTCTCACACGCCGTCCCGCCCGCCCGCATCACCTTGACCCGCTGCGTCGCCCCGACCGGCCGTGTCGTCCCGGCAGGCGGCGAGACAATTGCGAAACGGCGCGATGACCTCTTCGGCGACGGCGTACGGATCGGTCTCGCCCGCGACGACGCGATCGACGAAGGCGTCGATCCCGCCACGGGCGGCTATCTCCCGTTCGATCAGCGCGCTCGAATCCTCGCGCAGCAATCCCCGAATCTCCTCGGTGTACCGCCGTCTGACCTGGCGTTCGAGCCGGCCCGACCGCTCCAAGAAGTCGCGGTGGCCGTCGAGCGCGGCGAGGAACTCCTCGACCCCCGACCCCGACTTCGCAACCGTCTCGACGATCCGGGGCGTCCAGACGTCCGGTTCGGCGTCCGTACCGGCGTCGGCGTCGTTCGCCCCGTTCGCCGGCCCGTCCGCCCGCTCCTCGTCGTGTTCTCCGTGGCCCTCCCCTCGTTCTCGGCGGTCCTGGCGTTCCCCGTTACCCCGATCTCCCCGGTCGTCGCGGTGCCCGTGGCCACCGTGATGACCGTGACCCTGAGCCTCGTGGCCCTCACGGTGATCGTAGCTACCGCGACCGCCGGCGTCGAGCGACGAGAGGCGATCGGACCGGCCCTCGATCATCTCGCGCAGCTCGGTGACGGTCCGGTCCGCTCCCTCTAAGTCGGCTTTGTTCACGACGAACACGTCGCCGATCTCCAAGATGCCCGCCTTTAGCATCTGGACGTCGTCGCCGCTGCCCGGCGGCACTAGCACACAGACCGTATCGGCGGTCTTGACGACGTCGACTTCGTTCTGACCCGCGCCGACGGTCTCGACGAGTACTTTGTCCTTGCCGAAGGCATCGAGGGCCTTGACCGCGTCCGCCGTGGCGGTGGACAAGCCCCCCAGCGATCCCCGAGCTGACATCGACCGGAAGAAGACCTCCATGCCCCCCGTCGTCGAACTCATGCGGATACGGTCGCCGAGCACCGCCCCCCCGGTAAACGGCGAGGAGGGATCGACGCCGACGATCCCTACGGTCAGGCCCGCCTCGCGGTAATGCTCGGCCATTCGATCGACGAGCGTCGATTTGCCCGAACCGGGACTACCGGTGATCCCGATAACGTCCGCGCTTCCGGTGTGTCCGTGTAGCGCCGATACCAGTTCCCGATACCCCGGCGCGCGGTCCTCGATGTGTGTAATGGTCCGTGCGAGCGCGCGGTGGTTTCCCGAGAGGAGGTCGGCAACGAGGTCGTCGTAACGGTCGCCGCTTCTACCGTCGACGCCGTCGTTTCCGTCAAGGCCGTCGTTTTCGTCGTTCCCACTGTCTCCATCGTTCCCACCGTTGCCGGTCATCGCTGGGGGGCGTTCTCGCGGACGAACGAGACGGCCTCACCCATCGACGCGCCCGGCCCGAAGATCGCCCCTACGCCCTGTTCTCTGAGCTCAGGGCGGTCCTCCTCGGGGATGATCCCGCCGAGCAACAACAGGGTGTCCTCGAAGGCGTCGTACTCCTCTAACCCGCCCACGATCTTCGGGACGAGCGTGTTGTGCGCGCCCGAGAGAATCGAAACCCCGAGTACGTCGACGTCCTCCTGGACGGCGGCTTGTACGATCTCGTCGGGCGACTTATGCAAGCCCGAATAGATGACTTCGAAGCCCGCGTCCCGGAAGGCCCGGGCGATCACGTGGGCACCCCGGTCGTGGCCGTCGAGGCCGACTTTGGCGACGAGACAGCGGATCGGGCGCTGGGTCTGCCCTCGGCTCATACCTTCACGTTCGAGCGTGTGCGTTTGGCGCTTTCGGTGCCAGCGGTGTCGCTCGATACGTAGCGACACGATGTTACGACGAACGCCCAGCTACGAGTTTTTAATACGCCGTGACGGTAAAGAACGTATATGCGCTTCGTGGAACGGCGAAGCGATTCTCCGGCCGGACTCGACCGGGACGCGCTGACCGAGTGCCTGCGGGAGTACCCGGCTTCGATGGCCGTGCTGTTCGGCTCCCAGGCGGCGGGACCCACACACGGACTGAGCGACCTGGACGTTGCGGTACTGTTCAATAAAGGTGCCTCCAAGGAACGGAAGCGACGACTGCTCAACGAACTAACCGTCTCCATCACGGACGCGACCGGCTTCGAGGCAATCGACGTGGTCGACCTCGCGGCCGTCGGACCCGAGCTCGGTTACGAGGTCCTCTCGGAGGGGACGGTACTGTTGGGCGACAAAGACGAGATCGTCGAGTTATCGAAGCTCGGCGACCTCGAAACGTATCTTCGAGGTTTGGCCGAAAAGCAGGGCTGTTCCCGCAAGGAGTACCTCCGCGACAGGGACCTCCAGGATATCGTCGAACGGCGATTCGAGAAGGCTACGCAGGCTAGCCTGGATATCGCTTCCCACATCGTCGCCGCGGAGGGGCTCCGGGAACCCGAGGATTACGGCGATCTCTTTCGTATTCTGGAAGCAGAAGGCGTGCTTTCATCGACCACCGCGACGAGATGATTGAGATGGCCGGATTCAGAAACGTTCTAGCACACGAGTACGCGAACATCGTCGACGAGCGCGTATACGGCCACCTGCAGGACATAGAGCGATTCGAGCGCTATGCGAGCGCTGTCTCCGACTTCCTCGGCGATCAGTGAGCGAGAAACGCAGCGTGAATCGGCTGCTATCGAGCCGACGTGAGCGTTCACGTACGGGGCGAACAGACCGTCTATAACCCACTTCGAACTGTGGTTTCGAACGCCGGATCGTGTGCCGCGGTTATTCCCTACGCTGAAGCGAGCGTATACAATCAACGATCGTCGGCGATTCGGGAGACGAGGACCTGTTGTTCGTCATGGGGTGGGGCAATCGCTCGGAGGGCGAGAACGAACGCTGGTTCGCCGGTCGTCTCACCGAGGCGAAAGCAAGTGACTGCCGAGATCGTTGCGGCGCTCGACGGGGTGTGACCCAGTGGCGACCCGGCGGCGAGGGGTGCGGGCCGTGCCGTGGCCGTCGTTTGACGATCCCCAGCGAGCGATCCGAAGGGGCCATACGGCGGCCGCTCGTAGAACGAGTATGGCCACCGCGCAGGCGACGCGGCCGATCAAGGACCACCCCGTGGCGGTCACCGCGGTGCTCTCGCTCGTCGGTTACGTGCTCGTCTTAGGGACCTTCACCGGCGTCGTCGACGTCTTTCCCGACATCAGCGACCGAACAGTGATCGTGCTCTCCGATGCCATCGCCGTCACGAACACGCTCGCGCTGACGGCCTTGCTCGTCGGCTGGCGATTCATTCGTCGCGGCGAGGTTCGCAAGCATCGCGCAGCGATGCTGAGTGCCTTTGCGCTGATCCTGCTCTTTCTCGTGCTGTACCTCACGAAGGTCGGCGGCGGCTTCGAGAAGGGGATCGTCATCGAGCAAGGACAGTTCCTCGCTGCATATGCCGGCCCGGTACGGATCGCGTACCTCGCGATGCTCGCGATTCACATCCTGCTGTCGGTCGTCGCCGTCCCGGCGGTGATCTTCCCCGTCGTGCTCGGCCTCACCCACTCGCCCGCCGAACTCGCCGAGACCGCCCACGCCCGAGTCGGCCGGATCACCGTCGCCGCCTGGTCGCTGTCGCTATTTTTAGGTGTGGTTACGTACTTCATGCTCAACCACATTTACAGCTGGGTGCCCCGCGGCGAGGGCGAGGTCGCTGCCGGCGCTCTTTTGCTCCTGCTCGCGATACCGGCTTACCGACGCTCGAACTGATCGGCCGACCGGGACCGGCACCGATCGGTTTGAGGGTTCGCATGTTCTCGACCGGGCTGGGTTCTCCGCCCGACGTATCCCGATGGACCGAAGGGACAGGTATCAACTGGCCGATCGGTCGCCGTATCGCTCGCGTTCGGCGCTCGCGGTCTCGACGGCAGTCGCCGACGCTGGCCCGGCGTCGAGCGCGTTCGCCACGCCCGCTTCCGGTCCGCCGGCGTTCGAGCGTTCCCCGCGTGTTCGGGGCGAGAGTATATACTTCGAGGGCTCACCGATAGAAACGATCGACCGGTTCGATTGCCTTCGACCGGCCCGACCGGGAGAGTCAACCTCGACGATGCACCGAGCCGACGACGCTGACGGAACCGAACTCACCGCCGTGCCGACCGATGCGAGTCGTGTCGACGCCGACACGGCGCGCTCGGAGGGGTTCGACGAGTCGCTGACCATCGCGTACGTCCGTCACCGGCGGATCAACGAGATGGTCGACGTGATCCGGTACTATCTCGAAAGCCAGAGCATCGGGTTCGATCGTTGGGGCGAAGAACATATCAAGGGCCCCGGGGTTTTACCTCGCGATCGTCTCGGGTAGTTCCGTCGAGGGTTACGCCGGTCGGATGGGGACGAACTGCTGGCCGACCGACGTCTGTCGGACCGTCACCGAGGACGTCGATCGCTTCTACGAGGCCGCCTCGCGGGTCGCCCACAGTAGCGACGGCGCGGTGATCGCGAGCATCGACGGCGTGGTCCAGCGTCAGATGGTCCGCCTGAAGCACCTCTCGCACGCCGAACTCGAAGCGCGCGTCGGCGAGTCGATTCCCTATGCCGACTGGATGGGGTCGCGACATATGAACGCGCTCGACACCTCGGCGCGCGAGGACGTTATCGCGACCGTGACACTGAGCGAGGAGTCGGGTCGTGTCACGGCCTTTTCGAACGGCATGTTCGAGAGCGTCGAGCGTGGCGAGATCGGCGGCCGGTGGCGCGTCGGCGACGGTTCGACGACCGCTGACCGGTAGACCAGGCTCGCCCCCACCTCACCCTACCCCGCCTTGCCCCGCCCCACCTCACTTTGCACTCGTTTCCGTGCTCAGCCGGTTCGCGGGATCGCGTACGCCCCGGCGACGAACGCGACGATCGCGACGGCGACGAGTACTACAAGATCGAGTTCCCAGCCCATCGCGGCTCCGCCGGCGGCGTTCGCGCTGGGTGTGCTGGTCACCGCACGGACCCCGCGGGCGAAGTAGGTAAGCGGCGACAGCGAGAGCACGGGGCGGAACCACGCGGGCAGGAGATCGGGCGGGACGAATGTCTCCGAGAGGAACAGAAGGGGCAACGCGAGCGCGTTCGAGGCGGCGACGACGCCGTCCTGTGAATCGGCGACCCGACCCAGGATCGCCCCGACGCCACAAAAGAGCGCCACGGCGCATACGACGAACGGTACTACGACTACCGTCGCCGGCCCCATGGGCACCGTCGCGCCGGTCACTAATACTACCAACACGAAGATAAGCAGGCTCGCTGCCCCGATGACGAGCACGTTCACGAGGGCGTGGGCGGCGAGCCATTCGACGCATGATAGCGGTGTCGTCGCGAGTTTTTCGAAGCGTCCGCCCTCGCGATGGCGGGCGATCGTGCTCCCGACCCGCGAGAGCGGCGTGAACAATACGACGACCGCGAGGTAGCCCGGCAGGTAGTACTCGGGCGGTTCGGTAAAGAGACCGCCGCCGGTCGGCCGCGTGCCTACTAGAACGCCGAAGATTGCGATGAGGATCACCGGAAAAAAGAAGGTGAAAAACACCGCCGTCCGCCGCCGCGAGAACGACAGCCCCGCGGCGACCGTTTCGGCACGGATCCGACCGAGCGCCGTCATCGCTTGCTCCTCGGTCGCACCGGCGCGTCGGTGTCGGTCGCGGTACTGCTGGTAGCCTGGGCGTCATCGCTGACATCGGCCTCGTCCGGCGTTCCGTCGGGCCCGGAATCGACCTCGGGGTCGGTACCGGAGCCGGTCGTCGCC
The DNA here is from genome assembly GCA_003022925.1 of Halobacteriales archaeon QS_8_65_32. Taxonomy (GTDB): domain Archaea; phylum Halobacteriota; class Halobacteria; order Halobacteriales; family Halococcaceae; genus PXQR01. The sequence goes on along the minus strand of PXRY01000090.1, from coordinate 57,029 downwards.
GCCACCGGCTCGCCCTCCCTGCCGACCGCGATCCCGGTGAGCCGGAGGTAGGCGTCTTCTAAGGTCGGCTCGCTCCAAGCGAGGCCGTCGTACGTAACGGCTTCGCGTTCGAGGTCGCGAACCACGTCGCCGATCTCCGCCGGCGAAACACCGTAAACAGCCAATTCGCCTGCGCGCGCCTCGGTGCGGTACGCCGATCCGGCAGCCGATAGTGCCCGCGCGCCGGCGGCGGGGTCAGCCGCTTCGACGACCAGGCGGCTCTCGCCGCCGTGGGCCGCGACGAGTTCGTCCGGCGTTCCGACCTCTGCGAGCCGGCCGTTTGCGAGCAGGCCTACGCGGTCGGCGAGGTATTCGGCTTCGGCCATATCGTGGGTCGTAACGAGTATCGTCGTGCCCCCTGCGGCCCGGGTTTCGAGCAGCTCCCACAGCGCGCGGCGACCGGCCGGATCGATCCCGGTCGTCGGCTCGTCCAAGAAGAGCAGGTCGGGATCGTTCACGAGCGCCGTCCCGACACAGACGCGCCGTTTTTGCCCGCCCGAGAGGTCCTCGTAGCGGGTGTCCGCCGCGTCTTTGAGCCCGAGGTCCGCGAGGAGGTCGTCGATTCTGACCGACTTGTCGTAGAGGCCGGCGTAGTACGAAAGTAGTTCCCGAGCGGTAAGCCGCGACGCGGGGGCGAACTCCTGGGGGAGCAAGCCGACCCGCGTGCGATCGACTTCGACGGGTCGGTCCCCGAACACCGATACCTGGCCTTCGTGGTCGGTGGTGCCGGTGAGCGCGCGGACGAGGGTGGTCTTGCCCGCGCCGTTCGGCCCGATCAGACAGAATACCTCGCCGGCCCCGACGGCGAGCGAAACCCCATCGAGCGCCCGCGTCTCGCCGTAGGTCCGACCCACCTCCTCGGCGACGAGCACTCGATCTCCAGTGGGGCCACGGCTCCCAGGACGCTCGCTTTTCCGACCGGACTCGCCGTTCCCGTTGGACTCCCCGCTGCCGTCGGCTACCCGATCGTGCGCGCGGTCAGGGTTGGGGTCGGGGTCGATTCCGTCGCTCCCGCCGCGTTGCATGGTCGGTCGTAGCGTCCACGCCGTCCTAAGGGGTTGGGTTCGGTTCGCGTCCCCGTCTCACGGTCGGTCCGTTCCGCTCCCGCTCGGCTTCCGTCGGGGGCTCTCCGCGTGCCGCGTCACCGCGTCTTGACCGTCGTCCGGGATACCGGCTTCGTTGCCCGCTTCTTCGGGTGTTTTTGACCGTTCGATTCCTTTACCCGACGTGAACGTCACCGACGTTATCGAGGACCGACGGTCGGTTCACGACTACACCGACGAACCGCTCGACGACGAGACGTTAGAGACGATCTTTGAGCGCGTGAAGCACACTCCCTCCGGATACAACCTCCAGCCCTGGGAGTTCCTCGTGCTGCGCGACGAGGAAAATCAAGAACGGCTGCGCGGACACGCCTTCGACCAGGACCACGTCACCGGCGCGGCCGCGGCGGTGGTGGTCTTAGGCAACACCGATCCGGCCGCCCACGCCGGCCGCGTGTTCGACGACTGGCTCGACAAGGGGTACCTGCCCGACGCCGAGACCCGTGACGGCCTGGTCGATCAGGTCGAAGGGTGGCGCGAGCGCGCATACGAGGAAAACCGCGTCTGGAGTACCCGGAGCACGGCGCTCGCGGCGATGACACTCATGTACGCCGCCTGGGAGGAAGGTGTCGCCTCCTGTCCGATGGAGGGCTTCGATCCCGAAGGCGTCAAAGAGGAGTTCGACATCGGTGCGGGCTACGAGCCGGTCATGTTGCTAACGCTCGGCTACCCCGAGGAGGACGCGACGGACACTGAAAAACCCCGAAAGCTACGTCGGCCGCCCGAGGAGATGGTTCACTTCGAGGCGTTCGACCCCGAACCACACGCCGAGCCGGCCGCCGAGGTCACCGAGGCCGCTGAAGCGGACGCGACCGCCAGCGACGACTGACCTGCCTGCTCGGACGCTGAGGGTCAACTGACTGGGCCCTCGAGCGCCAGGGACGGAGACGAGGACTGAGATCGTGGCTGAGACGACGACCGTTCTCAGGTGGTTCGTCCCAGCGAGAAATCGATACCCATGGCGTCGTCCCGCCTCCCGTTCGGTACCGACCGCCGGGTGGCGACGCTCGCGCTCGCCCGGACGGCCGACGCCTTCGGCAACTCCTTTCTCATCGTCGTGTTGCCGCTGTTCGTCGCCGGACCGATCGACCTCGACGCCTCCCTTGGCGTCCCGTTGCCGCTCGTCGGTTCGCTCACCGAGGCGCTTGCGATCGGGATCGCGCTCTCTGGGTTCAGTTTCGCGAGCAGCCTCGCCCAGCCGCTCGTCGGCCTTCTCTCCGACCGGACCGGCCGACGGCGGGCGTTCGTACTCGGTGGGCTAGCGGTGCTCGCGGCCGCGAACGCCGCGTACGTCCCCGTCGAGAGCTACGCCGCGGTGGTCGGATTGCGCGTGTTGGGTGGCGTCGGCGCGGCGCTGACGATCCCGCCGACCGTTGCGTTGATCGATAGAATCGCGCCCGAGGCTCGCGGCGAGAATTTAGGAGTCTTCAACGCGGCGCGACTGCTCGGGTTCGGCGTCGGGCCGGTCGTCGCCGGCGTGATCGTGAGCGTCGATCGGTACGCTATCGGCGGCGTGACTGTAAGCGGGTTCGATGTCGCCTTTTCGCTCGCGGCGCTGGCCGCGGTGGTCGGCTTTACGCTCGTCGCGGCGTTCGTCCCCGAGCCCGACCCTGCGGTCGGCTCCCCCGCAACCGCCGACAGCGCGACTGCCGACACTGTTGCGACTGCTGACACCAGCGATACGACTACCGGCACTGCTGATACCGGCGGCACCGGTGCTGACAGTGATGTTAGCAGTACCACCGGTGTCACCGCCGCCATCGCCGACCTCCTGCTCTCGATCACGGTTCGCGATCCCGACGGAGGGATCGATCCGGTGCTCGCGGTCGGCCTCGCCTCACTGTGCATCGCACTCGTGCTCGCGACCTTCGCTCCCTTGGAGAACGCGATCAACGCCCGCCTCGACCAGGGCGGGGCGGTCTTCGCGCTCCAGTTCGCCGCCGGCGTGCTCGCCACTATTGTCCTCCAGGCCCCGATCGGCCGCGCGAGCGATCGGTACGGCCGGCGACCGTTCCTGTTGGCAGGATTCGCGCTGCTCGTTCCCGCGACGCTCGCCCAGGGGTTCGTTCGCATCTCCGTAACGATGCTTCTCGCACGGTTCGCTCAAGGGGTCGCGGTGACGCTCGTCTACACCCCTGCGCTCGCGCTCGCGGGCGACCGGGCGGCGGCCGAGGCGGCCGAGGTCGGGTCGCGATCGGAGCGGACCGCCGGCCGACTGGCGACCGTGACGACCGCCTACGGCCTGGGGGTGGCTATCGGCCCGATCGTCGCCGGCGCGCTTCTGGCCTATGGCTTCGTCGTCCCCTTCGTCGTCGGTGCCGGCCTCGGTGTGTGCGGATTCTGTCTCGTCTACGTCGGGGTCGAAGAAATCGAAGAAATCGAAGGGATCGAGAATCGTTCGTGAGCCATGCGCGGAGCCTGCGTTCGGTTCTCGATCAGCGAATACGAGGTTGCGCGGACGGACCGGCGCGACCGCTTTCCCCCGATACCGGATCGACCGTCCGATAGCGGGACTTTTGTTCCCGGGCGTCGAGGCGGCGGTATGGACTACCGGACCCTCGGCGCGACCGGCACGAAAGTCTCCGAACTCTGTTTCGGCACCTGGCGTTTCGGCAAGCAAACCGGCGATACCGTAGAGACCGATCGGGACGAAGCCCACGAACTCCTCGATGCCTGTGCCGAACACGGCATCAACTTCATCGACACGGCGAACGTCTACGGCGATCCCAACGGCACCGCCGAGGAGTATATCGGCAAGTGGCTCTCCGAACGTGACCGCGAGGACTTCGTACTCGCCTCGAAGGTGTATTTCCCCTTCGACGGCTGGGGCGAGCCCGGCCCGAACGACTCGGGGCTCGGACGCAAACACATCCGCGCACAGATCGAAGGCACCCTCGATCGGCTCGGGACCGAGTATCTGGACCTCTATTACATCCACCGCTTCGACGAGGAGACGCCGATCACCGAGACCCTGGAGACCCTTTCCACGCTCGTCGACAAGGGCAAAGTGAACTACCTCGGCGCGTCGACGATGGCGTCCTGGCAGCTCACCAAAGCGCTCTGGAAATCGGAGATCGAGGACCTCGCCCGGTTCGACGTCACCCAGCCGCTCTTTCACGCCGCCTATTACGAGGACGTCGCCGAGTACCTGGACGTGTGTGCCGACCAGGACGTCGCCGTCTGTCCGTACTCGCCGCTCGCCGGCGGCTTCCTGACGGGGAAATACGAGCGCACCGACCCCGACGATCCCGAAGCCGTCGAAACGCCTGGTGGCTCGCGAGGCGACCTCGACGAACAGTTCACCGAGTACTACCTCTCCGAGCGCGGCTGGTCGATCCTCGATACGGTACGAGAGGTCGCCGAGGAGGAAAGTGCCACCCCTGCCCAGGTCGCGCTGCGCTGGCTGATCGATCAGAAGGACTTCACGTGTGTGCCGATCATCGGGGCCCGGACGACCGACCAATTAGATGACAACGTCGGTGCGATCGATGTCTCGCTGTCCCGAGAGCAACACGATCGGATCACCGATGCGCGCTACGACGAGTCGGGATCGGTCATCGGGCACTAAACGGCACGAGCGGACGACATCGGCGGGACGGGAGGCGTATCGCTCGTCGGTCGGCCGACGACGCCCGTCTCGGTGGGCTTTTAGGTTCCTACCTCCTCGGGATCGAACGGAGTCCAGATGACGACCGTCACGAAACTCACGCTATCGAGCGGCGACCGACGGACGCTCGATTCGGTCGTCTCCGAGGTCGTCTCGATCGTAGAGCGCAAGGGTGCGGATTTGCGGGGACCCTACACCGGCCCGCCGACCGAATATCGGGTCCCACGCTCGAAGACGCTGACCGGCGAGAACGGAGCGTTTGCCCCTTGGCAGTACACCGTCTACACGCGAACACTCGAAATCGTCGGCCACGACGACGCTGCCCGCGTCGCCGCGACCCGTGAGTTCCCTTCGTCAGTCCACGCCGAAATCGAACTTGGACGGATCCACACCACCGGCGGCGAACGCCGTCGGTAACGCCGGCCCGTGTCGAGTTCGATCCGAGCCGAACCGAGCCGACTCGGCGCGGCACAACGACCGAACCCGCGACCCGTGTCGATACTGGCGGGGAAGAGGAGATCGATCCGGGTTCGCTTCCGGCGTCGTACTCGACTTTTATGCTTGCGGAGCGAGTGACTCGGCTATGAGCGACGCTACGAACCGCTCGCACCTGTCAGACCTGCGCCGCGACTTACACCGCCGGCCCGAACTCGCCTGGCGGGAGTTCTACACGACGAGCCGGATCATCGACGAACTCGAACGGGTCGGCGTCGACGAACTGTACTACGGCCGGGAGGCGATCGCGCCCGAACACCGCATGGCCGTCCCCGACGAATCCGAACTGGAAGGCAGTCTCGCACGCGCTCGGGAGGCCGGCGCGCGCTCGGATGTGCTCGAAGCCGCCGCGGGCGGGTACACCGGCGCGGTCGCCGTTTGCCGCCAGGGGGAGGGCCCGACCGTTGGCCTGCGGGTCGACATCGACGGACTACCCCGCGCCGAATCGAACGCCGAGAGCCACCTCCCCACCCGCGAGGCGTTCCGATCGATCCACGACGAGCGGATGCACGCTTGCGGACACGACGCTCACGTCGCGATCGGCGTGGGGGTGCTCGAAGCCGTGAAGCGAAGCGATTTTTCGGGCACGCTCAAGGTCTTCTTCCAGCCGGGCGAAGAGCAGGTCGCTGGCGGGAAGGCAATGGCCGAATCCGGCCACTTGGACGACGTTACGCACCTCCTCGCCGTCCACGTCGGTCTCGATCACCCGACCGGCGAGGTCGTTGCCGGCATCGATGGCTTCCTGGCGGTGAGCGGCTTTCGCGCCGACTTTGCGGGAGTTCCCGCCCATGCCGGCGGTAAGCCGAACGAGGGGAAAAACGCGATTCAGGCGATGGCGAGTGCGATCAGTAATCTCTACGCGATTCCCCGCCACGAAGACGGCCCGACGCGGGTAAACGCCGGCCGGGTCGGGGGCGGCACCGCTTCGAACATCGTCGCCGAGGAGGCCTTCATCCAGGGCGAGGTCCGCGGCGAGACGACCGATCTCAAAGACTACATGTCCAGTCACGCGACCCGGGTACTGCGAAGCGCCGCCGAGATGCACGACTGCGAGGTCGCGATCGCGAACGAGGGCGAGGCCCCGAGCGCGGAAAGCGACCGCGACTTAGCCGGCGTCGTCCTCGACGTCGCCCGCGATACGGAGGGAGTCGACACGCCGACCGACCGCGATTCGTTGGGTGGGAGCGAGGACGCGACCTACCTCATGCGGAAGGTGCAGGACAACGGCGGCCAAGCGACGTACGTCTGTGTCGGCACCGACCATCCAGGAGGGCATCACACCGCGACGTTCGACGTCGACGAGCGCTCGATCGATATCGGCGTCGACGTCCTAGCCGATTCGATCCGTGCGGTCGCGACAGGATCGCCGTGAGGGAGACGAGCGTCGAGAAGGAGCGGATGCTCGCCGGCGAACCCTACGACCCGTTCGATCCGCTGCTCGTCCGCGAGCGCGAGCGCGCCCGGGACCTCGTTCGCCGGTTCGGCGACGCGCCCGCAGCCGACGCGAATACCCGACAGGAGATCCTCGACGAACTGCTCGGTTCGATGGGCGAAAGCGCCACGATCGAGCCGCCCTTCCGGTGCGATTACGGCTTCAATATCCGCGCTGGGAACGGTTTCCTACGCGAACTTCGATTGCGTGATATTGGACATCTGCCCGGTGACGTTCGGCGACGGCTGTCTGCTAGGTCCCGGCGTGCACCTCTACACCGCGGCCCACCCGACCGCGGCCGCTCGGCGACGCGAGGGCGTCGAGTGAGGCGAGCCGGTCACCGTCAGCGAGAACGTCTGGATCGGCGGGCGTGCGGTCGTCAATCCCGGGCGTCGAGATCGGCAACGACGCGATCGTCGCTTCGGGCGCGGTCGTCGTCGAAGACGTCCCCGACGAGTCGCTCGTCGCCTGCAATCCCGCCCGGGTCCGTCGAGGACTCGATTGAGACCTCGAGGGAAGCCGGAAGTCGGCGGCCGAACACGCGACCCGGCGGGTGCTTGAGCTGTTCGTGACGCGTCACCACGACGAGAAACCGGGAGCGGCGGGACGGGGGCGCGAACGGAGGCACCGGGGATCGCACGTGACACCCGAGGACCGCGAGCAGGCAGCGAGGACGATCGGTGAGGAGTTGACCTCTTAGACGTTCTCGGGGGTGTCCGCGTTCTGAACCTCGTTTTTTATCGACTTGCGCCGGCTCTTCGCGTCGCGGCCGGTCGCTTCGAGGAGGAAGTCGTTCTTCATCGAGATGGCCTCGCCGGCGGCCTCCATGTCGTCAGGTGAAAGTTCGGCCGGGTCGCGTTCGGTAAACTCGACCGCTAGGGTGTCTTTCTTGCTCGAGTAGGTAACCGTCCCGGCGACGATCCGCTCGAAGACCGGATTGTCGGGCTCTTCGACGACGGCCAGATCGCTGCCGCCGAACTCCTCGGTCGTCGTTATTTCCCCGAAGTACGACTCGATCGTTTCTTCCATGTCGGGGATCCGTTCGTGGAGGTGCTCGCCGCGGCGCATCTTGTACTCGCGCATGAGAGAGGTCTAACGAGTGGCTTCTTTTACCCCTTTCGTGTTCACCGCGTTCGCCGCAGGAGGTATCCCCGGCCACAGGCCGGACAACTGTCGCCCGCTCGCAGTGCCGACCCGAGCACCGCCTCGCCGAACCCACACTCGGGACACTCCAGTTCGTCGTCCTCGAGCGACCGGCTCGTCGCCGCCGCGGCCGTCGGGCCGACCGACCCGCTTTCGGTTACCCGATCGCCGCCTTCGACGCGGTCGTCACCGCGATCGGTATCGTAACGGTGGTCCCCGCCGCGGGCGGTGTCGCCGTTTTCCGCCGCGAACTCGAAGTCCGTCTCGTCGGATTCGGGCCCGGACCCGGATGTCGTCCCGTCGGCGTTTCGGGGGTCTCGCTCGTGGCCGTCGGTCCCGCGACCGTCGGTCCCCGTCCTGTCGGCGTCGCCGCCAGTTTCGCCGCGAGTGGCTTCCGGCCGGTCGCCGGTGCCCGCTGCGGCCGCGATCTCGGTGTTCTCCGAGACGACCCGGGAGCGTCCACAGCGCCGGCAGGCCTCGGTGGTGCGAACGGTAGTGACGACCTCCGCGCCGTGGTCCGCGCGCTCGCGCTCGACGTCGTGGTCAGCGTAGTCGTGGCCGAACACCGAGCACCTGAGCCCCATTTGCTTCCCCGTTTCCGAGCCGATCGTATAAACGTATCTCCTCCGGGCGGCCGCTCCCGAGCGCCGATCGAACCGAGGACGTAATCGGACGACAGGGACCACGTCTCATACAAGGCGCGGTCGTCCCGGACGGCAGCGAGGCGCGGCCGCCGAGCGTCCGGAGCGTCCGAGGTCCCCGAGACGGCTCCAGCGACTCGCGCCGGAGAACCCGCGTGCCGGACACCACCGCGGCTCGCGCCCGGAAGCTTATGCCGGCGGACGTGATAGAGTAGGCGTGCGATCATCGTCGAACGAAACGCGAGGAGGCGAACGCCTCGGACGGCGCGGACTGTTGAAACGGGTGTCCGCGGGCGGGCTCTCGCTCGCAGGAATCGCCGCGCTCGGCAGCGCGCAGGCTGCCTCGAACGCCGACAGCGATCCGCTCACGATAGTTCACGGCACGCAGTTTCACGGCCGGTTCGGCTCCCCGAAGGGGCCGAACGTCGCCCGGTACGCGACGGTCGTCGACGAACTGCGCGAAGAGTTCCCCAATAGCGCCCTCGTCGCTACCGGCGACGACGTCGCGAAAGCCCCGATCGCGACCGTTCTCCGCGGGTTGCACGTCGTCGACGCGATGAACTACTTGGACCCGCTCGCGGCCGTCGTCGGCAACCACGAGTTCGACTACGGCGACTTCATCCTCCGGCGACGCATGGGCGCCAGTACTTTCCCGTGGGTGTCGGCGAACCTGCTCGCCGGTCCCGAGCGGGCGATCCCTGGCGCGAGACGCGGCCTGATCGAATCGGTCGGGGACGTCACGGTCGGCGTGTTCGGGCTCTCGTTGCTCGAACCGGCCGAGTATGTCTACTATCCGCCGGGCTACCGGATGGTGCGGGCCACACGAACGGCGAAGGCCGCCGTTGCGCGCATGGAACGCGCCGGCGTCGATTACGTGGTCTGTGCCTCCCATCTCAGGCTCGGGGGCTCGAAGGAAATCGCGCGGTCAGTCGACGGCATCGACCTGATGGTCGGCGACCACGAAGAACACGTCCTCAGCGCACCCGTCGAGATCGGCGGCACCGTCGTCAACAGCGTCGGCGCGGAGTTCGGCCAGGTCGGACGGGTCACGATCGACGGGAACGGCCTCCGGGACTCCGCACGCGTCGCGGTCTCTCCCGACGTCGCCCCCGATCCCGGCATGCGACGGATCGTCCGGAAGTGGCGGCGGCGTTACGGGGTCCAGAACCCGACCGACGGGGACACGATCGTCTCGCTCGCGCCCTGAGTCGGCGGTCGACGACCGACGGCCGATATCGAGGCCCCCGTACCATGACGGCCGATCGGTCGTCGCTATCGCCGTCGCCGACCGCATTCGATCGCGGCCGATCGGTGTTGGCACGATCGTCGCCGGCACAACCGTCGTCGACGTAGGACTCCCGCCTGTTTCTGATGTCGGTTGCGAACGACCAACGACCCGAAATCGGAATCACAATGATTACCTCGAGGAGAGGGCCACACGATCGTGTTCATGCCGCCCGATGGGAGTCCCACCGTCAAGGATGCATACGATAGACTGGCGGGGACGTACGAGACGCGAGAGACGGACCCATACTGCGCGGATTTCGAATTCCCTGCGACGACGGAGCTCGTTCCCGACGTGGCGGGTAAATGAGTCCTCGATGCGGGGTGTGGACACGGTCGGTACGCGGAGTGGTTGATCGAGCGGGGAGCGGACGTCCTTGCTGTCGACGAGAACGCCGCGATGCTCGAAGGAGCGAGACGACGGATCGGCGATCGAGCGGCAATCCGCCGGGCCGATATCACCAAACCCCTCGAATTCGTCGACGACGGCGAGTTCGGCGGCGTTGTTTGCGGCCTCTCGCTCCACTACGTCGAGGACTGGCGACGGCCCTTCACGGAGTTCGCCCGTATCCTCCGGTCGGGCGGGTTCCTCGTCTTTTCGGCGCAACATCCGGTCGACGAGTACATCGCGTTCGAGGTTGAGAACTATTTCGAGATCGAACAGGAGCGGATGACGTGGTCGGCTGGCGGCAAGGAAATCGACGTCCCCTTCTACCGTCGGCCGTTTTCGGAGGTCATCAACCCGCTCGTCGAAACCGGGTTCGAACTGGACGAACCGGTCGAACCGACGCCGAACGAGACGTTCAAAGACGAAAAGCCGAGTCCTACGAGAAACGATCGACGTACCCGACGTTCATTTGTGTCAGAGCGTCGATACCCGAGTAACGATCGAGCGCGGACGAACCGAGCGAGGCGTTTCCGATCGCTCGCTTCGTTCCCTCCTGTTTCCTTCGCGGTCGTGTGGTCTACTCGCTCGAAGTTCACCGCCGTGTCTCCGAGGGGTTCGCACCCCTACCCGATGGCCGTTCCAGCGACGGGAGTATCGAACTACTAAGATCTAACGGAGCCATATCCGCCGACACCGGGCGACCTTTATCGCTCGCGGCGAAACGGGCCCCATGACACGGATCGACGCCGGAACCCTGTTGCCGAATGACCGGATGCAGGAGATGGCCGCGGAGGGCGAGATTACACAGATCCATCGCGGGCACGCCTACGCCGAGGCCGGCGACACTTTCGACGTGAACGGAACCACCTTCGAAGTAGCCGATGTCGAAGAGCGACAATTGGGCGATCTCACCGACGAGGACGCCCGCGCGGAGGGCGCGTCGGATCTGGAAGGGTATCGCGAACGGCTCCAGCACGCCCACGGCGACGGGTTCGAGTGGGACGACGACGCCGATGTCGTGCGCCATCGATTCGAACGCACCGACTGAGAGCCGAGCGAGCGGCGAACCGGAAGCCGGCCAGGACGAACCCGACGACAGCGGGCCGTATCGGGGAGGGTCGACGAGGACTTCTATCGCCGTTCGCGCAGTTCCGCACGCAGGTCGGCGAGCGTCATTCCCTTCATCGCGAGCAATACCAGTAGGTGATAGACGACGTCGGCAGCCTCACCTGCGAGCCCCTCGCGGTCGTCGTCCTTGGCCGCGAGGATCGTCTCGGTCGCTTCCTCGCCGATCTTTTCGAGCACGGCGTTCTCGCCTTTCTCGTGGGTGACCAGCGAGGCAGTATAGGAGCCTTCGGGGAGGCGGTCCCTGCGATCCTCGATTACGGCGAACAGTTCGTCGAGGACCGGGTCCTCACCGCCTCCCTCACCATCCCGATCGGTCGCCACATCGACAGCCGAGCCGGTTCCCTCACCGCCATCGGTTTCGCTGGCATCGTCGTCATCGGCGTCGTCGACACCGTCGAAAGCCCGGTCGGTGTCGTCGGTCACGAGGGGTCGTAGATCTCGCGGACGTCCTGGAGTTCGACGAACTCGTCGGCGGGCTGGCGGCCCTTCTCGAAGACCCCCGAATCGATCTCGATCGGGGCGTCCGTGCGCGCGGCGAGCGCAAGCGAATCGCTCGGGCGCGCGTCGATAACGGCCTCGCCGCGCGGGGTTTCGAGATGTAAGTCCGCGATGTAGGTCCCCTCCTCGACCGCGCTGACAACGATACGATCGATTCTCCCGCCCAGTTCCTCGATCGTATCCAATAACAGGTCGTGGGTGAGCGGCCGGCCGAGATCGACCGCGTCCGTGCCCCGGGCGATGCTGCTCGCCTCTTCGAGCCCGATGAAGATTGGCAACACGTCGTACTCCTCGTCTTCGACCCCCAAGAGGACGATCCCGGTCGGTCCCTCCGGTGTGCCGGCGACGCGCACCGACTCGACGCTCGCGTTCATAGGTCGATTCAGGGCCGCCCCGTGAAAAGCCTGTCACGGTTCGCCGGTCGGTAACCACAGATCGTCGGTCGTTGCCCGTCGGTCGCCGATCGTCGAATGCCAGGTACCGAGTGCCGGACGTCGAACACGAGGTCGGAGTCGATCAGATCGCTTCGTTCTCGAAGAAGGCGAGCCCGTGGATCCGCGAGTCCTCGGTCAACTCGGGGTGAAACGCGGTCCCGACGATCGGCCCGTCACGGACCGCCACTGGTCTCCCATCCCAGGTCGCGAGGACGTCGCTACTGCCGGCGTCGGCGACGACCGGCGCGCGGATGAACACGGCGGGAAAGGGATCGTCCAGACCTGCGACGTCGAGCGGGGCTTCGAAGCTATCGCGCTGGCGGCCGAAGGCGTTTCGCTCAACGGTCACATCGAGCAGCCCGAGGTTCTCGACGCGCTCGTCGCCGGCGTCCGCCGCGGCGACGATCAGCCCCGCACATGTGGCCAACAGTGGTTTTCCGGCCCCGACGTGCGCGCGGATCTCGGGGGCGATCGCCTCGCGGCGGAGCAGTCGGGAGATGGTCGTCGACTCGCCGCCGGGCATCGAGAGCAGGTCACAGTCGGGGACGATACCTGACCGGCGGATCTCGCGGACGTCGACGCGCTCGTCATGCGCGCGGGCGGCGCGCGTGATCGCCGCGGCATGCTCGGCGACATCGCCTTGCACGCCGATCACGCCTGTGGTGAGCGTCATACTAGTAGTTGGGTTATCGGCGGTCAAAAGCGACGCGTTCGATCGGGATGTATCGGGGAATCAGGGGACCAGGACCCCGAACGGTTCGAGAACCCGCCAGCCTCAAGGATGAGTCGGTGTCAATAACCGACCGATGCCGGTGCCGATGCCGACGCCGACGCTGCTACCGATGCTACTATTGATGTCGACGCCGGCACCGATGCCGACGCCGACGACCGGTCGGGAGGCCGATCAGACGATGTTGAGAACCTGGATGAAGACGCCGAACGCGATGCCGAAGGCGACGATCGTCTTCGGGTCCATTCGGATAGCGTTTCGGTCCTCGGCGTCAAAGTACCGCACGAGGCCTGTGCGACGCGACCGCGAGCGGACGTGTGTGAACGCGGACCAGGGGCAGAAACCTTATGAGCGAGCGAAGGCAAGCGGATAGCTGTCATGAGCGTCCGATTGAAGGACTTTTACGCCGACTGGTGTGGCCCGTGCAAGACCCAGGACCCGATCTTAGAGGACGTCGAGGCCGACTGGGAGGCAGTCGAGTTCCAGAAGGTAGACGTCGACGAAGAGCAGGAAGTCGCAAACGAGTACCAAGTTCGCTCGCTGCCGACCCTTGTCGTCGAAAACGACGAAGGCGTGGTCGAGCGCTTCATCGGCGTTACCCAGCGCGAGGACATCGAGACCGCGCTCGAACGCGCGAGCGCCTAAACGACTGCGCGGCCGTCACCGCACCGACAAACCACCCTCTCGTTTTTTCGGGCGATAGCCGGCGGCGAGCCGCCGGTCGACGGCCAGTAATCAGCGATCATCAGTCGCTGGTCGTCGGTCATCGACCGTCGATCGTCAGTCGAGCGACGCCGTCTACCCCCTCTCACCCTTGGCCCCCCGACCGCGCCTTGCCGGTCCCGGTGTCAGATCACGTCGGCATCGGCGTCGGGGCTCTCGCGCGTCTCGCGGAGGTCTTCGGCCGTTTCGAAGACGTCGTTCATCCAGGCGACCAGGTCGTGCGATTCGACCTGCTCCCTGAGCGCGCGCATGCGTTCGGCCCGTTGGCCCGCTTCCATGTGGAGTGCGGCGTCGATCGTCTCGACGAAGCCCTCGGTGTCGTAGGGGTTGATCGTGAGTGCGTACTCGCCGAGTTCCTCGTAGGCACCGGTCTGATCGGAGAGCACGAGCACGCCGTCGTCGTCGACTTGGGCGGCGACGTACTCCTTTGCGACGAGGTTCATACCGTCGCGAACGGCACTAACCAGCATGACGTCCGAAAAGCGATAGAGGCCACAGAGCTCCTCCTGAGGTAAGAAGTCGGTGAGGTAGACTACGGGCGTCCAGTCGTCCGTCCCGAAGCGGTCGTTGATCCGATCGACGGCCTCGGTGACGTCGGCCTGGAGGTCCTGGTACTCAGGAATGAGCGATCGGGACTCGTTCGCCTTCTGGACGTAGGAAAGCTCGCCGCGCTGTTCGGGGTAGGCTTCCCAGAACTCCTCCAAGGCGGCGAGGCGCTCGGTGATCCCCTTCGTGTAGTCGAGCCGATCGACGCCGAGGGCGACTTTTTCGGAACTGATCCCGTAGTTCGCCCTGAACTCGTCCCAGAACTCCGTGCCGACGGAGTTACTCGCCCGCCGAACCGACGCGGCGTCGACGCCCATCGGGAAGGCCCGCAGCGCCGTGGCGTGATCGCCGTAGTGGACCCGATTGCCTTCGTGATCGACGAAGGCGTCGTCCAACGCCTCCTCGACGCAATCGAGGAAGTTCTCGCAGTAGCGTTCGGTGTGAAACCCCAGCAGGTCGTTGCCTAACAGGCCCTCTATCAGTTCGCGGTGTTGGGGACACGCCCGGAAGGTGTCCCAGCCCGGCCAGGTGATGTGCCAGAAGTGCATGTAGAAGGCCTCGGGGACCTCCTCGCGGACGAGCCGGGGGGCGAGCGCGAAGTGATAGTCCTGAAACCAGACGAGCGAGTCGGCGTCGGTACGCTCGATAACGCTGTTCGCGAACTTGCGGTTTACCGACCGGTACCGTTGCCAGTGGTCGTCCGCGAAGTCGGTCTGCCAGACCCCGCCGTGACACAACGGCCAGAGCACGCGATTCGAGTAGCCGTAATAATACTCCTCGACCTCTTGGTCGGTGAGCCAGATCCGCTGGAGGGTGTAGGAGGGGTCCTCGGGCGGCATCCGAACCGCGCCGTTCTCGTTCGCCACCGCCTCGTCGGCGTCGCCGTCGCCCCACGCGATCCAGGTGCCGTCGGTGCGTTGGAGCACCGGATCGAGCCCCGCCGTTAGCCCGCCGGCCGGCCGGTTGACGTTGATCGCACGCTCGCCGTTCCCGCCGTTGTCTTGATTAGTACTGTCGTCGTTGATACTATCGTCGTCGCTGGTAGTGTCGCCGGTGTCCTCGTAGGTGTGTGTATACGGCTGTCTGTTCGAAACGACGATCAGCGAACCGTCGCCGATCGCCGAGGTGTACCCCCCATCCACGCGGTCGGTGTTAGCCCCCATCGGTGAGTCCCTCAGTTCGGCTGTATCGATACATGGGTCCCCGCCGGTATACTATCACCGGGTCCGGTGAATAAACCCTTGACGTGCAAGTGCCTGCCGTATCGGTTCGTCTCCGTGGGACCGTCTCCCGTGCTGAAGAGACAACCACAGCCGTGAACGTATTGAAGTTGAAAGCGCGAGCCTCTTGCGGGACTCCGGGTGTAGTAACTCCGTGCGATGCGCGCGGTGGCTTCGACGATCCTCGATGCCATTTGGGGGAGTGCTTTACGCGATACCTGGCGGCGCGATCTTCGGGTTGCCGGCGAGCCCCCCATCGTTCGCTCTCGCGGCCAGTATCAGTATCGGTATCGGGGTGATTCTCGGCGCGATCGTAGCGTCACGAACTGACCTCCGTGCGACCGTTTTCGGGTAGCGTCCGAGCCGTATCGACGATCCGGAGGTAATCCGGCGATGCGCGGGGCCGACCGCCCGATACGGCGGCCGTCGTCGGCTCGATCGGTGGCTACTCGAACTGGACGCCGACGTCGGAGATGTCGTTGTACTGCGCGAGGTTGATCAGCAGCGGCGTTAAGCTCTCGACCGCCGCGGCGTTCGCGATCGGCCCGACGTCGAGCGTACGGAGCCCGGAAATTTCCTCGGCGAGACTCCGTACCTGCTCTTTCGCCTCCGTGTCGTCGCCGACCACCAGCGTATCAGTACCGATCTCGGCGTCGAGATCGGCGAGTTTGCCGGCCGCGAGGCTGTGGAAGGCCCCGATCACGGGCACGTCGTCGGGCGCGGCACCCGCCGCCAGCGCGGTGACGCTGCCAGCCCCCGGGCGGTTGTACTGGAGGCCGCTTTCCTCGCGTTTCATCCCGACCGCGGGACTCACGAGGATCGATCCGTCCAGGCGATCGGCGATCGACTCGATCGTATCGACGAGGTGGTACGCCGGCACGCAGGCGAGCACGACGTCGGCGCGGTCGGCGGCCATTTCGTTTGCGAAGCCCTTAAGCTGTGCGTCGACGCCATGCTCGTCGAGCGTTCCCTCGTAGCGCCCAACGGCGTCGCGGGCCTTCTCAGGGTCGCGGGAGCCGACGAGCAGTTCGTAATCGGTGTCTTTCGCCCACCGCAGACAGAGCCCCTCGCCGAGGTCGCCGGTGCCGCCACAGAGCGCGATTCGCATACTCGACGGTCGTCCGAACCCGGAATAAGCGTTGTGAGCGAACGCTCGGATCCCAGCGCGCGCCACGGACTCGACGTCATGTCGTCCGTTGCAGTAACTCCGATCGGAACGGTCGTCGGCTACGCCGAATCGAGCGGATCGAGCAGGCCGGGCAGGTCGTTTACCGATGCACACACGGCGTCCGCACCCGCCCGCTCGAACGTCTCGGTACCTTCGACGCCAGTCAAACCACCGGTGAGCACGCCGACCCCCCGATACTCGCGCTCGGGGTCGGTCTCGGCGGCGTTGCGTGCGGTGCGAACGTCGTCTACCGTATCGCCGACGAACACCGTGTGTCGAGCGTCGAGGCGGTCGGCGAGTGCCACGAGCCCGTCCGGGTGGGGTTTGCCCGCTACCGGATCGTCCATCGTGAGCCGGCGATTCGAGGGCACTTCGAGCCCGACCCGCGAGAGGGCGATCGCGGCTTCGGCGGCCGGTCGGCCCGTCAGGACGCCGACCGAAAATTCGGCGGCGAGCGCCTCGATCGTCCCGGGCTCGACGATAACCGGCTCGTCGTGAATGTATCCCCGAGTATCGAGGTCCGGATCGGGCTCGCCACCTTCGAGATCGCGATACAGGTCAGCTCCGAGGTACAATTGCTGGAAGGCGTCCCGGAGCCGGTCGGGGTCCCAGTTCTCGTAGACGCGCGCGAGGGCCTCGGAGCCGAGCCCCTCCCCGACGACCGCTTCCGCGGCGTCGAGGCCCCCACCCCGAGCGGCGACCCGATCGGTGAACGCGCCGACGTCACGGTCGAACCCCTCGCGTCGGGCGAGGACGAACAATGCCGCTGCGTCGGTGAGTTCCCAGTCGTTGTTGAACCCGCCGGCGTTCTTGAACGACTGGATCTCGCTTCGTCCGATCGTCTCGGCATACACCCGCTCTATCGACTCGACGATCGCCCGGCGATAGGAGCCGGCGACATCGACGAGTACGCCGTCGATGTCGAGGACGACCGCTTCGGCGTTCATCGACGACCCCCATCATCGCCGCTGCCGTCACCGTCACTGTCATCGTCGCCGCCGCCACCGGCGGCCGTTCGTCGCGATCGCCGGATAGAGGAACGGGCACTGCCGGGTGAGTCCCGTTCGGTCGCCTGATAGAGCGTGTCGCCCGGCAGTGTCTCGGGCGCAGCAGGGATCGCGGGCGGGTCGGTCCCGAGCGTCGTGAACTGAAACAGCGCGTCGACCGCTCGGGCGATCTCGCGGATCGGACGATGGAGTTCAGGCGGACAGTTGAGCGCATAGATCGTTTCGGTACCGCGGTACACCGCCAGATCGGGGTCGAAGACGTCGTCACGGACGAATCGCACTCCGCGAGGCACCTCCCGAGAGTGGATGTCGGTCGCGGTCACGTCGGTGCCCCGGGCGGCGAGCGCGCCGGCGACGGCTACTCGGGTACCGATCCCGACTTCGACGACCGAATCATAGGCCACGAGACGGTCGAGCAGTGCAGCGGTAGCGGGCGAGGGGGAAGCCACGTCGGGACGTTTATGCGGTCCGCCGGCTAATATATTTACATGCACGTCGAGGTCGTGCCGGTCGGCGACGTTCCGGGGGTGGTCAAACGGGGCGCGTCGAGCGCGCTCCGCTCCGCATACGAGTGCGAGGTCACGATGAGCGACGCCCACCCGCTTCCGGATGGAGCGTACGACGCGAGCCGCGGGCAGCACCGCGCCGAGGAGTTCATCGAACTCGCGAGCCGCGTCGGCAACGGGACGAAGAACGTCGCCGTCACGACGAAGGACCTGTTCTATCGCCGGCGCAACTACGTCTTCGGCCTCGCGTACCTCGGCGGGAACGGCTGTGTCGTCTCCACGTATCGACTCCAGACCGCGTCGGACGGCGGGGCCTCGACGCCCTCCGAGGACGAGGTCTTCGACGAACGGGTCCGCAAGGAGATCGTCCACGAGGTCGGTCACACCCTGGGGCTCGAACACTGCAACGACAGCGCCTGCGTAATGAATTTCTCGCCCACGGTTCGAGAAGTCGACGTGAAAGAACAGACCATCTGTGCCACTTGTCACGGCGATATCTGACGCCGCTTCGTCGAAGCCCGTCCCTTCTCCTCTCGGCCGACGCTCCTGATTTCGACTCGTTCTTTTCGTCCATCGGTCAGTGATCCTCGACGTTCCCACCGAGGGTGTCCGGTCGCTCCCCGTCCCGACGGCATAGGTCGTGGATATTGATTATAAACCGCCCGCGGCCGACCTCCCGTTCGCTCCGTTATGGAGCGATCGAGGTATTCCCACGAATGGCACGGAAGTCACACGAACCGGCCGACGCGCCGTCGCCGGGCGCGAGCCAGATACAAGGAGGCATCGAGAACGACTACTACACCCAGGAGGTGCACGGTCCCTTCGAGTACTTCACGATCGACGCGCTCGAACTCGAAGAAGGCGAGACGCTTCGGGACTGCGAGATCGCCTACACCACCTTCGGGGAGTTCAACGACGCGGGCGACAACGCGGTGTTGTTCCCGCACATGTACTCGGGAACGAGCAAGGACATGGAGATGTACGTCAGCGAGGGTTCGGCGGTCGATCCCGGCGAGTACTTCGTGATCATGCCGAACCAGATCGGCAACGGCCTCTCGACCTCGCCGGATAACACCGGGGGGCCAAATGGGCGGGGGCGACTTCCCGAACGTCCGAATCAGTGATGACGTCCGCGCCCAGCACCGATTGGTGACCGAGGAGTTCGGGATCGAGGAACTCCAGCTCGTGCTCGGGTGGTCGATGGGGGCCCAACAGACCTACGAATGGGCGGTCCGGTATCCCGAGATGGTGAAACGCGCCGCGCCGATCGCCGGCACGGCTAAGAACCCGACCCACAGTGCGATGCTCGTGGACGCGCTAACTGAGGCGATCGAGATGGATCCGAGTTACGACGAGGGGTACTACGACGACGCGAGCGAGGTGCGCCGTGGGCTGAAACACCACTCCCGGACGTGGGCGCTGATGGGCGTGAGTTCGGAACTCTGGCGCGAGGAGTCCTGGCGGGAGGTCGGCTTTTCGTCGCTTTCGGACTTCAATCACGGGATGTGGGACGACTGGTTCCTGCCGATGGACCCGAACGACTTGCTGTGTATGGCGCGGAAGTGGAAACACGCGGATGTCAGCCGAATGACCGGCGGCGATATGGAAGCGGCGCTCGGCCGAATCGGGGCTCACACCTATGTCATGCCCTTCGAGAAGGACATGGTCTTCACGCTCGAAGACGCCGCGCGCGACGAGGAGAAGATCGCTAACAGCGAACTCCGACCGATCCCGACGCCGTGGGGTCACTTCGGGATGTTCGGCTTCCGGGCCGAGGACAAAGCCTTCATCAAGGAGGCGATCCGCGAGTTGCTCGACGAACCGGTCTGAAACGGCCGACGTTCGATGCTACCGCCGACTGGTACCTGGCGATCGACAATCGGCAGCCCCCGACCGCCGATCGGGTCGGTTATCGACGGCCGACACTGGTCCGGCCCACCGTCGTCGTTTTACCGGCGTCGATTCACGAGACCGTATGGACGATCGGGTTCGAGACCACGCAGCGGTCCTCGTCGACTGGAGCGCACGGATCGAAGCTGGAGACAACGTCGTCGTGAACGTAGCCGAGGGCGCACACGAGTTGGGAGTCGCCGTCGCCGAGAAGCTGGGTGAGCGAGGAGCACGCCGGGCAACGATGTACGATTCGGACGAGATGAGTCGGGCGTATCTGCGGACTCACGATGGCGATTTCGACGGGAGCCCCGAGCATTTACTCGGCCTCTACGAGAACGCGGACGCGGTGCTCAACCTCGGCGGCACTCGCAACACCAGCGCTACCGTTGATGTACCCGCCGAGAAACGACAGGCCTCTGCCACGGCCTCCAAAGAACTCCGCGAAGTCGTACTGAATACGGACTGGATCAATACCATCCACCCCACTCGCGCGCTCGCCCAGCGGGCGGGGATGAGCTACGAGGGGTATCAGGACTTCGTTTACGACGCCGTGTTGCGCGACTGGGAGGCGCTCGCCGAGGAGATGGCACGGGTAAAAGAGATCCTCGACGAGGGGTCGGAAGTGCGGATCGAAACGGAGGGAACGGATCTCTCGATGTCGATCGAGAAACGAACGGCGGTCAACAGCGCGGCGTCGGTCGCGTATGACTCTCACAATCTCCCGAGCGGCGAGGTGTTCACCGCGCCCGACGGGACCGAGGGCACCGTTACGTTCGACGTCCCGATGACGATCCGCGGTCGGAGGGTCAGGGATGCCCGACTGGACTTCGAGAACGGCGAGGTCGTCGATTGGGAGACAACGGCGGGCGAGGGAGCCCTACGGGAGGTGATCGAGACCGACGACGGGGCGCGCCGACTGGGGGAACTCGGTATCGGGATGAATCGCGGGATCTCCCGCCCGACCGACAGTATCCTTTTTGACGAGAAGATGGCGAGAGCCGTTCACCTCGCGCTCGGTCGAGCGTACGACGCCTGTCTGCCCGAGGACGAGACGGGCACCGACAGCGCCGTCCACGTCGATCTCATTACCGACATGCGTGGCGACTCCGAACTCGTCGTCGACGGCGAGACGATCCAGCGAGACGGCATCTTCGAGTGGGAATCGGAAGGAGAGACCTGATCGACGGACGGAGGTTCCGTCGGCTCAATAGAATTTGTCACAGCAGCGAGCGGGGAGAACGACCCGCGAGCGGACAGTACACGGCATGGCACAGCGCGACACGCCGCGCGTGAGGCGGTAAGACTCCCTCGCGCGACCCGCGAGCAGCGGCCGACCGCCCAGGGGCTTTCGGCCGTCGCGTGGTCCACTTTCGTCTCGCCATCATCGAGTCGATACTGCGAGTCGGGGGGGCTAAGTATCACCGGTATCAAACGAGGGTATGGACCTTCGGTTCCGTCACCTGGCTGCGACGGCCGCAGGCATGACTTTCGCGCTCGTCCTCATCGGGGTCTACACCGCCGCCGCCGGTGCGGGCCTGTCGTGTGGCGCTCGATGGCCGCTGTGTAACGGCTTCCTCGGGCTCTTCCCGACGAACTGGCCGAGCTTCATCGAGTGGTTCCATCGCCTCTTCGCGATGCTCACCGGGTTCGTCATCTTAGGGACCACGTACGCCGCCTGGCGGTACACCGAGAACAGCCGCCTGCGCTGGGGGAGTGCGGTTGCGCTGCTCGTGCTCCCGGCACAGATCGTCCTCGGCGGACTGACCGTTACGATGTATGCCGAACTGATTCAGGTCGCTCACCACGGCGCAGCGCTCGTCATCTTCGGCGCGCTCGTCGCAACGACCGCCTGGGCATACGACCGTCCCCGCGCCGAGACGGCCCCGAGCGACACCCGCCAGGTCGCAAGCGCCGACGATTAACACGCACCTTTTTGCTGGCGTCCTCGTTCGCGCTCGTGGTTAGAGAGCGAAGCTCTCTCGTCATCACAAAACGGCGAAGCCGTTTTGAACGACTCCGCTCGCGCTCATGGTTCGAAAGACGCCAGGGGCGTCTTTCGTCATTTCGAGAGCTCTCGAACGACCGCGGGGCCAGCCGAGCGAACGGGAAACGACCATCGCACCGAAAAACCGCTCGCTCACCCCTGCGGGGTTCGCTCGCAGCGAAACTGCTGGTGGTCCTGCACCGCCCGATTCCGGTTGTTTCGCTCCGTTCGAGGGGTCGTATAACCGGAACTTGTGAGTGCCGCCACCGCCCTTATCCGTGCTCACCCCTTACGAACAAGCATGAACGCACCCGACTCCCTCCGGCGGATCGAAGACGAAGACGGCATCGTGCGCGAGTACAACTACGGCGACGAACACGTGATCGTCATCGACTTCGGCGAGGGCTACGGCGACGCGACGATTGATATCATCGAGGACACGGCCATCGTCGTGATCGACGGCGACGGCGGCGATGACGGTGACGAACAGGTCGAGTTCGACCTCCCGACCGACGCGACCGACGTGACCGCGAATAACGGCATTCTCACTATCACCGCCTAACGATCGCTCGTCGGTCGCCCGTCGATCCTTTGTCGATTACCTCTGTTCACTGTTGTCCCGTTTCGTCCCGATCGACCCGACCCCGCTACCCTGGTTTCGCCGCGCCCCCGAGTTGCCTATCGGTCGCGGATCCGACCTGACCTGCTCGATTCTTCCCATCCTGTGACGAATGCGGGTCGTCGTCTCGGTCCGAAAGGGGCAATCGTTTCTCGGAAACTTCAAATCCCCCATGCGCGCACGTGTATCGTATGAGTGACGACGATCCGATCGATCGGCGTACGTATCTGAAAGGAGCCGGGGCCGGCGGCCTCCTCGGACTCGTGGGAACAGCCGGCTGTGTCGGCGGCGGTGGCGGCGGTTCGGGTAGCGACGGCGGTTCCGGTGGCGGCTCGAACGGTTCCGGCGGCGGGAGCGACACCATCGCAATCGGGTCGGATATTCCCTATAATCCGTTCGAGTACCGGACGAACGACGGCGAACTCGTCGGCTTCGACGTCGATATCGCGGACGCGGTCTTCGGCGAGCAGTTGGGCATGACGCCGGAGTTCCAGGCAACCTCGTTCGACGGGATCATCCCCTCGCTCAACAACGGCAACTTCCGGGTGATCATGAGCGCAATGACGATCAACGACGAGCGCGACCAGAAGGTCGACTTCTCCGATCCGTACTTCACGGCGTATCAGACGATCGTCGTCCTCGAAAACAGCGATATCACGTCCCAGGACGATCTCCGGGGCGAAACCGTCGGCGTCCAGAAGGGAACGACCGGCGCGGACGCCGCCGCTCAACTCGAATCCGACTTCGGCGGCGATCTCACGATTCGGGAGTACGATCAGATCCCCGCTGCATTCAACGCGCTGATCAACAACCAGGTCGTCGCAGTGATCAACGACAATACCGTCAGCGCCCAGTTCGTCCAGGAGAACGAAGGGCAGGTCCGCTTCGTCGAGGGCGAGGGTGCGGCCGCAGAACAGGGCAACAACGCGCCGCCGTATCTCACACTCACCGTCGAGGAGTACGGCATCGCCTTCCGCCAGGACGACGACGACCTCAGAACCCGGGTGAACGAGGCGCTCGCGACGATCAGGGACAACGGCACCTACGAGGAGATCTACAACGAGTACTTCGCGGGCTGATTCCAGCGATTCGAGTCCACTCGTTAGTAGCACTCGCGCTCATCACTTACTACGCACCAATGGCCGAATCCTACTCGGATACGCCGACGACGACCGACGAATCGACCAGGAACCGTCTGCTCAACGACGAGACGTTACGACGGATCGGCGTCGCCATCGCCGGCCTGTTCACCCTCGCAGTCGGGGTGTTCCTCGCGTATATCGTCTTCTTCCGGGTCGATCCCGCACTGCTCGTCCAAGTCGTCTACCCGCAGTTCACCGACGCCTTTCTCACCGTTTTACGGGTCGTCGTCATCGGCAGCGTGTGTTCGGTCGCCGCCGGCGTCGTCGTCGGTCTCGGACGCGTCTCGCGAACCCGTTTTACGCGTACCGTCGCAACGGGGTACATCGAGTTCTTCCGAGGGACGCCGCTGTTGTTTCAACTGATCGTGATATTCTTCGGGATTCCCGCACTCTGGCCGCCCGGCGAGTTCCCGATCGGGAACTTCGCGTTCGTCGCTGCGGTCATCGGCCTCACGCTCAATCACGCGGCGTATATCGGCGAGGCGATCCGGGGCGGTATCGAAGCGGTTCCGAGCGGCCAGATGGAAGCCGCCCGCTCGCTGGGGCTGTCGTATATCCAGTCGATGCGCGAGGTCGTTCTCCCCCAGGCGTGGCGCAACGCGCTCGCGGCGATCGGCAACGATCAGGTCATTCTCGTCAAGGACACCTCCCTGCTGACGGTGATCGCGGTGCCCGAGTTGATCAGCGCCTTCCGGGACGTGAATAGCACTAACTTCGACCCGTGGACGCCGATCGTCCTCGTCGCGATCGCGTATCTAATGATCACGATCCCGCTCGGGAAGATCGTCTCCTATCTCGAACGCCGCGCGGATCCCGCCGGAAGGAGCGAGTCGTGAATTCCGATTCCAGTACCGATACGGATGCCGATGCCGATTCTGGTACCGATGCCGGTTCCAGTACCGATACCACCGGCACCGCGAGCGCCAGTCACCTCGTCGAGTTCGAGCACGTAGACAAGTACTTCGGCGAGACTCACGTTCTAAAGGACGTCACGCTCGACGTCGACGATCGGGAGGTCCTCGTCGTGATCGGGCCATCAGGGTCGGGCAAATCGACATTGCTTCGCTGTGCCAATCGCTTGGAGGAGATTCAGAGCGGTGAGATCCGCCTCGGTGGCCAGTCGATTTCGGCATCCGACGCCGACGTCAACCGTCTTCGCCAGCGCATCGGGATGGTCTTTCAGAGCTTCAATCTCTTCCCGCACAAGAGCGCGCTCGAAAACGTCACGCTCGGTCCGCGAAAGGTCAAGGGCCTCTCCGGCGAGGACGCGACCGAACGCGCCCGTGACCTGCTCGAACGCGTCGGACTCGCCGAACAGGCCGAGTCGTACCCAGGACAGTTGTCAGGCGGGCAACAACAGCGCGTCGCGATCGCCCGCGCGCTCGCGATGGACCCCCAGGTGATGCTCTTCGACGAGGTGACGAGCGCGCTCGACCCCGAGTTGGTGGGCGAGGTCTTAGAGGTGATGCGCGACCTCGCCGAGGAGGGCATGACGATGCTCGTCGTCACCCACGAGATGGGCTTCGCCAGGGAGGTCGGCGATCGGATCGTCCTCATGGCCGACGGCCGACTCGTCGAGGACACTACCCCGAGGCGCTTTTTCGACCAGCCCGACACCGAGCGCGGTCAGCGCTTCCTTCAACGGTTGTTGTAATCGGCCTTCGTTAGCCTGTCCGATCGGACCGTGATTCGTCCGATCAGAAGTCGGTCACGACCTCGATGCCCGCTGTCTCGTAGTCGGTCATCGCCGCCAGCCGATCGGCAACGTCCTCCAGTGCGACTTCGCGGGTCACCAGCCGGCCGGGATCGAGCCGACCCCGCTCGACGAGCGGCAGTATCTCCTCGTAACGCGTCGGAGGCATCCCGCGCACGCCGTGGAAGTCGATCTCCCGGTGGCACATCTCGTCGGTCGGCAGCGAAATCGAGCCGCGCTCGTCGCTGCCGGTGAGCCCGACCTGGACGTGTCGGCCCCGGCGGCGCAGGCTTTCGGTCGCCTGCCAGCAGGTTTCCTCTCGGCCGAGCGCGTCCATTGAGACGTGTGCCCCGCCGCCAGTGGCCGCGCGTACCGCTACCGGCACGCCCTCTTCCGCTCCGTTGCCGAGTTCGGTCGGGTCCACCGTCGCCGTTGCGCCGACTTCGGTCGCACGTTCGAGTTTCTCATCGCTGATATCGACCGCGACGACGTTCGCACCGAAGGCGTCCGCGATCTGGATCGCCGAGAGCCCGACCCCGCCACAGCCGATCA
This sequence comes from Halobacteriales archaeon QS_8_65_32, assembly GCA_003022925.1. Taxonomy (GTDB): domain Archaea; phylum Halobacteriota; class Halobacteria; order Halobacteriales; family Halococcaceae; genus PXQR01. Next base: position 31,054 of record PXRY01000090.1, on the reverse strand, counting down.
CGACGAGCCACTCGCCGGCTTCGAGGCCGGCCCGGTGCCGGAGGGCGTGAAAGGCGGTGACGTACCGACAGCCGAGTGCCGCGGTCTCGACTGCGCTCACGCCGTCGGGCAGCGGAACTGCGTTGTACTCGGCGGCGGGGACGTGGACGTACTCGGCGAAGGCCCCCGGCGCGTCCGGCTTGAATCCGAGTGCCAGCCCCTCGGGACAGACGTTTCCGTGGCCGTTCAGACACTCCCGACAGGTCCCGTCGCCGAGATTGAACGGGACGGCCACGCGGTCGCCTTCCGTAATCCGTTCGACCCGCGAGCCGACTTCGACGACCTCGCCGGCCGGCTCGTGGCCGAGCACCTGCCCGAGTGGAGCCTGATCGTCCGCCCACTCGCCGTGGCCCTGCCAGGCATGCCAGTCCGACCGGCAGATCCCGCAGGCGTCGACCTCCACGACGATCCCGTCGGGATCGGGTTCGGGGCGCTCGACGCTCTCGATCGACAGCGGTTCGCCGTACTCGGTCAGCACTGCGGCGCGCATTCTCATGGTCGGTCGTTCAGCCGGCGCCACGAAAAAGCCACGACCGTTACAACGCACTGTTTAGTTCAGCAGCTGAGACGGCTCCGCCGTCTCGTCATCACGAGAGAGCTTCGCTCTCTCGAACGACTTCACTCCTTCGTTGCACTCGGTCGCTCCAGTGCTTGCTTCGCCGGGGTTCGTCGACCTACGGGAGAGCGAAGCTCTCCCGAGCTAACGGGCGCTTCGCGCCCGTGAACGCCCGGCCCCTTCCAGTCCCACCCGAGGTAGTCCATGTAGCCCTCGTCGCGCAATCGAATACTGCTCGTCGCTGCAATGAATCACCGTCCTCTCCGTCTGCGACCTGTCCAACGAACACCGGTCAGTAAAAGTCGCTCAGTCCCGATTGCGAATCGCTCGATTCCTCGTCAGTGCCCTTGTCGTCGGTAGCCTCGTCGTCCGTCCCCTCGCTGCCCGCTCCCTCGCCGTTCGCGTCGCTTTCGGCCTCGTCGAGCCTGACGGCTTCCTCCCCGCCGTTCAGGGCCTCGCCTTCCGTCTCGGCGGTCGCAGGGCCGTCGTCGGATGCGACGCTCCCGGATTCGCCTTCCTCGTCTCCCTCGTTCGCCTCGTCTCCTTCGCCTCCTTGGTTTCCTCCTGCGTCGTCGTCACCGACGGTATCGTCGTTCTGTCTCGCGTCGTCGAACGCCCCGCCCGAGTGCGCTACCGCTGCCTCCTCGCGTCTCTCCTGGGCGTCTTCGACGATCGACTGGATCTTATTGGTGCTCTCACCGCTGCCGGTGATAAACGAAACGTCCTGTTCGTCGAGATCGTAGCGGGCGGCCATCTCCACGGTGAGTTCCCGAGGCTTGCAGTGATGGGTCATCGCCGCGAGAAAGGGCATGACTCCCCGTCGGGCAGTGCCCATGCTCACGCCGCTGGCTTCGGCGATCTTCCGTGCAATCGCGTCCCGGCGGTCCCGCGTGGCCCGCGAGCGGCCGAGTTTCGACCAGTAACTCGGCGGCCCGTATCTGGTCCACCCGCCCTTCTGTCCCCGGCGCGAGGCGGCGACCCCGGCGGTCATGTTGTCGCCCGCGTAGCGCCAGTACTTGTAGTTCTGACTCGCCCGCACGCGCCCGAGCCACCGGTCGGCGTTCGAAATGAACGCAAAGGCGTCGGCCAACTCCGCCCCCGCGTAGTCCTTCGGGACGTTGTCCTCGATCCAGTTGATCAGGTCGTTCGGCGTCTCGTCGACCTCGTAGGACGCTCTGAGCGCGCCCTCCGCGTCTTCTTCCTTGATCAGCGCGTCGAGAAAGTCGAAGATACCGCGCGAGCGGTCGCGCTCGCCGGTGACGACGTCCTCGACGGTGAGCTTTTCAGTACTCTCGGCGATCGCTTGCAGGTCGTTGACCGCTCCGCGCAGGTCGCCGCTGTTCTGCTCGGCGAGGCGTTCGAGCGCTTCGTTCTCGAACTCGACGTTCTCGCGCCGGCAGATGTCGCGCAGCACGGGGAGGATCGAGCGCGCGGAGACGTCACGGAACTCGATCGCCTCGCAGGCGTTCCTGAGCGACCGGGACATCTCGTAGAAATCGTTCGCGATCAGGATCACGGGCTGGCCGGCCTCCTTGACGAGGCTCGTGATCGCTGCCGACCCCCCGCGATCGACGTTGCCATGCAGGTTGTCGGCCTCGTCGAGGATCACGAGTCGTCGCCCGCGCCCGCCCGCAGTCAGCGTCCCGCTCTTGGCTGCCTCACCGGCGACCCGTTCGACGACGCTCGCGGTGCGCTGGTCGCTCGCGTTGAGTTCGATCGTATCCCAGCCCATGTCGGCAGCGAGCGCGTGGGCCGCCGACGTCTTCCCGATCCCGGGGCTGCCGTGGACGATGACGGCCCCGTGACCCGGCTCCCAGTCGGTTGCCCACTCCCGAAGTTGATTGCAGGCCTTGTCGTTGCCCCGGACCTCCGTGAGGGTCTGCGGGCGGTACGTCTCGGTCCAGTCTGCCATTATCGGGTCTACGTCGGAGAATCGTTTAGTGGTTCCGAAGCTCGTGATTCTCGCTCCCGTCCTCCCATGTCGGTCGCCGTGCGATCCGTTTTCGATGCCCGCGAACGCTTTTGTTCGCTTGTTCATACGACGGTGTATGTTCCCCGAAGCGATCGAGACCGATCGGCTCCGCCTCGAACGCCTCACCCACGACGACCTGTTCGCGCTCTACGAGCACGCGAAGGTCGGCGCGCCGGCCATCGAGGCGATCACCGAGTACGTGACGTGGTCACCACACCGCTCGCCCGGCGAGACCCGGGCGGTGATCGAGAGCACGATCGAGGAGTACGAATCGGGCACCGGTGTCACGTACGTCGTCAGGCCGGCCGCGGGCGAACCTCACGAGGG
>PXRY01000090.1:0-28144 GCA_003022925.1 Halobacteriales archaeon QS_8_65_32 | reverse complement strand
TGGATCTCGTCGCGGTCTCGCACCACCCCGACAACGACCAGTCGGAGCGAGCGATCGAGAAGTACGTCGAGCGCTTCGGCGGCCGCCGGGAGGGCCTGTTTCGAAACCACCTCACCTACCAGGACGGCACCGTCGTCGACGAGGTCCGTTACTCCGTCAGCCAGGCCGAGTACCGCGAGGCCGTCGCCGAGCCGTCCTAATCGTTCTCGGCTTCTTTACTCCGGTCACTCAGCTCTCGTCTACTGGCGATCGACCTGAGACGACCGCCCCGCCTTGAATCACACAAGTCGGGTCGGCGGTCGTCCTCACATTATCGAAAGCGTCGGGACGAGGGTGACGTCCCGCAATATCACGTCGTGGCCTACGAGCCATCGGACTCGAATCCGGCGTTTCGGCCCGCATCGTCACCCGGAAACCGGTCGACGAAACGGCCTCAGAGTTCGCGTGCGACCATTTCGCTCCAGTTCTCGAAGCTATGCCGGCGATAGAAGGCCCGCGCGCGCTCGTTGCCCGGATCGACGTCCAAGACGACCCGTCGGAGGGGCAGGTCCTGTCCGCGAGCGTGGTCGAGCGCGCTCCCTATGAGGGTATCCGCGACGCCGGTTCCACGGAACACCTCGCGGACGTACAACTCGTTCACCACCGCCGAATCCCAAACAAGTGAGAATACCTCGGGGAGCACGAAGACGTACCCTGCGAGCGCGTCGGTTCCGTTGTTCGCGTCTCCCTCGTCGCTGACATCGGTGCCGGTGGCGTTCCAGTCGTTCCCGTCGTCCCCAGTTCCGGTTTTGTTTCTGTCCTTGTCGTCGCGCTCGGCGACGATCACACAGCCCGGTTCGCGCTCGGTACACCGGGTAACCCACTCGCGATACCGGCGCTCGTACGCCGCGGTGAGCTTCCCGTCGTACGCCGCGCTCTTTTCCTCGCCGCCGAGCGCTCCTAACTCGCGCTCGAAGCGTTCTTTGAGCGCCCACAACGCCGCCTCGTCGTCCGGTTCGTACGCTCGCAGGCGAACGTCGGCATCTCCGTCTGCGTCCCCGTTCGAGCTGGTATCCATCGATGTTCGCTCGCTCCCCCGACGCTTACCGCTGGCGATCGGCGAAGTCATCGATCGTCGACGGATTCGTCGTGGTCGAGTCGGGCCGTGTTCAGCCAAGCGACGAAGGCTGATCGAACCTGTCTCGGGTGGGACCGGAAGGAGCCGGTCGCTTGGCGACGGCGGGCGACGCAAGCACTGAAGCGACCGCAGGGAGCGAGCAGGACCGTCTTCCGTGAGTCGAGCGTCGGGGGCTTCCGGAACGGTTCCGACAGTTCGGTCCAAAGGGTATTGACTCGAGCACCACACCGAGTCGGGAAGGAACCCTTTTGTCGCGTCCGTTTGTTCGACTCCTCATGGCAGAGCGCGAGCGCGCCCGAACGGAACTGCTCGAACTGTTGGTCGAAAACGCCCGCTATTCCACCGCGGACCTCGCTCGCTTCACTGACCTCGACGAGGGGGAGGTCGAGGCGGCGATCGCCGACCTCGAGGAATCGGGCGCGATCCGGGGCTACCAGGCCGTTCTCGACCCCGGTCGGGACGAGCGCGAGCGGGTGCGCGCGCTCGTCGAACTCAACGTCACGCTCGATCGGGAGACGAGCTACGAGGAGATCGCACGACGGCTCGCGGGCTTTTCGGAGGTCCAGTCGCTTCGACTCGTCAGCGGCGACTACGACTTCGCGCTCGACGTCGAAGCCGACTCGATGAACAGGGTGTCTCGGTTCGTCAGCGAGAAGGTCGCCCGCCTGCCCGAAATCACCCAGACGGTCACTCATTACGTCATGGACACCTACAAGGATCGCGGCATCGAGATGAGCGAGCGCGGCGACGACGATCGCCTCTCCGTCTCGCCATGAGCAGGCAGCCCTCCGTCCCGTCTCCCTCTCCCGATCTCCGACCGGCCGATCTCCGATCGGTCGTCCGACCCCCGGTCGACCGGCCTCACGTCGGCCGCCGTCGGACCGATCGACGCCGCTACCAGCGCTGCTCTCGAATCGGGGGGACAGCATGAAACTCGCCGATCGGGTCGAGCGGGTCCCGCCCTCGGGAATCCGGAAGTTCTTCGACCTCGCCGCCGAGGCCGAGGACGTCATCTCGCTGGGTGTCGGCGAACCCGACTTCGCGACGCCCTGGAGCGCCCGGGAAGCCGCGATCTCCTCGTTAGAACGGGGTCGAACCTCTTACACCTCCAATCGGGGTCTCTCCGAGTTGCGCGCGGCGATCTCCGAGCGCGAGCGCAAGCAACGCGGGTTGGACTACGACCCCGACGATGAGGTGCTCGTGACCGCCGGTGCGAGCGAGGCGATCGATCTCGCCTTCCGCGCGCTCGTCGATCCGGGCGATACGGTCGCGATCGGCCAGCCGTCGTACGTCTGTTACCCGCCGGGCGCGATCTTCGCCGGCGGCGAAGTGCTTTCGGTGCCGACTCAGGCCAGCGAGGACTTCGCGCTTACCCGCGCGGCCTTAGAGGACAGCGGCGCGGCCGACGCGTCGGTGCTCGTGTGCTGTTACCCGAACAACCCGACCGGGGCGACGATGAGCGCCGAGGAACTCGAACCGGTCGCGGAGTTCTGTCGCGAGCACGACCTCGCGGTCGTCTCGGACGAGATCTACGCCGACCTGACCTACGAGGGCGATCACGCCTCGATCGCGACCCTGCCCGGTATGCGCGAGCGTACCATCGTCGTCAACGGCTTCTCGAAGGCCCACGCGATGACGGGCCTGCGCCTAGGGTACGCTCTCGCGCCCGCCGAAGCGAGCGCGGCGATGACGCGGGTACACCAGTACACGATGCTGTCGGCCCCGACGACCGCCCAATACGCCGCGATCGACGCCCTCGAAAACTGTGAGGCCGACGTCGCCGAAATGCGTACCCAATACGACCGGCGGCGCAGGTACGTCCTCTCGCGATTCGCGGAAATGGGGATCGACTGCTTCGAGGCTTCCGGGGCGTTTTACGTCTTCCCCGAAGCGCCGGGCGGCGACGCCGAAGCGTTCGCCGAAGCCCTGTTAGAGGAGGCGGGCGTCGCGGTCGTCCCCGGGGACGTCTTTGGCGAGGGCGGCGCGGGCCACCTCCGGGTGTCGTACGCTACGGGGCTCTCCGACCTGCGCGAAGCGATGGATCGCATCGAGTCGTTCGTGACCTGACCATCGAACTCCCCGAGCGACACTGCGACGAAGCGCTCGAGCGCCCCGGTTGCGGGACGACTACGGTCGGTATGAGTGCGACACGAGCGACCTGAATGCCGTCCGATGCTCACCGGGGCGTTTCCCGACACGGGGGGTACTGCGCTACTTCTTTGGGCGTGCCTGATCGAGACTGACGTATGGACTTCGCGGTGCTCGGCTGGGAGGACGTCGCCTTCCGTCTCGACCATCGTCAGTTCGCCTACGCCGGCAAGTTCGTCGTCCCGAGCGGGAAGGCTGCCGTTCTCGCGCCCGATGCGCCCCCGATCGAGGCCCAACCCGCCCCGCGCGAGGGCTACGCCTGCGGCATCGTCGCCGCGGTGAGCTTCAGCGCCGATCGGACCGACGCGGCCACGCTCTGGGTGCGATACGTCACCGTCCGTTCGGACCGACGCGGCGAGGGGATCGGCCCGCGACTCCTGTGCTTCCTCGCTGACCGGGCCCCGACACGGGAGTACGAGCGGGTGCAGATCGCGGTGAACAACCCCTTCGCCTTCGAGGCGGCTTACAAGGCCGGGTTTGCCTACACCGGCGCGAGCACCGGCCTCGCCGAACTCGTCTGCCGTCGGCCGGCCGGCCCCCTCGAACGCGTCGGCGACGACGAAGCCAACGGCGACAACGACGAAGCCCCGACCGATCTCGCGGACGACCGATCGGGGTCGGCGTACCGCGAGGGACTCGACGTCTATCGCCAGCGTGATCTGTCCCTCGAAGAGCGTCGGTTCTGCGAACGGGTCCGCGAGCGTGGCCCGCCATTGATCGTCGACGCGCCGGCCTGATGCCGGCTCCTCGGCGGGCGGCCTGGGGCGAACGCGGGGCGAGCCACCGGGCGAGTCGCTTGCGTCGAACGCGTCGGAACGGTCGGTCGAAACCGGTCTGTTAGCCTGGGTCGGGTCGACTCCTTTGGCTTATCGGGCGGTATTGAGTTACACAGCTGTTTGGCCGACCAACCGCACTGGGTGGGACTGAAAGGGGCCGACCGCGTGGCGGCGAAGCCGTGGTTCGAAAAACGCCGGAGGCATCTTTCGGTCAGTGCTGGAAATCGTAGATTTCCAGCTTGCAGCAGGAACGCTGCGCGTTCCTGCCACATCTGCTCGCGGGTGAAGCTCGCTCACGGGTCGTTGCTCCCCGTTCGCTGTTCCGAGGCGCTCGCGTTCGCTCACGCCTCACTCCGCTCGCATGGTCCGTGGAACCGGAGGTCCCACGCTTATCACGAGAGACCGAAGGTCTCTCCAACGACCACGTTAGAGGAGGTCGGCGGAGCCGACCTCCCGCTCGACGACGGCGGGCGACGTAAGCACCACAGGCGAGCGAACGTAGTGAGCGAGCCGAGGAGCGTGGTTCGAGGCGGCGAAGCCGTCTCGTCATTGCGGGACCGAAGGTCCCGCTTGCAGCAAAAACGCTTCGCGTTTTTGCCACATTCACAAGAACAGAGTTCTCATGAGTAAATCAGAACTCGAAGAGTTCTGATCACATCACAAAAGACGCTTCGCGTCTTTTGAACGACAGCGAGACCCCCGAGTCGAGCGTGTCGGGGACTTTCAACCCGTTCGGTACGGCCCTCTATCATATTTGAGGTGCTCAAGCTAACACTGCTGCTCATCGGGGCGGGAGATTGAAGCGCCCGCCGGCCGTACCTCACCCAATGGGAAACGCGGACCTACGCGATCTCGCGGCGATCGAGTCGATCTCCTTCGCCGACTTCCGGGGCTCGGTCGTCGCGATCGACGCGCACAACTGGCTCTATCGGTATCTCACGACGACCGTCCGGTGGACGCGCGACGACGTCTACACTACCGCTACGGGCGAGGAGGTTCCAAATCTCGTCGGCACCGTTGGCGGCCTCGCGAAGCTGTTCGAAAACGATCTGGTACCCGTCTTCGTCTTCGACGGCGGGGTCACCGAGCTCAAAGCCGCCGAAGTCGAGCGTCGACGCGAACAACGCGAGGAAGCCGAGCGAAAGGAGGCCGAAGCCCGGGAAGCCGGCGACGCGATCGAGGCTGCACGGATGGCATCACGCACCCAGCGACTCACCGCGACCATCCTCGAAACGACCCGCGAACTCCTCGCCTTGCTCGACGTGCCCGTCGTCGAAGCGCCCGCCGAAGGCGAGGCCCAAGCCGCCCACATGGCCCGTTCGGGTAGCGTGGAGTACGCCGGTAGCGAGGACTACGACACTCTGTTGTTCGGCGCACCGCTCACCCTGCGGGGGCTCACGAGCAGCGGCGACCCCGAGCGGATGGATTTGGAGGCAACGCTCGCTACCCACGACCTCACCTGGGAGGACCTCGTCGACGTGGGTATCCTCTGTGGCACCGATTTCAATGAGGGTGTGGCGGGAATCGGGCCGAAGACAGCGGTGAAACTCGTCCACGAACACGACGACCTCTGGGGCGTCCTCGAAGCCGAGGACATCTACGTCGAAAACGCCGATCTCGTGCGGGAGCTGTTCTTGAATCCCGACGTGGCCGACGTCGATCTCGATACTGGCGCTGACGTCGAACCCGACGTCGACGCCGCACGCGAGTACGTCACCGGGGAGTGGGAGATCCCCGACGGCGAGGTCGAACGCGCGCTCGAGCGGATCGCCGAATCGACGAGCCAGACCGGCCTCGATCGCTGGACGTGATTCATCGACCGCTCGCGCCGACAGCCGGCTTCACCGCCGGCCGCGCAGCGCTTCCATCCGGGTCTCGACGCTTTGATCGGTTTCGACCGCCCTGTGCCACCGCTCGAACGGGCCGTCGCTCCTTCGGAGAACGTACCCCTCGTCGGTCCTCTCGAAGAACACCTCGTCGCCCGGGTGCAATCCAAGCTCCTCGCGGATCGCCTTCGGGATCGTGACTCGGCCCTCCTGCGTAACCTTACTCACCACAGCACGGTCGGTGTGTCGGTGCAAACGCCTTGCGCTCGCGCCCATGTGGGTCGAAACGCCGTAGCGGTTTTGCTCCTCGCGGCGCTACTGGGGGTATGAACCACGAGGAAGTCGCGCGACTCATCGAATCGGAACTCGAAGACGCGGAGGCAACGGTCACCCAGCCCCGCGGAGTGGACGACGAGGATCACCTCGCGGCGACGGTCGTCTCGCCCGCCTTCGAGGGTGAATCGCTCGTCTCCCAGCATCAACTCGTCTACGACGCGCTCGGCGAGCATATGACCACCGACATTCACGCGCTCGAACTGAAGACCTACACCCCCGCGGAAGCCGCCGATCGAGTCTGAGAAGCCGATCGAGACCGTTCTGGTAATCCGCCGGCACCCCGACGGCGGTCCGATCGCTTCGACCGAACGAATCGTGGCCGCTCGGCGATATTTAGTTACGCGATGAGGATCGATGAAAACCGGCTCGGGCCGGACTGGAAGGGGCCGGGCGTTCACGGGCGCTTCGCGCCCGTTAGCTCGGGAGAGCGAAGCTCTCCCGTAGGTCGGCGAATCCCGGCGACGTAAGCACGTGAGCGACCGAACGGAATGAGGGAGTGAGCGCGCGCAGCGAGCCGCGGGTAGTCGTTCGAGAGAGCTTCGCTCTCTCGTGATGACGGGAGAACGGAGTTCTCCCGAACCACGCGGGACTCGAAGAGTCCCACGGACCATGCGAGCGGGCTTCGCCCGCGAGCAGAAGCCGAGCGTATCGGGGGCTTTCAAACCGTTCGACACGATCCGGACCCCCGTTCTAAACTCCTAAGTCAACACTACCAGCAGCACGAGGGAAAACGCCCTCCTACGAGGCTGGACTGTATAAGCGACTACGATAGATCCTCCTGTGAGATCCCATCGTGAACCCGAGCAGGAACCGACCCAGTGACTCCGCCGACCGAATCGACGGCGACGATTCCCCGGCCGATGCTCGAAGCATAATCTACGGCGTCGATTTCAGCGGCGCGCGCGACGCCGGTTCGAAGATCTGGATCGCGAGCGCGGCGGTCGAAGCGGGCGGGAACGGACTCCGAATCGAGCGCTGTTACCCGGTCGCCGACGCCATCGGAACTACCGAACGCGCCCCGGCGCTTGAGTACCTCCGCGAGTTCGTCGCGCGCGAGCGCCGCGCGGTCATCGGCCTCGATTTCTCCTTCGGCGTGCCCCGCGCGGTCGCCGACGCGCCGGACTGGCGGACGTTCGCTTGCGACTTTACCTTCGAGAACGTTGAGGAAATGGTCGATACCTACGTGACGCGCGCTCGTGAGTACACCGACGGCGAGCGCACGTACCTAAAACGCGCTACCGACGCGGCAACCGGCGCGAGTTCACCGTATGGCTTCGTCGTCGTCGCGCAAACCCTGTACGGTGTTCGCGACGTGCTCCGGCCGCTCGTGTGCAACGAGCGGGTCTCGGTGCTACCGATGGACGACCCGAGCGACTCGAACGATCCGGACGACGAGCGCCCCTGGCTGTGTGAGATCTACCCCGCAGCGACCCTGCGGGACCTGGGCCTGCCCAACGAGAAGTACAAGAACGACGGCAAATACCCCGAAGCACGCGAGCGCCGAGAGCGGATCGTTGCCGGCCTGCGGGACGCCGGCGTTACCGTTACCGACGATATCGCGGCAACGGCGATCGCCGATGCCGGCGGCGACGCGCTCGACAGCGTCGTAGCGGCCCTCGCGGTCTTCCGAGCGCTGGACGACGGGCGGCTCGCCGTGGGGACGACGCCGGACGAGCGAACCGGTCTGGAAGGTCACATCTACGTGTGACTTCAGGCCACGGAAGCGGCACGGACACCCGATCGATACGTCCGACTCCATGCCCGACCTCGCTCGTCGGGAGCAGGGGACGGCGGCCAACCCGCAGCGGGATCGACGCTGACCGGTCGAGTTCGGGGTCAGAGTCAAACCCCGGCAGCCCCTCGATTCGCTCGATGGTGCTTTCGGACGCTCTCGGTGCCCGCCTCGCGGTCGTTCTCGCCGCGGTCTGTTCGGTTCTCGTCGTCCGGTGGCTCGACGACGCGGCTGGGGAGCGCCGCGCGGCGCTGCGGTCCCGGTTCGTGTTCGGGGTACCATGGGCCACGCTGCTGGTCGCCGGGTTCGTCCTCGGAGTCTACCTGTTCGTCCAGGGCGGGTTCGAGCGCTGGAACGCGCCCCTGGTACTTCCCTTCAGGGCGTGGTCGTACCTCTACCCGCTCGGCGTCCTCACCGCGCCGTTCGCCCACGCCGGGTCGGGCCACCTCCTCGGGAACCTGGTCGGGACGCTCACCTTCGCGCCGATCGCCGAGTACGCCTGGGGTCACTACCGACGGGACGGCGATGGGGCCGCTTCCTCGGCTTCCGCTTCCCCGGCTTCGGCTTCGACGGTCGCTTCGATCTCCGCCTCAGTGTTCGGACGGCCGCTCGGCCGGATCTCCGTGTTCTTCGTCGGGACGCTCGCAGTCGGCGTAGTGACGAGCCTGTTCGCGCTCGGGCCGGTAATCGGCTTCTCGGGGGTAGTCTTCGCGCTGGCGGGTTTCAGCCTCGTGCGCTACCCGCTCGCGACGGTCGTTGCCCTCGCCGCGGGCGAGGTGCTCCGGCTGGTCTACGTGGCGCTGTCTACCCCCGTGACGACCGCGAGCGCCGAACCGGGCTTCGGGGCTCCCTGGTGGGCCGGTATCGCGATCCAGGGCCACGCGATCGGCCTGCTCTGTGGGGTGTTATTGGGCACGTGGGTGATTCGTCGCCGCGGCGAGGGGGCCCCCGCCGCTCGGCTCTGGCTCGGCGTGTTGATCTTCGCGGTTTCCCAGTCGCTCTGGGCGGTCTACTGGTATCGCGGCGGCGAGAGCTACGTCCTCTTCCGGGGCGTCGGCACCGCGCTAGTCTTCGCGCTCGCGACCGTCGTCGCCGTCGGCGTCGCCGCCCCCGATCGCCCGCTTTCGGAAGCACTCGCCGCGAGCCGGCTTCCCGGACTCGTTCGCGAGCGTGTCCCTTTCCTCGACCGCGTGTTCGCGCCCGGTTCCGGGCTCGGTCTCGGCTCCGATCCCGCTCTCGACGTCGACCTGGGGTTCGTTGCACGACGGCTTGCGACGGTCGTGTTAGTGGCCGCCCTGCTGGGGATGTCCGCCCCCGCGGCGTTCGCCAACTTCGCGGCCGTCGCCGACGGATCGAATTCAGCTGTGTCCACTTCCGAGCCGGCCGCGCCGGACGGGCCGCCCGACGCGGCCGTACTCGCCGCTGCGGCGGCGAACGGTTCGGGGAACCCGGGGGACGCTACTGGCCCGAACCTGACGGGGCCGAACCCAGGAGGAGCGATCGAGATCCGCGGCTACACGATCCGGTACGCCGAGGGAGTCGAGAACCGACTGGTGTCAGTCGTCGACGTCTCGGCGTTCGGCGAAACGACCGCCGTCGAGACCAGCGGCGTGATCGTTACGAACGCCGAGCGCGAGATCTGGACGACCGCCGTCTCGAAGTCTAGATTGCAGTTCGCGGGCCGCGAGCGCGTGCGTGTCGGCGGACTCGGTTGGGAGGCAGTCGTCCGCGTTCGGCGCACCGGCTGGACGGCCGCGGGCGGGAACACTACCTACAAGATCTTCACCCGACCGCCCGACGGCGATCGTCGGCTCGCGTATGCCGCACTGCCGGCGACCGCGACGCCGATGTTAGACGGCAAGAACGTCTCGATCGCGCCCGCGCGGACGGGCTATGCGATCGTCGTCTCGGCAGGCAACGAGACGCTCGGGCACGCGCCGATCCCCGCGAACAACGGCTCCGCGACCATTGCAGGCCTGACGTTCGATCGCCGCGGGGACCGACTGGTCGCCGTCTACGGTGACAGCGAGATCCCGATCGCAAAGCGCGAGACATACCGCGGGAACTGAACCGTTCGAGGTCGGCTCTCACGCCCGCGCTCGGACGACGCGCTCGAACAGCGCCCGGTACCCGAGCAGGTAAACGCCGACGAACAACGCGAGCGTCCCTATATACGCGAACCAGAGTCCGAGGATCGTCTCGCCGGCAGCGAACGCCGACAGGCTCGCTTCCTCGCCGGCTACTCCGAGCGCAATCGCGAGTCCGGTGCCTACGATCTCCGCGAGAACGAACATCGCTTCGAGCGCGGCGTCGAGAACGGAATCGTACACGCCCGTCCGTCGACTATGAACTCACATATCGATTCCGTAATAGGGTGGACGGCGAGCACGCGTAGTTTATGGACGAAGGCGACACGCCGGTCGGTATGGGACGGTACGGCGACCTCGATTACTCACGCCTCGCGAAGCGAAGCTTCCTGTTCGGTCTCTCGCTGTTCGTGATCGGATCGATCGGCCAGGTCGTTCTCCCCGCGGTACTGGCCGCACCGCCTGCCTGGGAACTGACGCTGCTGTTCGACCTCGAAGCGATCGGCCTCGTCGTCTCCTTCTTTTCGCCGCTCGTCTTCGGCGTCGTTCTCCCACTGACCGAGTGATCGTCCCCCACATCAGCTCTCCCGGCGTTCGATACGAGCAGCACGATCGACAGCGCGACGGAAGCGTATTAACTACCAATGGAGTAGCTCTCGTTCATGGCCCCCCGAAAAGATCGCCCTCTCGGAGTCGGTGTCGATGGCGATCGGCGGCGGCATCTTCGCGGCACTCGGCGTTGTCGCAAATGCGGCGGATACGCTTGCGTGGCTAGCGTTCGTCGTCGCTGGCGTCATCGCTTTCTGTGCAGGCTACTCGTTCGTCCGGCTCAATGGTCTTATCGACGGCCACGCCGGCCCGATGACCTACGTCGAGACCTTCACCGGCAACACGACGCTCGCTGGAATGCTCGGCTGGACGTTCGTTATCGGCTACGTCGGCACGATGGCGCTGTACTCCTATGCGTTCGGCGGCTATTTCCACCGATCTCGTCGGCGTCGACACGGTAGCCGGACTCCCGCTGCGGCCGCTGATCACGTTCTGTGCGGTGGCGATCTTCGTCGGTCTCAACACGGCCGGGGCACATGCGTCCGGCCGCTCGGAGGACGTGCTCGTCGGCCTCAAGATAGCGATCCTGCTCGTCTTCGGCGTCGGCGGTCTCTACCACGGGTTCGTAAACAGCAAATTGACTACCGGTCTCTCGAACCTCGGCGTCGGTCCGGTGATCGCCGCCGGGATCGCCTTCGTCGCGTTCGAGGGGTGGGAGCTGCTCTTTTTCGACCAGGAAAGCATCGAATACCCCGAGCGAACCGTGAGAAACGCCGTCTATATCTCGATCGCCGCAGCGACGGTGCTGTACGTGATCGTCGCGGTCGTCACGACTGGCTTGGTCCCCGCGTCGGTGATTCAGCGATAACCCGACACGGCGCTCGCGATTGCCGCCCGGCCAGTCTTCGGGGCGATCGGCTTCGTGCTCATCGCGATCGCGGCACTCTTTTCGACCGGCAGCGCGCTCAACGCGACACTGTTCAGCGCGGCACGGCTCTCGAACCAGATGGTCGCCGACGACTTCTTGCCGAACCGTCTCCGCGGAAGCGAGGGAAGCGAACCGACCCGCATGTTGATACTTCTCGGGGTGCTCACGGCGGCGCTCGTCGTTCTATGGAGCTTAAACGCTATCAGCTCGTTCGCTTCGTTGTCGCTCATCACGATCTTCGGGGCGGTCAGCGCGCTCGCATTTACCCGGCGCGAGTCGGCGGTGACAGCGCTCGTTCCGGCGATTGGGGCGACCGGCGCGACGGCGGCGGCGACCGCGCTGCTCCATCACCTTTATACCGCTGAACGAGGGGTGTTCGTGACGGTGGTCGTGCTCGCCGCGGCGGTCGTCGCCGTCGAAGCCCTCTATTTCGAGCGCGACCGGATCGAAAGCGAGATCGCTGACATCGAGGAGGTGATCTGATGTGGTTCGAGCGAAGCACCACGGCTGTGACCCGGTCGTGAGACGGGTCGGGACCGGACGATAGCCGAGAACTGCATCGTTTCCGCTACTCGTCTTACCTCATGTGTGGGTATTCCTCTATCTCGACGAACTCGGCGCTCCCGCAGGCGGCGCACTCGGTCGGCGGATCGTACCGATGGTGTTCGGGATCCCCGCCGGCGACGGTACCTGCGTACACGCCGTGGCAGTTCTCACGGACGTACAACTCGGGTTGCTCCGGTGCGTGTGCCATGACACCTCCCTTCGGAGCTTGGTCGTATGTAGCTTCGGGGGAGCCGGTATCGGTGGTATCGACGTAGCGATAATAGGCGGAAGCGAAGTACGGAACGTCCGCCGCTCGGCCGAGCGGCGTTGCGTGCTCACGCCACAGACTGAAGCACGTGGACCGATGAAGAAGGGCGTGAGTGTCTCCGAGATCTGCCACGTATGTGAAGCCGCGCAAGCCGACCGGACCTGCGGGCAGTGCGGTCGCCTCGCCTGTGAGCGTCACATCGACGAGGATACCGGAATGTGCGTCGAGTGTGTGAGCGCCGGCGGTGGCTCCGGTGTCCCCGGCGATCCCACCAACCCCGGCGGGCCGGCCGACGACGACGTACTTCGATAGCCTGCCGGCCGCTCCCGCTCGGGTTCGATCCGCGCCGAGTCCCCACTAGTCCGACTGAACCGACTGACCTGATCGAGTCGGTCGGACCGACTAAATCGGGCGACGACGCCGCGATGACCGCTCAGCGGTAGCGATTCAGTCGTTTCGAGAGGCGTTTGGCCGCCTCGCGGGCCGCCTTCTCGAAGTCCGCCCCGTCACCGTCCCGTCCGCGTTCCTCGCCCGCGTAGATCACCGACCGGGAGGCGTTCACGAGACCGACGCCGTCGACGAGGCCGTGTGTAACGGCGGCCTCCGCGTTGCCGCCCTGCGCGCCGACGCCCGGGATCAAGAAGGGGAGATCGGGAACCGTTTCGCGCACACCTTCGAGCTCGTCGGGCACGGTGGCCCCGACGACGAGTCCGACGTTGCCGTTTGCGTTCCAGCGGTCGGCGAGGGCCGCGACCCGCTCGTAAACTGCCTCGCCGGAGGCGAGTTCTGCGTCTTGCAGATCTTCCCCGCCCGGGTTCGACGTGCGACAGAGCACGAACACCCCCTTGTCCTCGCGCGAGAGGAACGGTTCGAGCGAGTCACGGCCCATGTAGGGCGAGACGGTGATCGCGTCGGCGCGGTCGAGCAGCGCCGCGTACTGGCGGGCGGTGTGGCCAACGTCGCCCCGTTTCGCGTCTAAGATCACGGGCACCTCTTTCCCGTCGGCGTACGCGATCGTCTCTTCGAGCGCGCGCCACCCGTCCACGTCCTCGTAAAAGGCCGTGTTCGGCTTGTAGGCCGCAGCGAACTCGCTCGTCGCGTCGATGATCCGACGGTTAAAGTCCCACCGCGGGAGGTCCGCACCGCGGAGGTGATCGGGCACGCGGCTTCGGTCGGTATCGAGGCCGATACAGAGCACGCTATCGATCGCGTCGATGCGAGCGGCCAGGTCCGCGAAGAACATGGCTCCCCCTCCGGTGAGCGCGTACTACAACCTTCCTCTTACAGCCTCGCTCCGGGTCGGACTCCGAGTGCCGCCGAGGTCCTTGGTCGTTCTCCGGAACGGCTCCTCCGTCGAAGCAGGGGAAAAACACGCGACGGTCGAGCGACGAATCCAATGGAAACCATTTGCAGGTGCGAACAGTTCGTGTCGACCTCCTATGTGAACCGTCCGCCCGGATTCCCGGCGGTGTTTAGTTACGCGATAAACGCCAACGAGAATTGGTTCGGGTGAGACTGGAAGGGGCCGACCGCTCGGCGTTCTCGTAAGTGAGCGCCAGCAAGCGAACGAGAGTTCGAAGAGCGAGCGGAGCGAGTCCTTCGTAGAACCCCGACGAAGTAAGCACCGTAGTTGAACGAGCGAAGTCGTTCGAAAGGCGCTCCGCGCCTTTCGTCATTGCGGGACCTTCGGTCCCGCTTGCAGCAAAAATGCTCCGCGTTTTTGCCACATCACGAAAGAGCTTCGCTCTCTCGAACGACAGCGAGTCGCGGGTAGCGCGGGACTCGAAGAATCCCGCGGACCATGCGAATAGGCCTCCGGCCCGTGAGCAGAAGCCGAGCGCGTCGGGGGCTTCTGAGACGGCCGCAGCGGCTCTTCTTTCAAAGCTGCTACACGAAACACGACCGGATTCCCTTGGCGAATAGGGGGAACGCTCAAACCGGAAACCGACCTACCTTGTTTTGATGGGGGTTTCGGCGGTCGTCTTCGATCTCGATTACACCCTCGCGGTGCCCGAGCGCGAGCGCCAACTCCTGCTCGACGAGGCGACGGCGGCGGCCGGCGCGCCCGCCTTCTCGCGCGCGGAGTACCTCGACGCCCACCGGCGCAACCTCACCAACGAGACCCGTGCGCCGATCTTCGCGGACCTGCTCGCCGCCTACGACACCGAGGCCTCGCCGACGGTTCTCGCGAGCGCCTACCGGGAGGCGATCGAGCGCGCGCTCGTCCCGGTCCCCGGCGCGGAGAGCCTCGTCCGTGACCTCCGACGGCGGTATCGCGTGGGACTCCTCACTGATGGACCGGTCGTCGCCCAGCGGGACAAACTCGACGTCTTAGGGTGGGACGACCTGTTCGACGCCGCCGTCGTGACCGGCGCGCTGCCGGCGGGCAAACCCGACGAGCGAGCCTTCCGCGCGGTGCTCGACCACCTCGGTGTCGAAGGGAAAAGCGCCGTCTACGTCGGCGACGACGCCGACACCGATATCCACGGCGCGAAGGACGCCGGCTTGCGCGCCGTCCACGTGCTCGGCCGCGAGCGCAAGGCCTGCCCGCGTGCGGACGCCGTCGTTGCCCGCGATTCGCTCGGCGCGGATCTCCCGGGCGTGCTCGCACGACTGGGCTGACGGTGTACCGTCCTCGACTCGACCCTAACCCCGGCCTCACTCGCTCTCGGCGAGTTCCGTACACGCTCGCGTGGCCGCGCCGCGGACGTCGACGCCCCGGCGGTGGGCGTACAGCACCGCGGCGGCTTCGACGGTCACGGCGAGGGTTCGCTGGAGGCGGTTGATCCCCGCGACGGTTTCGCGTTTCTCGAAGCCCGCCTCGACACACGCGTCTAACACCTGCTCGAAGACCGACCGACCCCGAAGCAGGTCCTCGTTAGGTGTAAAGCCCTCGGGGATCGTCACGCTATCGGCGTCGAAGGTCGGGACGAGGTCGCCTCCGTCCCGGGCGATCAAGCCCTCGCCGGCGGCGACGTCGAGCAGGCGTTTGGCCTGATTCGGCGAGAACCACCCTCGATCGAGCGATAGCGAGACGACGAACTCGCTCTCGGCGAGCGCGTCACGTCCCCGTCCGCGAAACGGCGCGGCGACGGTGGCTTCGAGGCTCACGTCGCCCGCCGCTCACGGCCAGTACCTAACCGTGTCGATTCCGCCCGTCGTCGGCCGATCGACGAGCCGTCCTCGACCGGTCAACGACCGATTGCCGGCAGTCGGCGGCGGGTTCGATCGACGCCGTGTCGCGTCGGCCGCTTCGCTCTCGACACCGGGCCTCTGGCCGAGTAATATCGAGTCGTGCAATCGCCCGCCGGACGGCTGTCACGGACTGACTGGGGGAGAGGGTCGACCGTCCGGCGCGCTCTCGAAACGCTTTAGTAGGTATCCAGCGATATCGTGAGATATGACATGGACTCGGTTCGCCGGTCGCGCGCTTGCGACCGTCGGGCCCGCCCTTCTCCCGCGCCTCCGAGTCCGACGACCGGGCCCCCTTTAGGCCCGCACACACTCTTTCCCCTCGATTCTCGCCTCGCCTTCCAGTCCGGACGTTCGACGTTTCACACTCCGGGCACGGCGCACCGACCGATGACCGATCGACGGCCGATCCGACGCTACGCGGCACTACACGACTACATGGACTCCGACCCAACCGACACGCTCGATACATCCGACCCGACGAACACGACCGATCCGACCGGTGCCGACCAGCCCCCTAGCGGGCGCGTCGCGCTCGCTTTTTCCGGCGGGCTCGATACGACCGTCTGTGTACCGCTCTTGGAGGAAGAACACGGCTACGAGGAGGTGATCGGCGTCACCGTCGACGTCGGTCAACCGGAGACGGAGTTCACGGAAGCCCGCGAGACCGCAGAGGCCCTCGATCTGGAACACTACGTCGTCGACGCGACCGACGCCTTCGCTGAGACCTGTCTCGACGCGGTGCGCGCGAACGCAACCTACCAGGGCTATCCTCTCGGTACCGCCCTCGCCCGGCCCGTGATCGCCGCGGCGATCCTAGAGGTTGCCGCCGAGAACGACTGCGGTGCACTCGCACACGGCTGTACGGGGAAAGGCAACGATCAACTGCGCTTCGAGACGGTCTGGCGCGGCTCCGACTTGGAGGTCATTGCCCCCATTCGCGAGTTCGGGCTCACCCGCAAATTCGAACAGGACTACGCCGCCGAACGCGACCTGCCGGTCGAGGGCGGCAACGAAGGCGACTGGAGCATCGATACGAATCTCTGGAGCCGCGCGGTCGAGGGCCACGAGTTAGAAGAGCCCTCCTACGTGCCGCCCGAGGGAATCTACGAGTGGACGACCGAACCCGGCAACGCCGACGAGGAGTTAGTCGAGATTACCTTCGAGGAGGGCTACCCGGTGGCGATCGACGGCGAGGGGATGGAACCCGTGTCGCTGATCTCCCACCTCAACGAGCGCGCGGGTGCCCACGGGATCGGGCGCACCGACGTCATGGAAGACCGGATGTTAGGGCTCAAAGTCCGGGAGAACTACGAACATCCCGCCGCCACCGTTCTACTGACTGCACACGGCGCGCTCGAGGACCTCGTGCTTACCAAAGAGGAACGTTCGTTCAAAGCCGGCGTCGACCGGCGCTGGGCGGAGAAGGCCTACGAAGGATTGGTCGCCGCGCCGCTCGTCGCCGCGCTGGAGGGCTTCATTGCCGAAACCCAAACCCGGGCGACGGGCACAGTGACGATGAAACTAAGCGGGGGGCATGCCCGCCCGGTCGGCAGGGAGAGTTCGTATGGGGTATATTCGACGTCAGCGGCGTCGTTCGACACCGAGACCGTCGGCGACATCACCCAGGCCGACGCGACCGGCGTCGCGAAGTACCACGGCTTCCAGGAACGGCTCGCAAACGCCGTCGCCGATTCCGCAACCGAGCGCGAGGACCCCCTCGAAGCCGCCACTGACGGCGGCAACGTCGGCAGTACCGACGCCGGGGATGCCGACGAGACCGCCGAAAACACACAGCACGACACCGAAACGGACGAGGGGCACTGAAATGGGCGAGGAGGGGGCTTCCGGCAATGTTGACGACGCAGGCGACGACGAAGCCGCCGGCAGCGCTCCCAGCGCCGGGAGCGCGGTCCGCCGCGAGCGCTTTTCAGGTGGGCCTGCCCGGAGCTTCCTCTCCTCGCTCGCTGCGGACGAACGGATCTTTCACGCCGATCTCGCGGTCGATCGCGCCCACATCGTGATGCTTCGCGAGCAAGGGATCATCGACGCCGGAAGCACGGGTGCGATCCTCGGCGCACTGGATCGATCTCGTCGGTCCCGAGGGCGGCCGGATGCACACTGCCCGCAGCCGCAACGATGAGGTCGCGACCTGTATCCGGTATCGCCTCCGTGAGGACCTGCTGGACGTGATCGAGGCGGTCTGCGGGCTCCGCGAGGCACTGCTCGGGGCGGCGGCCGAGAACGTCAGGACGGTGATGCCCGGTTACACTCACCTCCAGCCGGCTCAGCCGACGACCGTTGCGCACTACCTCGCTTCCTACGAAGCGGCACTCGGCCGCGACGCGGAACGGCTGCTCGCAGCGTACGACCGGACGAACCGCTCGCCGTTGGGAACCGGGGCCTTTGCGGGCACGACCTTCGATATCGACCGCGAGCGGACCGCCGACCTGCTCGGGTTCGACTCGATACTTTCCAATTCGATGGACGCGGTCTCGGCGCGGGATTTCGCCTTCGAATCGGTCGCCGCGTGCTGTGGGCTCGCGCTCTCGCTCTCGTCGGTCGCCGAGGATTTCGTTCAGTTCGCGAACCGCGGTTATCTGGCTCTCGACGACGACTACGCTTCTACCTCGTCGATCATGCCCCAGAAGAAAAACCCCGATTCGCTCGAACTCGTGCGCGCGACCACCGGCGACGCGGCCGCCGGGCTGAACGGCTTGCTCACGATCTCGAAGGGGCTTCCTCGGGCGTACAACCGCGACCTGCAGAACGCAACGCCCCACGTCTGGCGAACGATCGACGCGGTGACGGCGGCGACCGACGTGACCGCCGGGGCCGTTACGACCGCGAGCTGGCACGACGCGGCACTGAGCGCGGCGGCCGCCGGGGGGTTTTCGACGGCGACCGGCGTCGCGGACCTGCTCGCCGCTCGCGGGATACCGTTCCGAACGGCCCACGAGGTCGTCGCGAGCGCCGCCTCCCGCCTGGCGGCCGGCGAACTCGCCGATCCCGACGCCCAACTGGCCGCGATCGAGGCGGCGGCCGCGGCGGAACTCGACGACGCGCTCGACGCGTACATCTCCCGGGAGGCGGTCGCAGCGGCGCTTGATCCGGCCGAAAGCGTTGCGAGCCGCGATTCGGCCGGCGGGCCGGCCCCCGGCGTCGTGGGCGGGGCGCTCGACGACGCTCGCGAGTCCCTCGCCGACGACGAGACTGTCCTCACGGAGCGCCGTGAGCGCCTCGCCGCCGCCGAGGAAGCGCTGCGCGAGGAGGTGGGCGCGTATGTCTGAGCCGCCGTCCCCACCCGGGGACCACATATTATGAATATGATACGACGATTCAATTCGACTCGACACCGGCCGCGGCACGCGTTCTGTACGCCGATAGCGGAAGCTACGCTATAGTAACTCTTATGATACTTTCGAAGGAGTTAAGTGATATGCGAGGAGAGGAGGGAGCACGATGGTAGAATGCGTCGAGTGCGGGGCAAGCGTGACCCTGCCCGAGAACCCGGAGGTCGGAGAGATCGTCGATTGCACCACTTGTGGCGCGGAGTTGGAGGTCACCGAGACCGATCCGGCGATCGTCGAGAAAGCGCCCGAGTTGGAGGAGGACTGGGGGGAATGACACAGGCGAAAGCGCACCTGAAACGGGTCACAGGCGCTACGCGGGAGGCCTGAGATGCATATCGGTGTGCTTTACTCGCGAATCCGTCGGGACGAGAAACTCCTGCTCGGGGCGCTTCGCGAGCGCGGTCACAAGGTGACGAAGATAGACGTCCGCGAGCAGCGCTTCTCGCTCGACGCTCCTCTCGAAGCCGTCGCCGACGTAGACGTCGTGCTCGATCGGTGTCTCGCGACGAGTCGGAGCCTCTATGCGACGCGATTCCTCGACGCCTACGGCGTGCCGGTGATCAACAGCGCCGAAACCGCCGAAATCTGCGCGGACAAGGTGAAAACGAGCCTCGCGCTCGACGGTGCTGGCGTGCCGACCCCACGTACCGACGTGGCCTTTACGACCGACGCGGCGCTCGAATCGATCGAGCGCTTTGACTACCCGTGTGTGCTGAAACCCGTGATCGGCTCGTGGGGCCGCCTCATGGCGAAGGTCGAATCGCGCTCGGCCGCGGAAGCCATCCTCGAACACAAAGCGACGCTCGGGCACTACAAGCACAAACTGTTCTACGTCCAGGAGTTCGTCGAGAAACCCGGCCGCGACCTCCGCGTGATGGCCGCCGATGGCGTGCCGATCGCCGGGATGGCCCGCTCGTCGGACCACTGGCTCACGAACGCCGCGAAGGGCGCACGTACTGAGAGGTTCGAGATCGACGACGAGGCCCGCGAACTGGTGGAGAAAGCAAGCGCGGCTGTCGGCGGCGGCCTCCTGGGCGTCGATCTGATGGAGACCGGCGAGTCGTATACGGTTCACGAGGTGAACCACACCGTCGAGTTCAAAGCGCTCGACGACGCCGTCGAGGTCGACATCCCCGAGCAGGTCGTCGACTGGCTCGAAACCGCAGTCGAAGAGCGGGCCGGGGTGACGCCCGCGTGAATACGGTCGCAGCTAAGCTGCTCCCTGCTCGCACTCGATACCGGGGGTATCTCGCGTGAACGCGGTCGACGACACCGCCACCGACGCTGACGCCGACACCGGAGCGGGCCCCGACGCGCCGACCGAGAGGCTCACGGCATCGGTCGTCGGCGCGAGCGGCTTCGCCGGCGGCGAACTCCTTCGCTTGCTGTTCGGCCACCCCGGCTTCGAGGTTGCCCAAGCCACTAGTCGGGAGTACGCCGGCCGATCCGTCGGGATGGTCCACCCCAACCTTCGGGGAGCTGACCTCCGATTCACCGAGCCCACCGATCTGGAGGGCGTCGACATCCTGTTCGCCGCGACCCCCCATGGCGTCTCGATGGAGCACGTCGAGGGCTTTCGCGAGGCTGCGGGCACCGTCGTCGACCTCAGCGCGGATTTTCGACTACCTACCGAGGCGGCGTACGACGAGTGGTACGACGGGCACAGTCGTCCCGAGTTGCTCGACGAGGCGGTCTATGCGCTCCCCGAAATTTCGCGCGAGGCGTTGCCCGGCGCGGAGCTGATCGCCGCTGGCGGCTGTAACGCCACCGTGACGACGCTCGGCCTCCTGCCGCTGGTCGAGAGCGGGATCGTCGGTCCGGAGGACGGCGACGACGACTCGGGCGGCGATACGGGCGGGACGGCCGACACCGAACGGATCGTCGCGGATATCAAGGTCGGCTCCTCGGAGGGCGGCGCGGGCGGCGGCAATGCCTCCTCGCACCCTGAACGCTCGGGCGTCGTTCGGCCCTACGCGCCCATCAGCCACCGCCACGAGGCCGAGATCGAAGCGAACCTCGGGCTTTCGCTCTCGTTCACCGTTCACGCGGTGGACATGGTCCGGGGCGCGGCGGCGACCTGTCACGTCTTCCCCGACGAAGCGGTTTCGAAGGGCGACCTCTGGAAAGCGTTCCGCGGGACCTACGAGGACGAACCGTTCGTTCGCCTGGTGGCCGGCGGCGGCGGGGTCTATCGGTATCCCGAACCGAAGACGGTCGCCGGGACGAACTACGCCGAAGTCGGCTTCGAGTTGGATCCGGGGAACGAGCGGATCGTGGTGTTTTCAGCGATCGATAACGTGATGAAAGGTGCGGCAGGACAGACGGTCCACGCCGCCAATATCGCGTTAGGGTTCGAGGAGACCGCTGGATTGGACTTTCAAGGATTGCATCCCGTCGGAGCACCATAGGATGATTTCAGATACTACATTCGAGTCGAATACTAAGACGGTAACGCAACGATCTCGAAAGCCCCCGATCGTCTCGGCTTCTGCTCACGGGCCGGAGGCTCGTTCCCATGGTCCGCGGGACTCGAAGAGTCCCGCGCTACCCGCGACTCGCTGCGCGCGTTCGCTCGCTGCGCTCGCTCACGTGCTTGCTTCGTCGGGGTTCGCCGAGACGATCGGCCCCTTTCAGTCCCACCCGGCAGCAGATGGTTCGCTCGACGAAACGGCGACGTCGGAGTCGGAGGACGGTCGGTCGTGACTGTCGTCGCGAAGATCGGCGGTGCCCGCGCCGTCGATCCTGCCGGCGCGTTGGCCGACGTCGCGTCGTTGGTGGCTGACGGCGAGCGGGTCGTCGTCGTCCACGGCGGCTCGACGGCGGTCGACGACATCTTAGAGGAACTCGGCGAGACGCCCGAGTACGTCGAGACCCCCTCGGGCGTAGTCGGGCGCTTCACCGACGAACGGACCATTGAGGTCTTCGAGATGGTGCTGCCGGGGAAACTCAACACCGATCTCGTGGCCGGGTTGCAAGCGGAGGGTGTGAACGCCGTTGGCCTCTCGGGCGTCGACGGCGCGTTGTTTTCGGGTCCCCGCAAATCGGTGATCAGGGTCGTCGAGAGTGGAAAAAAGAAGATCCGCCGTGGAGACTTCTCGGGAACGATCGAGGACGTGAATGCGGACCTGTTGACCACGTTGCTCGACGGCGGCTACACCCCGGTCGTGACCGTGCCGATGCTGGCGGACGGGACGACGCCAGTGAACGCCGACGCCGACCGGGCCGCGGCGGCCGTCGCCGGCGCGCTCGACGGACGGCTCGTCTCGCTGACGGACGTCCCCGGGGTGCTGGCGGATCCCGGCGACGGATCGACGCTGATCGGGCAGGCGAGTACCGAATCCGACCTCGCCGACCTCGAAGACGCCGCGTCGGGTTTCATGACCCGGAAGGTAATGGCCGCGATCGAGGCGCTCGAACGCGGTGGAGAAGAGGTCGTCGTCGCCGACGCGAACGCGGACAATCCGATCACCGCGGCGCTCGACGGAACCGGCACGCGCGTCACGCCCGGCGCGATCGGGCGTGACGAGACGAATGGGGCAGACGAGACAGACGAGGCGGACGAGACCGGTGAGAACGGAACGGGCAGAACGGACGAAACGGCAGAAACCATGGAAAACGAGACGAACGAAACGAACGAATCCGATGAGGCGATCGAATCGTGACGAGCTTCGTCTACTCGCAGAAGCCGATCCGGATCGAGCGCGGCGAGGGACCGTACCTCTACGGCGAGGACGGCACCGAGTACCTCGACTTCGGCGCGAGCTACGCCTGCGTACCCCTCGGTCACTCCCATCCCGCCGTCACTGCGGCCGCGACCGACCAGTTAGAACGGCTGACGTACGTCCAGGGTTCGTACCCGGTGGCCGCGCGCGACGCGCTCACTGAAGGCCTTTCCGGACTCGCGCCGGGCGACGCCGAGTACGTCTGGTTGTGTAACTCGGGCACCGAGGCGAACGAAGCCGCTCTCAAGTTCGCCCGCAGCGCCACCGGAAGCACGAAATTCGTCGCGACGATGCAGGGTTTTCACGGCCGGACGATGGGGACGCTTTCGACCACTTGGAAGAAGAAGTATCGAGAACCGTTCGAACCCCTGATCGAGGACGTCGAGTTCGTCCCCTACGGCGACGCAGAGGCCTTAGACGAAGCAGTGGACGAGGACACAGCGGGGTTCATCGTCGAGCCGATCCAGGGCGAAGGCGGGATCAATCCAGGTACCAAAAAATACCTCCGGGCGGCCCGGGAAATCACCGACGAAGCGGGCGCGGCGCTGATCGCCGACGAAGTTCAGACCGGCCTCGGGCGCACCGGAACACTGTGGGCGACCGAACACGCCGGCGTTACGCCCGACGTCACCACGAGCGCGAAGGGCCTCGCGAACGGCCTGCCGATCGGCGCGACGATGTGCAAGGAGTGGATCGCGGAGGGGGCCGGCCCGCACGGCTCGACGTTCAGCGGCGGCCCAGTCGTCTGTGCGGCTGCCGACGCGACCCTCTCGGTCCTCGAAGACGAGGACGTCCCCGCTCACGCCGCCGAGACCGGCGAGTACTTGACGAGCGAACTCGACGCGGCGCTCGGCGACGCGGTGCGCGAGATCCGCGGGACCGGCCTGATGACCGGCATCGAAGTCAAACGCGGGTCGAATCGTGTACTCCGCGATCTCGCGATCGACCACAGCGTGCTCGCCTTGCCCGCGGGACGGACGGTTCTCAGACTCCTCCCACCGCTCACGATCGAGCAAGAGCACGTCGATCGCGTCGTCGAAGCGATTTCGGCGACGCTTACCGGCGAAACGGCCGAGACGGCCGGGACGACGGAGGCCACACGATGAGCCAGGAACTTCACACCGACCGTATCGACGCCGACGCCCGCGAACTGCTAGTCGATCTCGTCTCGACGCCCTCGCTTTCTGGCGAGGAGCAAGCGTGCTGTGAACGACTGGTCGAGTTCTTCGAAGCCCACGACCGCGAGGCGTGGATCGACGACGTAGGCAACGTCCGTGCGCCCGCCGACGACTCGGTGCTGCTTACCTCGCACGTCGATACGGTACCGGGGGACATCCCGGTCGAGATCAAGCCCGGAGCCAAACACCGAGACGGTGACGGGAGCGGAAGCGAGGACGAGGACGGGACTACCGAGGAAGCGTTGTGGGGCCGTGGCAGCGTCGACGCGACGGGTGCGCTCGCCGCGATGGCCGCCGCCGCCGTCGCGGTGGGCGTAAGCTTCGTGGGCGTCGTCCGCGAGGAAGTCGATTCGGGGGGCGCTCGCCACCTCGTAGACACCCGCGCTGCGCCCGACGCCGTTATTAATGGCGAGCCGAGCGGCTGGGAGGGGATTACAGTGGGCTACCGGGGACTGCTCGCGGGCACGTACGTCGCGACGAGCGAGTCCGGGCACACCTCCCGGCCGGGGAACAACGCCATCCAGGACGCGATCGACTGGTGGGGTCGGGTCGAAGCGGAGCTAGAACCCGACGAGTGGACGCCGGTCTTCGAGCGCGTCACGACCAAGCCGGTCGGCTTTGCAGGGGGGTCGTCGACCGACGGCCTCTCGGTCGAAGCGACGATGGACGTCCAGTTGCGCGTACCGCCGTCGATGACCGCCGGCGAGGTACGGGAGATCGCCGACGGCGCGCTCAATGGCGGGACCGTCCACTGGAAGGACCGAGTAGAACCCGTGATGACTTCCCCGCGAACGCCCGTTGCGCGGGCCTTCCGTGCGGCGATCCGGCAAGTGGGCGGGGAGCCCCGCTTACTTCGAAAGACCGGCACGAGCGATATGAACGTCTTCCAGGCGTGGGACTGTCCGATGATCACCTACGGGCCGGGCAACTCGGACCTCGATCACGCGCCGAACGAACACCTCGTCCTCGCGGAGTTCGACCGCTCGCTCGCCGTGCTCCGTGACGCCGCCGCGACGCTCGCCGGGAAATGACTGCTGGCAACACATCGAGGCGTCGGTGGACGTGACCCGACAGTTCCGCGACGTCGACGACTTTTCGCCCGCCGAGCTCGAAACCGTCCTTGGAATGGCGACCGACCTGAAAGAGCGTTTCGACCGCGGGGACTCGGACGACCCCCTCGCGAACCGAACGCTCGCGATGCTCTTCGAGAAGCCGAGCACCCGGACTCGAGTCTCCTTCGAGACGGGGATGACCCAGTTGGGTGGGCATGCGATCTTCCTCGGACCGGAGGACGTCGGGCTCGGCGGCCGGGAGCCGACCCGTGACCTCTCGCGGACGATCTCCCGGTACGCCGATGCGGTCATGGTGCGGCTGTTCGACCACGCCGACCTCGAGGAGTTCTGTGCGTTCGCGACGGTGCCGGTTGTGAATGGTCTCACCGACCTGGCCCACCCCTGTCAGACCCTCGCCGACCTGCTCACGATCCGCAAGCACCTGGCTTCGGACTTCGACGCGTCGGTCACGTGGATCGGCGACGGGAACAACGTCGCCCGGTCGTTCGCCGTGGGCTGTGGAATGGTCGGGCTCGATTGTACGATCTGTACCCCTGCGGAGTACGCGATCGAGGAGTCGGTACTCGATCGGGCCCGCACGTTCGATGCGGGGGGATCGATCGAAACCACGACCGATCCCCGCGAGGCGGCCGCGGGTGCCGATGTGGTCTACACCGACGTCTGGGTGAGCATGGGCGAGGAAGCACAGCGCGAGGAAAAGCTCGCGGCGTTCAAGAGCGGGGATTTCCAGGTGAACGACGCCCTCCTCGATTCCGGCACCGAGATACTTCACTGCCTGCCGGCCCATCGCGGCGAGGAGATTTCGGAACCGGTCTTCGAGAGCGATCGTTCGCTCGTCTGGGAGCAGGCCGAAAACCGCCTGCACGCTCAGAAGGGACTGCTGACCTTCCTGCTCGACGCGGCCTGATCGACCAACGATCGACTCGTGACCGCTCGGCGGCAGAGTTTTACCCGTGGTAGCCAAGCACACCCAATGACACGACTCGAAGACGACGCCCGTCTGCCCCGCGCCGTGGTCGACGTCGCCCCCGAGAAACGAGCGTTGATGAAGTGTATGGGTTGTCGGGCGACGTTCCCCCGCGGCGAGGTCGCCGCGCCGGAGAAAGGGACGCTCGTCTGTCCGGAGTGTGGCAGTGGGGACGTACGGGACGTTCCCGACGTTGCCGATCGATCCGGTTAGGAAGGACGGGACTGCCGGGATTCGGCATTGCCCGCGCCGACTGACCCATACGCCGAATCACACGACTACTGCCGAATAGCCGTTACCGGGCGGGACTGAAAGGGGCTGGCGGCCCGGACGAACCCCGGCAAAGCAAGCACGTGAGCGAGCACTGCGAGCGAACGCGCGTGGTTCGAAAGGCGCTCCGCGCCTTTCGTCATCACAAAAGCTTTTGAACGACAGCGAGCCGCGGGAGTTCGGGCTGCCAAGGGCTTTCGAGAACGATTCGTCTCGGCTGTATAACTCATATCAACCTCACGAACCGACGCTCCCTCCTGGCAGGCACAACATACAACCCACTCCGTTTCCCACTTCTCGGGTATGTCGATGGAGACCTACCGGATGGAGATCTCGGAGAACCCCGACGCCGACGAACTGCTCGTCGACGTCTACAATATCGACGGCCTCATCGAAGCATCCGAACGGATCGTGTACGACGAGTATGCGCTCACCTCAACGACGGAGGAAGCCCCCGAACCGCGTACGGCGAAAGCGACGATCGACGCGATAGCCATCGACGTCCAGGTCACGCGCACCGAGGACGCCTTCGAGGTCCGGCTGCTCGGCGACCGCGAGGAAGCCGCCGTTGAACGCATCGCCGACGCCGACTGGGGACTCGCGAACGCTGAATAAGTCCCGGTCTCCGACCTTCGGTTCCGCCTTTCCGCCCCCCATCTCGGTCACCCTTCGGTCTCCGAAGTGCAAACGACGAACAGCCTCAGCGCTCCACGGAGGGTACATGTCGAAAAACGGTGTTGGCGGAGGGTCGATCGTCGCTGGCGTCTCGTATCCTGTATCGGCGTCGTTCAGATCCCCGTGACGTAGGGGTAGACCGCGCCGAGCACCGCGCCGTAGACGACGTGCGCGGGCAGGCTGCCCGGCAGCGCGAAGTTCGGGAACGGCGGCGCTTGCGGGAAGCCGACCGCGGCGAGCCAGATCGGCATCACCAGCGCCGCGAGCACGGCCCACAGCACGATGCCGTACACAGCGCCGATCGCGATCGTCGCACCGACGTTATCCGAAGAGCGCCCGAGGCCCGCGCCTATGATCGCTGCGAAGACGACGCCGAGCACGGCACTGTGGGACATGTGAACGATCCAACCCGCGAGGCCGCCGCTCAATCCGTACATCCCCGGGATCGCGCCCTCGATCGCCGGGGTCAACATGATCGTGATCAGTATCCCCATTGCCGCACCGCCCATGAGGCCGCCGATCATTCCGCTGATCCAACTGCCGGTTCCGGTCTCGAGTCTCGTTCCCGTTGCGCCACTCGTCTGCGTTTCTTGACTCATACATCTCCCTGGAGATCGGCCGTGAGAATAACCGTTCGTCGTCAGTGCGAGCGCGGCGCACTGGCGAGCGTCGCGCACGACCGCGTAGCTCGTTCCCACGCCGTCTCGTCGTCCCGTCCTTCGGTCCGCCTGTTCCCGACGCCGCCGTCGTCCCCGCCTCGCTTCGTCTCGGCGTCGTTCCGTTCCCCTTTCGCTCCGATTCCCGCCCGGCCCAGCCGTCCGGTCGCCGTCCTCGTACACCGGTTCTCGCTCGTCGGCCCCTATCCGTCCGATCGGCCAACGCTCATACCGCCTCCCCGTGTAGGTCGGGCAATGGGAGAGCCGATCGACATGGACGCGGGCGAGCACAGCACCGAGGCAGTACTCGAACAGCTCAGGGCCGGCAACCGGGTGCTCGTACGCACGGACATCGCCGGCTCGACCCACGAGGTCGTCATGCGCTTCGACGGGACGACGTACTACTGCGACACGCCGACGCGGCTCCACCGCCACGAGACCGAAGACGGCATGCGCGCCTGCCTTGAGGACCAGGGCTACAGCCGCAGCGACGCCGATCCCGACGCCGCCCCGTAAGCGTCGTCGAGTGAGAATCGCCCGCGGTCAATAACGGCACCAATGAACCGATTTCGGCCGGGCTCCCAGCGGACACTCCTCTCGCTGGGATCGTGCCACCGTTGCGTGCGTTGGTTCCGTCCCCGGGACCGAGGATCGATGCACACGCAAACGAGGTCCGCTAAGCTTCAGGGCCGCGCAGTAGGTCGTGTTTAGTTACGCAATAAAGACCGACGGGAACCGGTTCGGG
>PXRY01000089.1:27946-29495 GCA_003022925.1 Halobacteriales archaeon QS_8_65_32 | reverse complement strand
ATCTTGAACCGTAGCCGAACGTGAGCGACTAAACCACACGGAACCGACACCGAACTGGTGGACCGAACCGTCGGCGAAGTCCTCACGACATCGTCTGCCGTTCGCGAGCCGCGACGCAACGGAAGCAGGGCGATCGGTCTGAGCGGCTTCGGGCAAGGAAGCGTCCCTCTGTACGATCGAGAGGACGTCCGGCCGGGATGCATGGGCTGTCAGGTGAGCTTTCTTGTGTGTCGGCACCACAATACGTTTCAGAGGGAACCGGTCCCTCGGGCGGGATCGCGTTTCGCGGCATTGACACCACTCGAAACGCGCCGTTACCGCCCCCCGTTCCTGAGCGGTCGTCCGTGAGAACACGTTTGTCAAGCCGCGGGGTCGGTTGGGCATCTCTATATATTTTACAAGCGAAATAGTTATTCGGGAGTCGATCGAGCAGCCGACATGGATCGAGACCGATCCGCGGCAGTAGGGAGGCGGACGTTCGTACGGGGAACCGGCGCGGCGCTCGGGACGGCGGCGCTCGGGGGGAGCGCGGTCGCGGCCGGCGGCGGAACCGAAAGCAAGGACGACGATGGTGACGGCGGCGGAGCCACCGACTCGGGAGACGGCCTCGACTTCGCCGAGGACGACGATCCGATCGTGATCGCCCATCGGGGATTCGCCGGCGCGTACCCCGAGAACACGATCGCCGCGGCGGTCGGCTCGTCGCTTTCGAACGCCGACGCCGTCGAGATCGACGTCATGCCCTGTGCGGACGGCACGCCAGTGGTGATTCACGACAACGGCCTCGCCGAACGCGAGGACGGCGGCCTCACCGACGCCGAAGGACTGGTCTGGGAGACCGATTGCGAGACCGTGACGAGCGCCGAGGTTTTAGAGAGCGGGGAGACGGTCCCGACCTTCGAGGCGCTCATGGACGCGGTGCCTCCCGAACTCGGCATCAATATCGAATTGAAGAATCCCGGCTCCGAAGACCTGGAGTTCGCGACCGATCTCGACGGCGACGCGCTAGAGACTCGAAAGGACCTCTGGCGGCCGTTCGTCCGCGATGTCTTGGAGATCGCGGCGGAGTACGATAACGACGCCCTCGTTATCTCCTTTTATGAGGCGGCGCTCGCCGTCACGCGAGAGATCGCTCCCGAGGTCCCGATCGGCGTGTTGCCCTGGGACTCGATCGAGTTCGGCGTCGACGTCGCCCGCGAGTACGACTGTGAGGCGATCCACCCGCCCTACGACATGATTCAGGGGGTACCTTTCTTCAACGACGGCGTCTATATCGACGACCCGGACTACGGGGACGTCGACCTGCTTGACATCGCACACGAGGAAGGCAGAGAAGTAAACGTCTACACGCTCGCGACGTGGTACCAGGCCGAGCAACTGGCGGCGGCGGGCGTCGACGGTCTCGTGGCCGACTACCCCGGACTGCTCGTTTCGAGCGACGCCGACACCGATGCCGACGGAAGCGAAGGCGAGAACGGGAGCGGTAGCGACGGAGGGGAGAGCTGATGGCGAAATGCCTACGCTGTGGGGAGTTCGTCACCGAGAACTA
>PXRY01000089.1:0-27805 GCA_003022925.1 Halobacteriales archaeon QS_8_65_32 | reverse complement strand
AACGGCCGGAAGCGGAGGGAGATGGATCGGAACGGACCGAGGCGAACCGGCACGGAGCGGTCCCCGGGGCTATCGGGGGCGACGAACTACTCATAGCAGCGTATTCACACGTCATTGCGGCGCTTCCATCTAATGGATTCGAACGATTCGAACACCGGATTCGGACTCGATCGCGACGGGCCTCGATATTACTCGAACGTACGACCGTGAGGTGATCTTTCCCGCCGATCAGCATGATTCGAGGGACGCCGCTGTTCGAGAGTCCCAATTACTACGTCGAAGAGTCGGACTTCGCCGATCTCGATCTCGTCGAAGTCGCCCACGAGGAAAACCGGGAGCTGTACGTCTTTGCGCTCTCGTCGGGCTACGAGGCCGGCCAGCTTCGGATGGCGGGCGTCGACGGGATCCTCACGGACTATCCCGGCCTGTTCGGCTACGGTGGCGAGATCGAAACCGAGGCTGCGGCGGAGGGAGAAGACGCGGTGTTTGACCAGGGGAACGCCGCCGATACCGGTTCGTGGGCCGACCGGGCCGGTGTGATCCGTCCGTTGGAGTGACGCCGTGCTCGGTGTCCGCTTCGGTGAACCGCTCGTTCGACCGGAGGCCAACGGTTCGTGAGCGTTGCTTTCCGCCGGATCGAGAGCTTACGCGACGATGTCTTCGACGTTCGAGTTCTCGTCGACGTAGTACTGCCAGAGATACAGCGTCGCCACCGAGCGATGCGGTGCCCAGGCTTCGGCGCGTGTCTCCATTTCCGCGCGCGTAAGATCACCGATCAGGTCCTCGACGGCCCGACGAGCCGCTAAGTCCCCGATCGGAAAGACGTCCTCGCGGCCGAGGGCAAACATCAGGAACATCTTCGCGGTCCAGTCGCCGATCCCCGAAATTTCGGTGAGTTCGGCGGTCACGTCCGCGTCGCCTCGTCCTTCGAAGCGCTCGCGGGTCACGTTCTCCTCGTCGAACCACCGGGCGACGTTCCTCATCGTATCGACCTTCTGGGGCGAGAGGCCGGCCGCGCGCAACTCCTCACGATCGGCGGCGATGATCCCTTCAGGCGTGATCGTCACGGCGTCGAACAGGCGACCCCTGACCGTGCGGGCGGCTTCGGTAGAGATCACCTGGTTTACGATCGAGGTCACGAGCCGCTCGAAGACGTCGTCTGCGGGTTCGAGTTCGATCTCGCCGTATTCGTCGATCAACGGGCCGATAACCGGATCGTCACGGAGCGCGTCGTGGGCGTCGGACATGGACGGACGGTCGCACCGGCCGGGAATAGCGGTTGCGTTCGATCGTGGATGGTGGTGTCAATTTAGGGTTCGAAAGAGGATAGCGGATCGTGCCGAACGGGTTGAAAGCCCCCGACGCGCTCGACTCGGGGGGCTCGCTGCGGTCCTCGTCGCTCCCTCCGGTCGCTCCTGCGGTCCTTGCGTCGCCCGCCATCGCCGAGCGCGAGGTCGGCGGAGACGACCTTGGAGTCCGTAATCGTTCAAAAGCCTTTTGTGATAACCGAAATCTTTCGAACTACGGCGGAGCCGCCACGCGGTCGGCCCCTTTCAGTCCCGTCCCCTGACAGTTGTTCAGCCAAACAGCTGCGTAACGTAACACCGCGGGACGGACTGCGTGGAATGTGAGCATGTTATCGTCTGTGTCACTCGGTCGCCGTGCCGATTGCTTCTGCGGTAGCCTCGCCGTCGAGAACGGGAACGATCCCGAAGTCGGCCAGGTCATACCAGTTCGTGATCCACCGCTAGAGGAGCGAAGCGTCCTCGCAGGCCACGAGCTGGAAGCATCGGCCACAGTTCGCCTCGGCCCAACTCCCCTCGTACGTCAGCCCGTCGGGCATCATCCGACCCTCTTCGTCCAATCGGTGGTAGACGGCCGCGGAGGGGGTTGCGGTCGCTCCAGTTCACTCCGCCGCGAGCGAGCGAAGTGAGCGAGCGGTTTTTGATGGAGATTTTTGCTGGCCCCGCAGCGAGCGTGACTGAAAGGAGCGCGAGCGAGGACGCCAGCAAAAAGGTGCGTGCGGTGGGTCTCAGAGGATACGTTTCCCGAGCGCGCTCGCGGCGAGTTCGACGGCCAGTTCGGCGGTCTCGTTGTACTCGTCGAGAATCGGGTTCACCTCGACGAGTTCGAGCGACCCCAGGAGATCGTCCTCGCGGTGGCGCTCGGCGATGAGCTCCATCGCGGCGTGGGCTTCCCGGTACGTGACCCCGCCCCGCACTGGCGTACCGACGCCCGGCGCACGGCGGGGATCGAGCCAGTCGAGGTCGAGGCTCACGTGGATCGCGTCGACCCTCTGAGAGACGACTTCCAAGGCTTCGCTCATGACGTCGGTGACCCCGCGCTCGTCGATGTCCGACATCGTGTAGCTGCTCGCGTCGCTCGCGGCGAGGGCTTCGCGTTCGGTCTCGTCGACGCTGCGGAGGCCGACGAGCGCGACGTTTCCGGGGTCGAGGCCGGGCGCGCGCGTCCAGTTTCGACTATCTCGATCGTCGAACCAGCCTTCGCCGAGCGCCGCGGCCAGGGGCATCCCGTGGACGTTACCCGAGGGGGTGGTTTCGGGCGTGTTGAAGTCGCTATGAGCGTCGAGCCACAGCGCCCCAACCGATCTGTCCTCCGAGACCCCCGAGAGGGTGCCGATGGCGATCGAGTGGTCACCCCCGAGCACGAGGGGCAGGTCCCCGTCGGCGACAGTCCCTGCGACCGCCTCGGCGAGGACCTCGGTGAGTTCGGCGGTCTCGCGGAGGTATCGCGCCCGACCGGTCTCGGGTTCTTCGGCACCCGGGTCGCGTTCTTCCGCGTTCGGTACCGGGAGGTCGCCCGCGTCGGTCGGGTCGCCGCCGAGGTCGGAGAGCGCGCTTGCGAGCCCCGCATAGCGGATCGCGGAGGGCCCCATGTCGACGCCGCGCCGGTCCGCGCCCAAGTCCATCGGAACGCCGATGATCCGCACTGATCCGTCCATATACCGACTTCCCGCCCGGCGAGTAAAAATTGCCGGTACTCGCTCCTGCCACCGGTCCGGTTCCCTCGTCGCACCGCAGACTCGGCTTCCGCGTCGGACTCCCTCCCCAGTCCCCTCCGGTACCCCCGCCGCGACGGGCCCTTACTCGCTCGGATCCGCGACCTTCACCACCTGCTTGCCGACATTTTCGCCCTCGAACAGGCCGAGGAAGGCGTCGGGCGCGTTTTCCAGTCCCTCGGTGACTGTCTCGCGGTACGTGAGATCGCCGCTTGCGACCCACCCTGTGAGTCGTTCGCTCGCTTGCTCGTATCGTTCGGCGTAGTCGCGGACGAGGATTCCCTCGACGGTCGCGCGCATGTGGATCAACCCGCCTAACTTGCGCGGTCCCGTGGCCGCCTCCTCGTCGTTGTACTGGGAGATCTGCCCGCAGACGACGACCCGGGCGTCGACGTTCGGCCGGGAGAAGGCCGCGTCGGTGTTCGGCCCGCCCACGTTGTCGAAGTAGACGTCCACGCCGTCGGGCGCGGCGTCGTCCAGTGCGTTGCGGTAGTCGCCCACCTCCGTGTAGTCGATGCCGGCGCCGATCCCCAAGTCATCTTCGAGATAGCGGATTTTCCTCTCCAAACCCGCAAAGCCGACGACGCGACAGCCCGCCAGTTTCGCGATCTGCACGACCGTCGAGCCGACCGCGCCCGCCGCTCCGCTCACGACGACCGTCTCGCCCGGCGAGGGGTTCCCGGCGTCTAACAGCCCGAAGTACGCCGTCCGGCCGGGCATCCACGAGATTCCGAGGTACGCCGACGGCGAGGTGAGGTCGGTGTGAGGGCGTGGCCGCCGGCGGTCGCGTACTCCGCCCACTGGAGGTTTCCCAGTACAGTATCACCGCGCTCCCAGCGGTCGTGGTTCGATTCCGTGACCTCGCCGACGACGCCGGCTTCCATCAGTTCGCCGACGGCCCGGGGGCCGGCGTAGGAGTCGGCGTCGCGCATCCGCCCGCGCATGTACGGATCGACCGAGAGGGAAAGCGTGCGAACGAGCAGCCCGCCCGCCTCGGGCGTCGGCACGTCGCCCTCGCGTCGTTCGAACATCGATTCGTCGTTCACACCCTCCGGGCGGCTCGCGAGCAGTATCCGTTCGATCGTCGCTTCCATACGGCCCACTCATCGTCGGGCTTCAAATGCGCACGGGAAGCGCGGCGTAGGACCGAACGGCAAAGGAACCTTGCACCGACGGGTCGAAGGCGTCGGCGATGGCGCTCCAGTGGTCGGATGTCGCCGACGAGATCGCGCCCGCGACGCTGATCCTCGTCGGGGTCGTGTTGTTCGTCTTCCCTGAACCGGCGACATCGGTACTCGGGTCCGGGTTGTTGCTGTTCGGAGCCGCGTAGTGGGTTTTCAAGTGGCGACGCCCTTGAGGCGCGTTCCCCGCTCGCCGATGACGGCGGAGATCCCCCAGGTGAGCGCCACGAGTAAGAATCCCTCCCGGAGGCCGACGTTGCGTCCGGAACCAGTCGCTCGGGGCTCGGTCCGACGATGACGGTAATCGGGATCGTCGCGAGAAACGGAACCGGGGGCTCGCCGTAGCAGAGCGCGAACACGAAGGGGAACGCAAGCAGCACCCAGAGCCACTTGGTCACGAGTCCGACCGCGCCACAGTTCGCCCGCCAGTCGACGCGAACGCTCATACGGCGGTCGAGAACTTCCGCCCGCTTACCCCATCTCGACGTTGAAGCGACCGATGTCCTCGTCGGTGCCCGTGACGAGGACCTCGTCGTCAGTCCGGAGAGTGAAGTCCGGATCGAGTTCGGCGACGGTCGTCCCGTTTCGTTCGACGGCGATCACGGTTACGCCGGTTTCCGCACGGACGTCCGCCTCGGCCAAGCTCTCGCCCGCGAGGTTCGGGGCACTGGTTCGGACGATCTCGACCTGGGTCGCCGGCGAGATGAACTCCTCGGACTCTAACACCGTGGAGGCGAGCATCCGGCCGCTCACGGTCGCGAGCGCGAGCACGTAGTCCGCGCCGGCCTGATACAGCTTGCGGGTGTTTGCGGTCTCCTGAGCGCGGGCGACGATCTCGATCTCGGAATCGAGTTCGCGGGCGACGAGCGTCGCGAACACGGTGGTCGTATCGTTCGACGGCGCCAGCACGAGCGTGCGAGCCTCCTCGATGCCCGCCTGCCGGAGGACGTCGGGATCGGTCGCGTCGCCGACGACGTCCGCAGCCGGCCGATCGTTCAGGTCGACGACGGTGTAGGGGACCTCCGCGGCCGCGAGTTCGCTCGCGGCGACCGACCCGACCCGGCCGTAGCCGACGATTATCACCGAACCCGTCTCGTGGCGGCGAGCGCCCGACCGGGTGAGTTCTTTGAGCTGTTCTAACTGGTCGTCGTGGCCGGCGACCAAGAGGACCGTGCTGCCGTCGAGCGCGGCGTCGGGCGAGGGGGGACTCTCGAACTCCCCGCGGGACCAGGCTCCGATCACGTTCGCGCCCGTGCGCTCGCCGACGCGGCTTTCGGCGAGCGTGGTACCGACGAGTTCGCTGCCCCGATGTACCGGGAACTCGGCGATCTCGAAGTCGTCTGCGATCTCGACGGCACTGGCGAGTTCGGCGGAGACCCCGGCAACGACCTTTTCGGCTAAACTTTCCCCCACTAACTGGCGCGGCGAGAGCACGGTGTCGGCACCCGCGAGACGGTGGTACTCGGCGCTATCGGGGTCCTCGACGATACTGACGACCTGGGTGTTCGGCGCGCTCTCGCGGGCGGCGAGGACGATCGAGGCGTCGATCTCGTCGGAAGCGTCGGCGATCACCGCCGTCGCCGCGGGAGCACAGGCTCGCCTCAGGGCGTCGGTCGACTCGGGATCGGCGTGGATCACGGTGTAACCCTCGTCGTACAGGTCGGCGGCGGTCTCCCGATCGGGTTCGACGAGGACGTACTCGACGTCGCGGTTTCCGAGTTCGGTAATCAGCGTCTCGCCCCGGGCCGTATACGCACAGATCACGACGTGATCGGACAGGTCCTCGATCGCCGTTGGCGGCGTCGTCCGAAGCGTCTCTTGTAACAATGGAAATATCAATGCCGGGAGCGCGAG
Organism: Halobacteriales archaeon QS_8_65_32; assembly: GCA_003022925.1. Lineage (GTDB taxonomy): Archaea > Halobacteriota > Halobacteria > Halobacteriales > Halococcaceae > PXQR01. The sequence goes on along the minus strand of PXRY01000089.1, from coordinate 21,751 downwards.
GAAGATCAGCGCAACACCGGTGAGGTCCATGACGATCACGAGCACGTTGAGTTGGGGGCTCGTCCATGGCGAATCGGAGCCGAAGCCCGTCGTCGTGAAGGTTTCGACGACGACCTGCAAGGAGTGGAGGAACGTCTCCGGTTCCCCTTCGAACGTGCTCATCGCGTAATCGTAGACGACGGCGTACCCGAGCATCAACAGCGCGAGAACGATCGAGTAGTAGGCGACCCGCCGACGCCAGGTATTCATTTACCGTACCTCGCCGGATAGTCCGTATAACGGGTTCGATTCGACGGTCGGACGGAGAAACGAGGCGACGACGGAACGGGGGTCAGCGGTTCGACGAGAATCGTCGGGCCAAATCCAGGGTCGGACCGGGCTTACGACCGCAGGAATCGCTCGATCGCCGCGTTCCATACTCTCGGACGTTCCTCGTAGCCGCCGTGGCCGACCCCCTCTATCAGTTCGAGGCGGCTCTCGGGGATCCCGGCGGCGGTCTCACGGAGGATTTCGGGCGGGAAGAAGGTGTCTTCCGTGCCGCCGATGGCGAGCGTCGGGACATCGATCTCGCCCAGCGAACCGGTGGTGTCGTGAGCGAGAGCAGCTTGTGCGGCGGTCACGATGTCGGCCTCCGACGCTGGAGTCGGCAACAAGGGTCGGATCGCGCGCAGGAAGGGCCCGTAGCACCACCGCCGGTACCCGGTATAGCTCTCGGGTACGCCGTCGAGAACGGCGCGGAACCACTCGCCCTCGGCGGCCCAGTCGCGCCAGCGGCGGATCGTCCGTTTCCCATGATCGCCGAGCCGACAGCCCGTGACTGAGAGTACCAACCGGGAGACACAGTTATGTTTGACGGCGAGGTGCTGGGCGATCAACCCGCCCATCGAGATTCCGAGACACGCGACCGAGTCGTAGCCGAGCGCGGCGATCGCGTCGGCGTACTCGGCGGCCATCTCGTCGGTGTCGTACCCAGCCGGCAGCCCGTACGGGCGGCCGAGCACGGAGACGGTGAAATCCGCTGCGAACCGCCGGAAGTAGTAGCGTTCGTACAGCAGGGCCTGAACGCACGAGACGCCGAGCGGCTTGAACGCGTCGCTCAGTCCGGGGAGGACGACCAGCGGTGTCGCGCCGCTCCCGAGCCGGTAGTAGGGGTGACGATCCCGGAGGTAGCCCGCTTCGACCGACGAACCCGTCCCTGCGGTCATCGTCGAAGCGTCGAGGGCCGTCGACAAAAGGTGAGCGCCCGTGCTCGCAGTCACCAAGCGAAGAGTGTCGAGGACGGCGGTTCGGGAGGCGTCGCGCCGGAGTCGGCGGTGGTGGCGATGGCGACGCCAACGATGACGGTGACAACCGCGACGCTAATAACGACCACGACGCTGATAGGCGACGACACGCCTGACCGCCGTAGCGGCCTACCGGGTTACAGGAGCCACCGGTGGCGGCCGAATGGGGGCCGATCGTCCATCGCGCGCCCGGAGCCGTCGTCGGAGTCGATGTCGTGGCCGGTCTCGATGGCATGGTCGACCATGAGCGAGGAGGGGTCGTCATGCTCTTCGTCGCGGACCCGCCATCCACAGTCGAGGCAGTACCGCACCGAACGGTCCATTACCCAATGCTATTCAGCGGAATATATTAACATTGTTGCGTGCACAGGCCTGGGCCACCACGATGTGAGAATCGGGCCCGGTCGGTGCCGGCCGTCTGCGGCGGGGGGAAAGAGGGTAGCGAGCGGCATGGGAGGAGCACAACGGACGAAGAACGGACGGAAGCGACGAACGTCAGGGCTCAGGAGTCGTCGGGCGACTCGGACAGCGCCGAGGCGCTCATACCGACGGTGTCGTCGACGACGGACTCGTGGGCGCGGCGGAGCTGCTCGGACAGCGCCTGGTGGCTGATGCCGAGTTCGGCGGCGAGTTCCTTCGCGTTGGTCGTCCGAGGAACGTCGTAGTACCCCCGTTCCAATGCGAGCGCGAGCGCGCGGTACTGCTTGTTGGTGAGTCCGTGTGCGCCGAGCGCCCCCTCGCGCTGGTCGTAGATCCGGTGGACGTCGAAGGAGGTCCCTGCTTCCTCGAAGTCCGCCTCGACGCTCCGAATCGCGTCGCGGTCGAGAAAGAGGAACTTCAACTCCCAGGTCACAGCGGAGCCGGTGGCCGCGAGCAACACGGCCCGCTCGTCGACGATCGTCCGGACGAGCGTCTCGATCCGGTCGACCCAGCGCATCTCGTAGAGCCACTTCTCGCCGAGGTCGGTCACGAGGGAGAAGTCCTCGATGCTCGGGTCAGTGTCGAGAGCGTCCTCGAGCGAGGCACGCTCCGCGCCCGCTACCCAGAGGAAGGGCATGATCGAGTCGGCGTCCTGTGCAACGACGCGTTCGAGCCGGAAGGCGACGTCCCCGAGCGATTCGGACGTCCCCTGCAGCGCGAACTCCGTGGCCGGAACGACTGCCTCGACGATGGTTCCCATTGGTACCCCTCTCTTTCGACTTCCCCGGTATAAACGGCGCGTTCGGGACGGCCCGCGACCGGCAGGATCGACGGGATCGACGTGATCATTGAAATCGACAGGGTCGTCGGGATCGACGACGACTGCGTTACTCGGCGTCCCGCCGGAGGAGATCCGCCGCCGCCGGGCCGGCAATGAGGTCGCCGTCGATCCCGAAATATTTCGCGGCCGCTACTTCGGCTTCGGTCGTTTCGCGCTCGTCGGCCGATCGCGTGTAGATTGCAAGCGACGAGGCGTTCGAACGCGTAGCCGATGTCGTGGCTCTCGACCAACTCCGCGACGCGTTCGACCGCCGTCGCGTTCGCCGCCGCATAGCCGCGGGCGCAGCGCTCGCCGACCGGGGAGGTGAGGTCGTCGTCGACGAAGCCGTGAGCCATGGGCGAATCACCGCATCGGAGTCGCCGCGTCGTGTGTCGCGGGAATACAAGCGTGTGGCGGGCGGAACGTCGGTCATGGACTACCGTATCCCGGAACGAAGCGCCGCCGCCTTCCCGATCAACGAGGGGGAGGCCTTCGCCGTCATGACGCCGGAAGGCCGTCAGGTCGCGGATCTCGTCGCCTTCTCGCGATCGGACCCGGCCGAACGCTTCTCCCAGTCCTATACGCGCGACCTCAATGGGAAAGTCAGGATTTCGACCGGCGACAACCTCTACACGACCGCCGGCGAACCGATCCTCGCGATCACGGCCGACGACTGCGGCGTCCACGATGTCCTCTTCGGACCCTGTACCGAGTGGATGCTCACCGACCGCTCCCACGAGGGAGGCGTCCAGAACGAACCCGGCGGCTGCTACGAGAACCTGGCGCTCGCACTCGATGCGATCGGCGTCGACGAGCGCGTACCCGATACGATGAACGTCTTCCAGCGCTCGACGATCACCGACCAGATCTTCTTCGACGTCCGCGAGAGTACGGCCGAACCCGGCGATAGCGTGACGTTCGAGGCCCGGGAGGACGCAATCGTCGCGGTCGCAGCGTGTTCGGCGAAGGGCGTCGCGAGCGGTTCGTCGCTGAGTCCGATCGACCTCCGGCTGCCGGCGGGGACGACCGTCGAGGAAGCGACGGTACAGAACGCGACGGTACAGGACGACGGAGGTAGTGGGGCTGCGTAAGGCGAGCGCCAGTGGGCCGGCGAGCCGAAGTGACGCCCGACCGTGGTGACCGAAACCCGCCGACGGCGACCGTTCGGCCGGCGGCACACGACAGGCACGTGCAGGCCGAAGCCCCACACTCGCGGGGCCCGGATAAAAAGGAAATGCAACGGTCGGACGCCGACGGACTCTGGACGAAAGCCGCTCTGCGGGAGGCGATCGATCGCAGGGAGGTAGCCGACTGGAAGGCGACCCGGTACGAGACCTTCCGCCGGACGATGACTGACGCCGACGCGCCGTATCCCTGCTACTTCGCCGCCAAAGCCGAGGAGGAAGGCCTGCTTCGCTACACGTTCCCCGGCGCGCCCGACGACCCCGATGCGCGAAGCCGGCTCGCCAACGCGCTCGAAACCTACCTCACGGGCTACGAGTCGATCGGCCCGGTTTCCTCGCTGGTCGTATTGTTCGAACCGCCGGCGGAAGAGCAGGCTCCGGAAACCTACAAACGGCAGTTCTGAGACCTCTTGGAGGACCTCGGCGAGCGCGACCCGAAGCCCTGGCCGGAGACCACACCGACCCGAACCACCCCAAGTGGCGCTACTGTTTCGCCGGCAAGCCGCTCTTTCTCGTCGCCCGCGCGCCGTTTTACGAGCGCCGACGGAGTCGCCATACCCCTCACGGACTGGAGGTCACGATCCAGCCGACGGGCGTCTTTGAGGGACTGTCGGGGATGAGCGACGACGGCCAGCGCGCACGCAGCACGATCCGCGATCGGCTGGCGGCCTACGACGATATCCCGCGACACCCCGATTCGGGCGATTACGCCGACCCGCGGCGACGCGAGTGGAAGCAGTACATGTTACCCGAGACGAACGCCGAAAGCGTCGCGCGGTGTCCGCTTTCCGAACGATCGCGGTGGTAGAGCCGAACGGCTGCGGCAGTAGCGCTGCAACGGTCACGCGGCAGCGCCGCGTCGAAGGTTGGCTCGCCGGCTCAGTCGTCGGCGTCCGAGCGGGCGTCGCTGAAGCCGGACGGAACGCCGATCGAGACGCTGTGTGAGACGAGCGCGCCGTGTGCCTGCCGGAGACGGGCAACGAGTTCCCGATGTGTGAGGTCGAGTTCGGCGGCGAGGGTCTCGGCACTGATCCCTGGTGGCTCGTCGTAGTAGGTCGAAGGCGAGACCCGCGGCCTCACAGCGGTCCTGGACGCGCCGGATCGCCTCGCGATCGAGAAAGAGGAGCTGGAGCTGTCAGGCCTCGTTCGTGCCGTGGGCGGCGAGGATCACCGCCTGCTCGTCGACGATCACGCGAACGAGCGTCTCGATCCGGTCGACCCACTCCATGCTATAGAGCCGCTGAGAGCCGAGATCGGTGACGAGGGCGAAGTTCTCGACGTTCGGGTCGGCGTCGAGCGCGTCTTCGATCGTGTCGCGCTCCGAGCCGACGATCCAGACGTACGGCATGACGCGGTCGGCGTTGCTGGCAACGACGCGTTCGGCCTGGAACTCGACGCTGTCGAGGGCCTGGGAGGTGTCCTGGAGGGCGAACTCCTCAGCCGGGAGTACGACGTCGGCGATCGTAGCCATGGACACGCTCGTGTCCTCAGTGCCTAAAACGGCCCGCCATGTCGGTCGGAAGTATTAATTGAGTAATGATAGGACAGCAGAGAACCACGGAACGGTTTGAAAGCCCCCGACGCGCTCGGCTGCTGCTCACGGGCCGGAGGCCCGTTCGCATGGTCCGCGGGACTCGAAGAGTCCCACGTGGTTCGGGAGAACGGAGTTCTCCCGTCATCACGAGAGAGCTTTGCTCACTCACGTGCTTACTTCGTCGGGGTTCTACGAAAGACTCGCGTTGCTCGTCTTTCGAACTCTCGTTCGCTCGTTGCACTCGCTCACGAGAACGCCGAGCGGTCGGCCCCTTTCAGTCCCGCCCCTGGCGGTTGGTTGGCGGGCAATTGCGTGGATGACTTAGCCCGTCGTTTCATAGGTGCGCCGCGAGCGGGCCGGGCTTCGGACCGAGCGGTGAGGTGACGACCGTCCCTGCCGTGTGCGATGGCTGACGAATCGACGAGTCGACCGACCGACAAATCGCACGAGGGCGGTTGGACGACGCGCGCACCTGCAAGCGTCCCGGTTATTCGCTTCCCTCTCGTCGCTATCAATGGAATTAAGACGTTCTTTCATAACGAACCGCTGCAGTATGAGGTCGAAGTCGAACAGCCCGACCCGGAGTTCGCGAAGATGCTCCAGCAGGCCATCGGCGGCGCGGAAGGCGAGATGCGCGTCTCGCTCCAGTACATGTTTCAGGCCTTCGGCGTGCCCCAGGACAAATCCGAATACCGCCAGCTGTTGATGGAGACCGCCGCGGAAGAACTCGGCCACATCGAGATGCTCGCCACCGCCGTCTCGAAGAACCTCCAGGGCGCACGCGAGCACCAGGTCAGAGAGGCCCGCGACGACCCGGTCATCGACGCCATGCTCGGCAGCGGCCAGCCCCACTAGGCGCTCTCGGCTGGCTTGCACGCGATGCCGATCAACGCGAACGGCACGCCCTTCGACGCTAGTTTAGTTGCCGCGCCGGGTAACCTCGCCGCGAGCATGTACGCCAATATCCACGCCGAATCGAGCGGCCGCCTGCTCGCGACTCGTCTCTACGAGTTCACCGACGACCCCGGCATGAAGGACATGCTCTCGTATCTGATTGCGCGTGATACCATGCACCAGAATCAATGGCACGCTGCGCTCGACGCGATCGGTGAGCATAGGCCTGTACCAGCGAGCTTCGATCAGGAAAAGGAAAAACCCAGGACTATAATTACGAGTTCATGTCGACGTTCCGCGAGCGACACGAAGACCCCGAACAGCGTTGGACGACCGGCGAGTCGCCCGACGGCAAGGGTGAATTCTCCTTTGGCTACCAGCCGGGCAACGACCACCCGGACCTCGACGAAATGATCGACGAGATGTACAACGCCACCAGCTGAAAAAAGATCGAACGGTGCCGATAGGGAACTGAGACCGCTATCGACACCCCAGCTCCGCTCCGGACTCTCGCCGTCGGTTACCATGCACTAGCAACGCGCAGGGATAGTACGGCCGAGAGCAAGGAGTGCAGCGGGATGACACGAGACCTCACCGCGAACGACGAGGGAAAAACCGTCGTCATGCCGACGGAACGCGCGTCGGGACCGTCGTGGAGGTACGAGACGGTCAAGGGTACGTCGAGCCGGACGACGACGCGGATCTCACCGAAGTCGTCAGGTCGATGCTCAACTGGGACGACGCCGACAATACACACGAACTGCGAAACGACGACGTTGAGACGGTTACTGACGACGAGGTGCGCCTTCGCAGCCAATAGCGGTGGTCCCTGCGAGCGGTACGGACGGGAGAGTCGAATACCGGTGTGCGGCCCGCAGGTCGGCCCCCTGACCGTTCGAGCGGCTAAAGTTTGCCTCCGTGATGGCGGATACAGCGAAGTTCACGCGGGCAGTCCGCCCGACCTCAGCACTGATCCGCCCGATGTCGGTACCGATCGAACCGATACCGGATCGGGCCGACGTTCCTTCGGATCGGGTCGTGAACGGTGGCGTGTGCCGGGTAACGACCTAACCCGATCGCCCGCAAACAACGGTGTATCATGAGCGACCGAGCAGCGACGGGTTCGTCGACCCGTTCACGCCTCCGCGGGCGCGAGACGGCCAATGGAGTTTCCGTTCGGGGCCTACTCGGAGCAGGGGTATTCGGCTTCGGGTTCAGCGGACTGATCGACGTGCTCCTGTTGCATCTGGTGCTCCAGTGGCACCACCTCGTTTCGGGGATTTACCCAATGGGTACCCTCGCCGGCCTCCGGACGAACGTGTTCGCCGACGGGCTGTTCTCGATTGCGATGGTCGTCATCGCGTGTATCGGTGCCGGCGTGCTCTGGCGATCGGAACGGCGCAGCGACGTTCGCTTAGCCATGCAACCGCTCGCCGGTTCGGCGCTGATCGGCCTCGGCGTGTTCGACCTCTTCGACGCGATCGTTGATCACGCCCTCTTAGGTTTTCATCAGCCCCTCTCGCAGGGCGGGCAGTACAACCCGCACTGGACCGCGGTTAGCCTCCTGTTTGTCCTCGCCGGCTACTACGTCTATCGGACAGGGACGCGAGCAGAGGGCAGCGAGACGGCAGAAACCGCCCAGCGGGCGGACGAGACGGAATCGTGATCGAGACGAGCAGTCCGCTCCCTATGCTACTCGTGCTCTCCGGGCTCTCCGTACTTTCTAGACTCTCCGGGCTCTTCGAGGTCGTCGGCCTCCGAGCCGTATTGTTACGTGGCGGTGCGGGCGGTGCGATGTCGACATCGGCACTGCATTGGGCGCTGCTGCTCGCCGCCGCGCCCGCTCTCTGGATCGTCGTCGGCGGCGGCGTACTAGTGATCTAGTGATCGACCGACTCGTCGGACGGTTCGTGAGCGAGTAACGAGCAACCGATGAGCCCTCCGTACCGCCGTCAGGGGCAAGGCGACCGTTTATTGACGCTACGAGCGACCGAACGAACGGTGACACGCAGTACTTGCCTTCTTCAGCGCGCACCGCGCTCCGTCCACCGTACCGTTCGAAAGCCGGCCGAGGACCGACCGAGAACTCCGAGAACGGTTCGAGAAGGATCATCGAGAAGGACCGACCATGACACGAGAGCAACCACGCGAGAAAGCCCAGGAGATCGACGCACAGCAACAGGACGAACAACCCGGCACCGAGAGCGAGATGGGACCACACGCCGAGTTCATCCGCGAGAACTACCGGGGAAGCGCCAAACTAGAGGGCAAGGCCGCGATCGTAACCGGCGGCGACAGCGGCATCGGTCGCGCCGCCGCGTTGCATTTCGCTCGGGAGGGTGCGGACGTCGCTGTGATCTATCTCGACGAACACGAGGACGCCGAGGAGACCGCAGAGCGAATCGAGGCGGAAGGTGGAGAGTCGTTGCTTCTCAGCGGCGACGTCCGCGACAGCGCGTTCTGTCGCGCCGCTACCGAGGAAGTCGTCGATACGTTCGACGGGATCGACGTCCTCGTCAATAACGCAGCCCAGCAGGTCGTCCAGACCGACCTGACCGAGATCTCCGACGAGCAGTGGGAGGAGACCTTCGCGACGAACATACATGGCTACTTCTACCTGACGCGGGCCGTGCTTCCCTACTTAGACGACGGCAATACGATCATCAACACGACGTCGATCAACGCCTTCGTCGGCAGCGGACGACTCGTCGATTACTCCTCGACGAAGGGGGCGATCGCTGCCTTCACGCGTTCGCTCTCACAGCAGGTCGCGAGCGAGGGGATCCGCGTCAACCAGGTCGCCCCGGGGCCGATCTGGACGCCGCTGATCCCGGCGACGATCGGACAGGCCGATCCCGACGCCGTCGCGGAGTTCGGCACCGACGTCCCGATGGGGCGACCGGGCCAACCCTCCGAACTCGGGCCGGCGTACGTCTACCTCGCCTGCGAGGATTCGTCCTATATGAGCGGACAGACGATCCATCTCAACGGCGGAACGGTACTGAACGGGTAAGGGAAGGATGAAAATGAGGGTGAGGCCGGGCGGGAAGCGGACCGAATGGACCCACGGATCGAACGAACCGATAGAAAGCGTTCGAGCGGACCGCAGGTTTCGGCCGTTGCTGTCACCGCTCAACTGTCACCACTCGACGGTTACCGTCACCACCCGATCGTCATTGCTCGATCATTGACCGCCGCCACCCGATCGTTACCGTCGCTACCTGATCGTCGCTACCCGATCGTCGCCGCTCGGGGTCACTCTTCGCCCGTTACCGTCACGCCGAGGGGCTCGTAAGCGTTGTTCCCGTAGCCCTTCCGATTCCAGGGGTACTTCCCGTTCTCGATGCCCCGAAGCCCCTCGTCGGGGTCGGAGATCGTCGCCGGCTGGGTTCGCCCCCGCTCGTCGGTCGCCCGCGAGCAGAACGTGTGCGTTCCCGGGTCGGGCCGCCAGGCGTACCGGAACTTCCGGACGGCGTACGGTCCCAGATCCGGCCCGACGAACTCGGCGTCGCTCCAGGTCTCGCCACCGTCCGTCGATACCTCGACGCGCGCAACGGGATCGTCGCCGGACCACGCGATCCCCGTAACCGAAACGACGCCCTCCGACGAGCGGGAGACGGTGGCGTCCTCACCGGGGGTAACGACGATCGACTTAACCAACTGATCGAAGAAGTAGGCGTTTTCGATCCCGTTGGTTGCTCGCAACTGGTCATAGGTGCTGAACTCCCCGACGTCGGCGTAGCGCTCCGAAGCGTCCTCCCCCGCGGGGACGATCCGGTAGGATGACTGCTGGTACTCGGTGTAATCGCGGCCGTCCTTCGATCGCCACTCCTCGCCCGAGACCATCTCGTTCGTGACGTGTATTCGATCGACCCACTTCACGCTATTATTGCCGAACCAGCCAGGTACAACTAATCGGACCGGGTAGCCGTGTTCCGAGCGCATCGGTGAGCCGTTCATCTCGGAGGCCAATAGGCAGTCATCGACGATCTTCGACATCGGGATCGACCGGCAGAATACGTCCTCGTCGTCGATAGTCTCCCCGCCCATGACCGAGAGCCACGGCCCCTCGTCGGTAGCGGCCCCGTACGCCGCGAGGACGTCCCGTAGTGGCGTACCGGTCCAGACGGTGGTCCCGATCGCGCCGAACGTCCACTGATCGCCGTCGGCGTCGGGCTCGAAGTACGCCCGGCCGTTGCCCGAACACTCCATCGTGTGAATAACGGATTCGGTCGAAAAGTCGTGTTCGGGCTCGTCCATCGAGAGGTCGATCGACTCGTCGACCATCCCGGTCAGCGAGACGGTCCACTCGGCCCTGTCGATCTCGGGCGTGCGGTAGTGATTGCGGATGTAGTGTTGCTCGCGCGGCGTGAGGTACTTCGCGAGGTTCTCCCGCGAATCCGTCTGTGCGTTCTCGGGGCTCGCGCGGAGCACTTCCAAGCCGGGATACCGTTCGGCGAGGGTCGAGTTCGGGCGTTCGTCCGACGACTCCCGGTTCCGGTCGTGGTCGTCGTTCTCCGGGGACAGAGTGAACCGGCTTCGAGCGCGACTCGCTCTTTCGCTCCGGTTGCACCTGAAAGGGCCCTTATCACCGGGTATCGTATCGACCGACGAGTATCTCCCCCTACGTCAGGCAACACGGGCAGTCTGCCTCGCTACCGTCCTCGTTTGAACTTGGATTTGAAGCCAGGACCGTCCTAATCGGAACCGACGGAAGCGTTCTCGACATGCACACGGTGACGTCGATAACCGGTGGTGGAATGTTCGGACTACTGCTTTACCTCATGCCCGGCGGGTGATCTTCGGGCTCCTAGAAGCGGATTCAGCAGCAGGGCTCGCCGTCGTCGCTGACGGGCTCGTCGGCGGACTCTATCACGCGATGAGTTGACCGGACAGTCCCGGCGGGACGCGTCCGGACTGCGAACCCTCTCACCGTTCCGTCCTCGGTCGTCGCAGTAGAACAGGAACGAAACGACGGCTCGCTCGTAGCGGTTCTTCGGGATCAAGTGCTCGAAGGAGTGTGCCGAGACCCACTCGTGCCGCGTCGTCGTTACCTCGCCTCGCTGTTGCCGTTAGTGTCGTCGTGGTCGTTGTGGTCGCTGCCGTTGCCTTAGTCGTCGCCGTGTCGTTCGACGGTGTGTGCGCTGAGTTCGTCCTCGCTTTCGAATTCCGCGTCGCACCGCGAGCAGACGAACTCCTCCTCGCCTTTCTATTGGCCGTGTGCCACACTTACTGTTCGAGGCGCAGCGGAATAGCCGGCCACCTCGCACGGGCAAGCGTCCTGGAGGATTCCCGAGGATCACCCGAGGCTTAGGGTGCCGTCGCCCGCCGGGTTGGGGGCGATCTCCTCACCGGTCTCGCGATCGACGACGTGGATCACCCCACGACCCTTCTTGGCTGGGCAGATCGTAGCGGCTTCTATGTTCTCCGCGAGGTCGTTTTCGGCGACGAAGTACGATTTCGGGCTTGCGAGCCCTGTCTCTAAATCCATCTCCCAGTTCTCGGCGACGGCGGCGCATTTGCCAGCGCCGAAACAGCGACCCCCCTCGAAGACGATCTCGTATGGTTTCTCGTCGATCGGCGGTTTTTCGGGCTGGGGACCCGGCGACTCGGGACGATCGGTTTCGTTCCCGGAGTCGGAACCGGGGTTGGAGTCACGATCGGCGTCTATGGGGTCGGCGAGGTCGGCGGGGTCGTGACCCGAGCCGTCGGCGGCGTCGGGACCGCTCACGGCGATTCCTCCGGAGTGAAGTCGGTAAGCGCGTCGAGGCGTGCCGCGGCGTCGCCGGTCTCGATCGCTTCGCGCGCCCGATCGAGTCCGCCCTCGATCGTCGCCGCGCCGTTTCCGGCGTGAATTCGGAGCGCGGCGTTGAGCGCCACGGCGTCGGCGAAGGCTCCCTCTCGCTCGCCGCCGAGGACGTCCTCAGTGAGCCGTGCGGAGTCGGCTGCGACGTCCCCGACGGCGAGGTCGTCGGCGTCGACATCCATGCCGTACGCCGCGGTCTCGATCTCGTAATCCGTGAGCGACCCCGCCGTGACGTCATCGCTGCTCTCGTCCTCATCGTCCCCGCTCCCCGCGTCGGCGTGCCACTGGGCGACTTTCGTATAGCCCGGCCGGACGTCGTCATAGCCCTCCATACCCTGGAACATACACACCCGGTCGAACTTCGAGAACTCGCTACGCGCGAGCGTGTCGATCACCCGCTTGGCGAAGGAAAGGTGATAGAAACTGCCCAGGTGGACCGACGCGCCGGCGGGGTTCAGCAGAGTCTCGATCGTATTCGTGAACGTCCGGACGCCCATGTGTTCGCGCCGGTCGAGCAGTGTGTGGAGGTCGGGCACGAAGCGGGGCTGGTAATAAAACCCGAAGCCCGTCTCGTTGACCATCCGGGCGCTGTCTTCGGGTGCGAGGTCCGTCGCGACGCCGAGTTCCTCCAAGACGTGTTTGTACGCCGTAGCGCGGTGGGTGGGCACGCGATCGGCGCTGTGAGTCACTACTGGAACGCCGGCGGCGGCTGCAATGAGCCCCGACGCCACCCCCAAGAGGGCGCTGTCGCGCTTGCCGTCGTAGTTCGCCCCGCAATCGACGAGGGTCACGTCGGACGCGGCCGCGGCGTCGGGTACCGAAGACGAGACGCGTCCGGCGGTCGCGTCGACGAAGCCCGCGAGCTCCCTGGGGGTATTTCGCTTCCAGCGGTTCGCGAGCCAGAACGCTCCCAGAGTAGTGGGATCGGGCTCGCGATCGAGGATCTCGGTCATCGCGCCGCGAGCCTGCGGGTAGGTCATGTCCTCGGCGCTCTTCGGGCCGGACCCGATTACCTCGGTCATCAGTCGTTCGAGCGACGATTCGCCTTCGGCGTCGGTGTCGGTATCGTCCGTGTCGGATTCGAGTGTCGCCATGAGATCGGTCGGTGTCGGTCGTCGGTATTAGTCGTTGGTGTGTTCGGTCGGTTCGATTCGCGATCGAGTCACGCGGACGATCAGTCGCCGCGTTCGCCGCCGTCGGGCGTCGCTTCGGCGCGGTCGGCGATCGGGGGCGACCCCCGCAGCGATTCGAGTACCCGCTCGCGAACCGAGACGACGTCCCCGATCACGGTCGCGGCTGGCGGGGCGATGCCGACGCGCTCGGCGGCGGCGGGCAGGGTCGCAACGCTCGCAGTCACGGTGTACTCCTCGGCGTGGGTCGCCCGTTCAATCATCGCCGCCGGCGTGTCCGGCGAGACGCCCGCCTCGACGAGGGCTTCGCAGTACTCGCCGACCCGGCGCACGCCCATGAGCACGACCAGCGTACCACCAGTATCGACGGTCCGACCCAAGGCACCCCAGTCGAGCGAACTCTCGGGTTTGGCGGGAGCCTCGTGGCCCGTTACCACCGTCACCGAGGAGGCGTGGTCGCGATGGGTGAGCGGAATGCCCGCCACCGCGGGTGCGGCGAACGCGCTCGTTACCCCGGGAACGGTCTCGAAGGGAATTCCCTCGTTCGCTAAGAACTCCGCTTCCTCGCCGCCGCGACCGAAGAGGTACGCGTCGCCACACTTCAGGCGCACGACCCGCTGGCCGCGCTCGGCGCGGCGAACCATCGATCGGTTGATCTCGGCCTGGGTCGTGCGCTTCCCGTCGGGACCGGGCCGCTTGCCGACATCTACCACCTCGGCCGTCTCGGGGAGGTCGTCGAGGATCGCCGCGCTCACTAGCGCGTCGGCCAACACGGCGTCGGCCTCCCGGAGCAGCCGGTAGGCCTTGACGGTCAGTAGCTCCGGATCGCTCGGTCCCGCCCCGACCAGGGAGACCGCCCCGTTGTGCCCGTTCGTGCTCGCGTTCACGATCCGCTCCCTCCCGGGTCCGGGTCGTCCGATCCGGCCTGCTCGACCGGATCGACCGAACCGATCGGGGTGCTGTCGCCGTCCGGCCGTTCCCGGCCGAGGTCGCGCAGCTTCTCGCGGAGGTATCGCAGCCGGTAGCGGTTCGTCGGCTCGCTCACGTCGCCGTCGCGGACGGGCGTCACCCCATCGGGATCGTCGGCGAGCGCCGTGAGGATTCCATCCAAGTCCTCGCGGTCGGCGTCGGTCAGTTCGGGGCGTTCAGTGCTCCCGGTGTTTTCGATACTCCCGATGCCGTTCGACGCGTCCTCCCGAGCTCCAGTTTCGCCGTCGCGGCGATCGGCGAGCACGAACTCCCGCGCCGCGGCGACGAAGAGCGAACAGGGCTCGCGACAGGGGAACGCGCCGTTACCCGGCGGCGCGTCGATCGTTCGGCCCTGGCCGTCGCCACCGATGTCGTCCACGTCGCCGGTGCCTTCCGTGTTCTCGGCATCACCGCCATCGGCGCCGTCGCTCGTCGTTCGGCCGGCCTCCCAAACGCGGCGTTTCAGACAGACGTCGTCGGTACAACACGCCTGAACCGCCCGATCGAGTGCCTCCCCTTCCAACTCGTCGACCGGGTCGTACATCCCCGTCTGGCGCGCGGCGGTCTCGGCGTAGTCGGTGACGTCGAGACGGCCCTCCCGCTCGCGATACCAGTTCTCGATGCTTGCCGGGTAGAAGAACGATATCGCCCGGTGGAGAGCCTTGGCGTCGAGACCGGCGAGTCGCCAGCCGCTCGCGAGCGTCGGCGCGCTCTTGAGCGGCCGGTACTCCCCCGCGTCGTCGAACCGGGCGATCTCTCGGGCGCGGTGCGGGTCGGCGTGCGTGTCGAGCGCCGCGGGGCTCGCCCCTGCGTCCGCCCGATGGCGTAGTTCGTACGTTCGTCGATCGTCGGAGGCCGACCCGTCGGCGTCGGCGTCGGCGTCGTCACCGACGACGGTGACGAGCAGTTCGCCCCAGGAACTCGCCCCGTCGGTCTCGATTTCCCGATCGACGCAGGCGACGAACGCCTCGCGGGCGGCCGCGGCCTCCGATTCGGTTTCGGTCTCGTCGCCCGTGGCCCCCATGTCGGTCGATCGGTCACTGGAGCCGGTCGCGTCTTGGGGCCGGCCGTCGGCGTCAGGCGGCCGCGAGAGGGCTTCACGGGCGCGTTCTTCGATCACTTCTGAGAAAGAGGGTTCGGTGCCGACGGCTCCGGCGTAGTGAATCTCGCGACCATCGACGTCGCTCGGGTTCTCGTAGCTGGGGTACTCGCCCGCGAGGCCCAGTAGGTCGGGGATCTCCTCGCGAGTGTGGAAGCCGTCGGCGATGAACAGCGGAACGGCGACGATGCGTTCGGTGCCGAAGTGATCGAGCACGTCGTCGACGAACGGCGATTGGTCCATAAACAGCGCCGCCACGTCGTCGAACCGTCCCCGCTCGCGGATGCTGGCGGCGTGCTCGCGGGTTGCACGCGCGCTCGTCGGGTTGCGCTCGGTGCCGTGGCCGATCACCGCGAGGCCGGTGCCGGGCCCCACCTCGGGATCGTCGGTGATTCGCTCGGCGCGCGCGACGATCACGTCGGTCATCGACCGGTGGGTGCCGACGGGATCGGTGTACCGGACCCGTTTCGCGACGTCGAGAGCGCTTCCGTCGTCCACGTCGCCGACGGTACTGTTCTCACCGTTCCAGCCGTCTTCGCCGTTCCGGTTGTCTTCGTCGTTCCGGCCGTCTCCGCCGCTTGCGGAGCGGTCGCCGAGGCGCAGTTCGCGGGGGATTACCTCGTCGGTGAAGTACCCCTCGCTCACGAACAGCGGGACGACGACGACCTCGGTCGCTTCGACCGTCCGGAGCGCGTTTCGCAGCGAGGGTTCTTCCTTCCAGAACGCCTCGCGCACCCCGGCGAAGATGCCCCGATCGCGGATGCGAGCGGCGTGGTCGTACACCGGCGCGCTCGAATCGGGATTGAGGTGCGAACCGTGGCCACAGATCACGAGCGCCACGTCGGACGCGTCGGGACGGGTCGTCGTGCGCGCCTCCGTTCGAGAACGGCTCGCGTTCACGGTTAGTCCTCCGTCGCCCCTGTCCTCGCCTCGGTTTCGGCTTCCGTCCCGGGAGGCGACGTTCCCTCGGCTCGGTCACGCCGGTTCCGCTCGCGTTGTGCGGAGAGGTGTTCCCAGACCTCCGCACAGCCACAGCCGTCCTCGATGCCCTGTAGGTGCTTCTGGTCCGTTCGCTCCGAGCGAGGGGAGGAGTCCTCCTCGCCCGTCGTCTCGATATCCTCCGCGTCGTTGCGGTCGTCGTGGTCGTCGCGCTTCGACGCCGGCCGGTCGGCGGCGGGCGCGTCCCTCGATGCCGGGTCGTCGGTATCGGTCATTGAACCTCCGTAGCCGACCACCGCGGATAAGGCGCGTCGCCGGAGTAATCCTTACCCCGAGTCGGGCCTGCCGGCAACCGGTTCCGCTATTCCGAACGCCGATATAGCGCTCGATCGCCGCGCCGTCGTGCGGTTTCCGGCTTTCGGCGCGTCACCGAGCGAGCCTCCTGCCGGGCGGCTCGTGATCGACGCTCTCAGGTAGCCGGCCGGGTGAGAGAGATCGTGACGACGGAAGTACACACGCTCGACGACGGGGCGTGGATCAGCGTCGACAACGAACGCAGGCTCAGCGTGAGCGGGCTCTGGCGGCTCGCTCGCCACGACTTCTGTCCGTGCGAGGAAGCCGACGTCCTCGTCGAAGCCTTTCGGGAGGTCGGGGTCTCGCACCCCGACATCGAGGCCCGGATCGTCGGCGAGTGTATCCGCTGTGGCACCGACGGGATCACCGACTGGGTGACCGTTGGCCGCGTGGTAGACGACGATTTCTACCCAGTAGTACCCGAGAGCGTCCACCTGCCCGGGCGAAGCGTTGTTCGAAGCCGATCCCGTCCGCGGTGAGAGATCGCCACAGCAAGTGGCCAGGCGGATAGCGGAGTCGGTTGCCGGTTTGTGGCAGAGGCGGGGAGCATTGACGCGGGGAATGCCCGTATATCCGCCGGCCGTTCGTTCCGTACTATGCCGAGCAAGGTCGAAGGCTGGAAGGACGAAGTCTACGGATCGGAAATTCGCGAGCACCTCTTCGAGTTCGCCGAGGAGGGCTGGGAGGCGATCCCCGACGACGAACACGACGCGTGGTTCGAGCGCTTCAAGTGGTGGGGATTGTACCACCAGCGAAACGGCCAGGAGAGCTACTTCATGATGCGGATCGGCACGCCCAACGGCGTGCTCGAACCGGGCCAACTCCGCGCCGTTGGCGAGATTGCAGACGAATACGCCCGCGGGCCCGCGGACAACCCCGAATTCGGCGGCGCGTACTGTGACTGGACGACCCGCCAGTCGATCCAACTCCACTGGATCCGCATCGAGGACATCCCCGAAATCTTCGAGAAACTAGAGGACAACGGGATGTCGACGATCCAGGCCTGTGGCGACTCCTGGCGGAACATCGTCGGCTGTCCGGTCGCCGGTAAGGATATCCACGAGCACGTCGACGCCTGGCCCGTGGCCGAGCATCTCCACGAGGAGTTCAAGGGCAACGACGCCTACTCGAACATGCCCCGCAAGTGGAAGGTCTCGGTCACCGGCTGTGACGAGGGCTGTGGCCAGGGCGACATTAATGATCTCGCCTTCGAGCCCGCCCGCAAGGAGGTAGACGGCCAGCAAGTCACCGGCTTCAACGTCCGCGTGGGCGGCGGCCTCGCACGCAAGGAGCCCCGCTTCGCCCGGGACATTGATGTCTTCTGTACGCCTGAGGAGGCAAGCGACATCTCGGCGGGGATGTCCGCGCTCTTCCGTGATCACGGCGACCGGGACAACCGCTTTAATGCCCGCATCAAGTTCCTCGTCGACGAGTGGGGCCCCGAAAAAATTCGGGACACCTTACAGGACGAATACATCGACTACGAGCTGAAAAGTGCGGGCGAGGACCTCCGGGAGAACTACACGTATAACGCTGGCCGATCGGACGCTCACGGCGATCACGTCGGCGTCCGCGAACAACCTAATGGAGACTACTACGTCGGCCTGAACGTCTTAGTGGGTCGGATGGGCGCGGCGGACGTGCTCGAACTCGCCGATCTCGCCGACGAGTACGGCTCGGGGGAAGCCCGTCTTACCCAACGGCAGAACGCGATCGTCACCGACGTCCCGGAGAGCCAGCTGGACGACCTGCTCGGCGAACCCCTCCTGGAGAAGTACTCGCCCGACCCGCACCCGTTCATGCGCGGGTCGATCGCGTGTACGGGGACCGAGTTCTGCTCGCTGTCGATCGTCGAGACGAAAAATCGTCAGGTCCGCTACGCCCGGTGGCTGAAGGAAAACGTCGAGTTGCCCGCCGGAGTGACGGACTTCCACGTCCACCTATCGGGCTGTACGGCGTCGTGTGCCCAGCCACAGATCGCCGATATCTCCCTGCGAGGGATGAAGAGCCGCAAGGACGACGAGGTGGTAGAAGCCTTCGACATCGGGCTCGGCGGTGGCCTGGGCGAGAACCCCCAGTTCGCCGACTGGATCGAAATGCGCGTGCCCGCCGACGAGGTACCGGGGTACATCGAGAATCTATTGAACGTCTTCGAGGCCGAAGGTGAGGACGACGAGACGTTCCGCGAGTTCATCACCGCGCGCGACGAGGAGACCCTCCAAGATCTCGCCGATCCCGAAGAGACCGATTACGAGGACCCCTACATGCACAACACGAAACAGACCTGGTATCCCTACGCCGACGACGACGGCATGGACGACCGGCCCACGCCCGCCCGCGCGGACGGAACGGTCATCGCCGACGACTGATCTAACTCGGTCAAAGATCGTCTATATTTGGCTTTATTTGTATTGTGTTTAATTACATACTAATTAACAGATGGCTGAAAGTTTTACTGTTGAGTTTAGTGGTAGGGCTCTCGAGAAGCTTATTATGCACCAATCGGCAATGCACCTGTATTAATCGGAAATTCCAAACTAGCCGGATGCGAATCGCTCTGGAATTATTTCGTCCCGTCGTAATGGCGCTGACGCTATCTTTACTGGTATCCGTCGTAGTATTCGCCAGACACCTTGATCAGCATGATAAAACACGGCACATCCGTCCCTTGACCTATCTTATATACCGTGCGTATTCCGTCCGTTCCCGATCAACAGTCCCCAGGAACTCAGCTTCATCCGCATCCACCCAAGTGCGTGGGCTTACAGACAGTTGTGCGGCTTCAATATCTTCCAATATATAATTACGGTTCATATCGCCAGCACCTAACCAGACAACTTAACACTAAAAGAGAAGATTTCATTCCTGATGTTATGAAAGCGGGTGTGATTGGGACAGTTGGGGCAATTTTGATGAGCTGAGATCCTTCGAGACGACGGTAGAGCAGGGGGATTTTGAGTTGAAGCAGTGTATAGATGTTCAGCGTGGTTTCACCTTGCCGAGTGGTATCGGGGCCTACTACGGGCAAGCGGCAATGGAACGAGTCGTAGACGAAGAAGAGATCCAGATTAGCAACGAAGAGATCTCGATATACGAATAGTCTTAAAAAAGGCCTCCTACTTCGAGTTTCTCGCGGTGCCCGGCGAAGTGGTTGTTAATGGTGGGGCTGGTTCATTCGCATTCTTCACGATTGGGTCAGAGACGAATACCAGTATTGAGCGTGCAGAAATCAATCTCTCTGCCTTCGCGGCAGACCACGAGGATGACTTTGATCCGTGGGAAACTCGGGTTCTACGGACACGTAGGGAACGCGGAAAACAGGGTTGTTCACGGCACGGACCCTCTTCATGACGACGAATTAAGCGATGTCCTCCATGAATCCGACTTCAATCAACTCGGCGTTGAGCATTCATATGATGACCAAATACTGAAGATAAACATGGCGGAAATCGGATACTTCGAGGTTTACCAACCGAGCAATTGCGAATCAGAGGGCTACCTCCAATTTATTCTAGATGAAATGACGCACTACCTGAAATAGGACTATTTGATAGAGGTGATTACGGCAACGTACCCGGTTTTATATACCCGATGGTGATCTGTGATACGTAGGTATGTCATCGGGAGTCTCGAATTTCGACTATAATGGTCAGTTGGTGTTCAACGGGCTTCGAGAAACGACCGTGAACGCTGATAACCCGGGGGAGATCCGTTCTCAGTTACTTGACGACCTGCCTTCCTTTTGGCGAGGAAGCCCGAACAATCGAAAGAAGGGCTTCGATGACATCAATCTAGCTGATATTGCGGAGGGTCAGAACACCGCTTTCGGAGAGGACGCGCCACAGGTGATTGATGATAAGTTGGTGGAAACTGCGGAAGCAGTGATTGACCGACGGTACATTTGGGAGGATTACGCCGGCTCCGGGAATTACGGGTTTATTGATGAGGATGGAAACCGTACCAGTGCGTGGATCAGGTCTACGGACGAGGCCTATGTGTACTGGATGTATCCGGACTTCCTCCTGATACAAGGTTCTCAAGGCAAAGTTGAACCGACAGAGCGACGTGTCAAGGCTGCTCTCGGAGAGGATGTCGATGTGGGGGATCTTCGACTTGACCCTGACTTCTTTCTGTGGCTCTTGTACCGGCACAGCGAACCAGACGAGTCAATCCCGGGGCCAATCTCGGTTGAGGACCTGAGTTCATCGGAGGTGTACGGCGATCTTGAGCAATTCGGGCACCGTGGTCGCATTGAGGACTCGTCAAATATCGCGGAGTCCCTGCCGATTATTGCTGCTCTATTGCAGGAAATGAAGTTCCGTATGATAGGGGGTTCTTTGCTGTGAACGGGTCGTCGCTGAAGGTTCAGGTTCGAACAGAAGGATGTACCCACGTCAAGGCGGCGGGTGCGATAGATAATGCAGAAACCCGGCTGAAACGGGTGTTGCTTGCGCTTCGGTTTGTGTCGGAGTTCGTGAGTCTGTATCAAGAGTGGCGTGACGAGATGCCACCAATGGAACAGTATCCACCTCTCACGTTTTTCGACGATCTTGCCGGAACCGCTGCAAGGAACAACGCGCAGTTCACATTTGACGTTGACGACCTTATCGAAGAGTACGAGGACAAGCGGGGTGAGAAGGCGGACCCAACCGATTTCAACTACCTTTAGGTGCCCATGAACAAAGCGGGAACAAGAAGTATGAAGATTGCACGTGAAATGATACAGACAAACCATGGGGGTTGAAAGCGTCCGTCAGGCGACTATTGGGGGCGGCCTTGAGACGCCCCAGTCCGCCGAATCTGAGGAGATACAAATTGAACTGCGGCCCCCGGAGAACCTACCCCACTTCGATGGTATTGATAATTACCCGTTCCCTGAACAGGACGTAATTCGGGGCGAGTACCACTACGAGTCATCCCCTCGATTTGGTCAGCCAGAGACTGGTGAGGGGCAATTTGAGATACGAACCGAGTCCGGGATGATTGTACTACATTCGAGAGATGATCGCCCACGTCCTAAGAAAATATTCAGTGCGCTAGATCAGGTCATCAATGGGGAAACAAAGATCAAGCAGAACTTCGTTGCTAATCGGAACCAAATCTGGGATTTCGTTGAACGGGCCGCAGAACAGAGAGAGGTTAGAGTAATCACTCCGAGTGGCCGGATTAAATCCGTGAGCGAAGTGGATGTAGCGTGGGAAAAGATGAGGGGGCAGTTCCCGATTGAAGTTGCGTCACTGGTGTTCTACCATGGCGGGGAGTCAATTCGCGTCCGATATAACGGGGACTCCCTTGTTATTGAGCCAAATGAAGAGACTC
>PXRY01000088.1 GCA_003022925.1 Halobacteriales archaeon QS_8_65_32 | reverse complement strand
GCTTCGCCCGCGAGCAGATGTGGCAGGAACGCTTCGCATTCCTGCTGCAAACTGGAAATCTCCGATTTCCTGCATTGAACGAAAGACGCCTCCGGCGTCTTTCGAACCACGAGTCCTTCGTAAAACCCCGGCGATATAAGCACTACAGCGACCGAACATCGTCGTTCGAAACGGCTTCGCCGCTTCGTGATGTGGCAAAAACGCTTCACGTTTTTGCTGCAAGCGGGAAATCTTCGATTTCCCGCAATGACAAGAGAGCTTCACTCTCTTGAACCACGAGGGAGCGAAGCGCGTGGTTCGAGACGGCGAAGCCGTCTCGTCATCACAAAATCTTTTGAACGACAGCGAGCCGCGGGTAGCGAGGGACCTTCGGTCCCGCGGACCATGCGAACGGGCCTCCGGCCCGTGAGCAGAAGCCGAGCGTATCGGGGGCTTCCAAAACAGTTTCTGCGGCTCTTCTCCTGAAAGCTGTTACACGAACCACGACCGCGCAGTACCGGGGGGCTTTTAGCGACCGGCGTGGAAATCGCTGACGTGCTTTCGGTCGAGCTTCACAGTCACTCCGCGCTGTCGCACGACGGCCGCGATCCCGTTCCGCTGTTGCTCGAACAGGCCGCCGCCGTTGAGCTCGACGCGCTTGCGATCACCGACCACGACGCGATCAGCGCGAGCTTGGAGGCCGCCGAGCTGGCACCCTCCTACGGCCTCGTCGGCATCCCCGGCGTCGAGGTCACGAGCGCCGCGGGCCACGTGCTCGCACTCGGGGTCACCGAACACGTCCCCGCCGGCCTCCCCTTCGAGGAGACGATCGAGCGCATCCGCGAGGGCGGCGGGATCGCAGTCGTCCCTCATCCCTTCCAGCGCTCCCGTCACGGCGTTGCCCCCCACGTCTCCGCGGACGTTCTCGCGAGCGCCGATGCGATCGAAGTCTATAATTCCCGCCTCCTTACCGGCCGCTCGAACCGCCAGGCCGAACGCTTCGCGCACGAACGGGACCTGCCGATGACCGCCGGCAGCGACGCACACATCTCCGAGATGATCGGCCAAGCGGTCACCGAGATCGACGCCGCAGAACGGTCGGTCGAGGGGATACTCGACGCGATCCGCGAGGGCAAAACCACCGTGCTCGGCAAACGCACTCCCTGGCGGATCAGTTTTCGACAAGCGAGCGGCGGCGCGAAACGCCGCCTGAAACGCCGGGTCGCCGACCTGCTCTGAACCCTGCGTGCTGACTGTCCGGCCACCTGGTAGCACGTATCGGTCGCCTGGCCACCGCCGAGTTTCGATCGTCGTCGATCTACGACCGCTTCGCTCCGACGAGATCGATCGCCTCGGTACCGAGTTCGATCACGTCCGGTTCGTATCGCTCGGGGTTCGCGCGTAGTTCCTCGGCCATAGCCCACTCCCAGGCGTCGGCAGGGGCCTCGCCCGGCGCGGGCGAGATCTCACGGGTTGCTGCCGCGCCGTAGAACACCGAATCGATGTGCCGGTGGGCGACGTGGTCCCGATGGACGTCGATGTCCTCCAAGAGGAGCTGTTGGGGGTTCGAGCAGCGGTCGAACGGTGTCGCCCTCCGGGCCTGCGGGTTCGGAGAGTAACGTCACGTCGAGCCCGGTTTCCTCTTTCGTCTCGCGCAGCGCGGCCTCGTGGGGCCAGTTCGTCGCGGTCGATATGACCTCTTGGTGGGAGCCACATGTCGAGTTTCTCGTGGTCGTGGAGCAGGGTCGCCCCGTCGTGGACGACGTGAGACGACATACTACTAATAGTCGGATGATCGCTCCGAGAGCAAATCTATATGTCATCGCCATTTGTGAGCATGACCCGCGATGGAGCAACCCGATCAAATCCGACGCAACGCTCGGAAGGGGGTTAGGTCCCTGCGAGGGGTGCAGCGCACACAAGAATACAGACGGGGAGTGGGTCAATCCCGGCCTCTTCGATCCGACGAGCGAGATCGTCTTCATGACCGACGAGCCTCGTCACCCCACAGACTGGGACAAGTACGAGAACTGGACCGAGTATAGTGACTACTGGTCAGAGCGAGTCGCCTCCGGTAATGCGGGTGACTTCATCCCCAAGATCTTGGAGCCATTTGACTACACGATTCACGACATCTGGATGGGGGACTCGATTAAGTGCCCCACCGAATCGGTTGAGAAGTGGGGCGTCCCGAGCTCTAATACGCAGGATTCATTCAACCATTGCGAATCGTACCTCCGGGACGAACTACAGGATCGAAAGCTCGTCGTAACCCTCGAGGCGTCCGCATCGAAACGGACTCACCAAGCACTCGGAGTCCCGAGAAGAGAAGCGAACAGCATCCGAATCAAGCAGGACTACGGCCGTAGCGAGTTCGATACCACACCACCAGTAGTCATTTGCCCTCATTGGAACGCATGGATGACTCGCGATGAGTATATCCCGGTAGTCCAAGAGGCGATAGCCGAGGTACTCAGGTAGCGAATCTTGCGGCAATTCGACGTTAGTATAACATAACGCCAGATTGCCGCAACCTCGACCCAATGTGATCCACTACTCAGAATGAGTTCGATTTCGCTGCTTCATGCACCAGTCAAATACGATCAGCAATTGTAACATTTCCTAATTAACCTAACATCGTGTATAGGGAATACTATACGGCACATTAGGCTAGTTAGATTTTCTAACAAGGAGGGTCGGTTCCCCGCCACGGTTATGGCCAGCGAGAGCCTACGATAAATATGCCACGACGTGCGCTCCTCTCCGATACAGAACGAGCAGCCATTGCCTATGGCGATGGGGAGAGGCAACGAAAAACGGCGTCGCAAGTCCAGAAGCGAATCAATAAGCGGCTCGCAAAGGATCTCGAACTACTCCGCGAGCATCACCCGGATCTTTACAACGAGACGCGGATCACTCTCGAAGAATTAGACCAAGAGGCCTCACTCTACAGTGAATAGCTACAACTTTCGGCCATAGGAGAGCTACTTAGCCGAGCCCGAACTCCATCAGCTGTACAGTGAGGCCCCTTACGATCCAAGCGGACCTCATCGTCTTCCCTCTCTATCCCATATGTACTACGAGGACATCGAAGACATCTACCGCGAGGGCATCTACAAACTGTACCTATGACTTCGCCTTCGGCGAAGTAGCGACTATTAGTAGATAGACGGTTCAGACGATGTAGACGGTGGCGACGAAATGGCGTGTCGTCTCCATGCCATTCCCATACGAGCCTTGGGTTTCGGTGTTATGATCCTTCCAGACTGCCGCGGAGAGTGGTAATTCAGTGGTCGGCAACCAACAGGGCGCAGTTCAACAAAGCAAACCGGTTGCGTCTCGTATCTAATCTGTATGAGCGACACCAGACCGTGGGAAGAATACACTGAGATCGCGAGGAGAACGCTAAGTAGGTGTAACATGACCGACCCGCACGAACAAACCGTCTACTATGTCGCTGTGATGCTGTGGACGGAATCAGAACTGGCTGACTTAGAGAAAGAAATCCCTGATATCTCCTCAATAAACTCCCTTCGCTGGCGGAAATTACAGCAAAAAGGGGACAAGTACGTAGAAATATCCTCCAGAGTCTACAGATTCCAGAAGACAACCTCCAAACCTGATTCACATTTACACAAGTTAATTGAGATTGACCAGGACGACGTTGGAAAAAAGCTGTCTCAGAGATTATGACGCAGCTAGGTTGAAAATTCTCTCCGCGTCATCTGAATAGGTTCTTAAATCTATACGAGCGAACTGGAGGCGGGATAAACTCAAGAAGCAGCAGTTATTAACAACTTGTGTCATTCTCGTCTCCAGTGTTGCAATGCTGATTTCGGCATTTACGCTGGTTTTGACGTTCTACTCTGATAGTTGGATCTCACATTTCTCGGGCCTAATAATTAGTCTTATTAATAACCTTCTGTATAAATACTCTGTCTGCGGCACGATGTCTGAATTATCACCCGTTGGGGACTTCAACGAGGTCGTCTTTCGCCTCCACAGTGGCCACAGCCATAGGATCCGATCCGCTTGACCTATGTTCGCTCGCGCTCCCGGAGTTCCGTTCGTCGGATCTTCCCGGTCGTGGTCTGGGGCAACGCCTCGACGAACTCGATCTCGCGGGGGTACTCGTGTTTCGCCAGCTGCTCGCGAACGAGGTCTTCGATCTCCGCGCGCAGTTCGTCGGCCGCGTCGCTCCCTTCGATTTCGTCGGTGTCCGAGACCGGCTGGACGAACGCCTTGATTATCTCGCCGCGGGTCTCGTCGGGCACGCCGATCACGCCGGCCTGTTCGACGGCCGGATGTTCCAAGATCGCGCCCTCGACTTCGCCCGGGCCAACGCGATAGCCGCTGGTGACGATCACGTCGTCGGCTCGAGCCTTGAACCAGACGTATCCGTCCTCGTCGCGCGACGCCAGATCCCCGGTATGATGCCACTCGCCGACCCGTGCTGCGGCGGTTGTTTCGGGTTCGCGCCAGTACTCGGCGAACACGACGGGATCGTCGGCGTCGTGTCTCACCGCGACCTGGCCGACCTCCCCCGTCGGGACTTCCTCGCCCGACTCGTCGATCAGGGCGACCTCGTGGCCGGGGACGGGCTTTCCCATCGAGCCGGTTCGCATTGAGAACCACTCGCCGCAGTTCGAAACCAGGAGGTTCGCTTCGGTCTGGCCGTAGAACTCGTCGATCGCAACGTCGAGATCGTCGGCCCAGCCCGCGATCTCGGGGGTCAGTGCCTCCCCGCCGGCCGACACGGCTTCGAGCGAGAGGTCGTAGCGCTCGCGCGGGTTTTCGACGCCCATCGCCATCCTGATCGCCGTCGGCGGAATAAAGGCGTGGGTCACGTCGTAGCGGCCCATGAGTTCGTAGGCCCGCTCGGGGTCGAACTTCCCCATCGGGTAGCTCACGACCGGCTGGCCGTAGTGCCACGCCGGGAAGAGCACGTCGCCGAGCCCGCCGATCCACGCCCAGTCCGCGGGCGTGAAGAAGACCCCTTCGACAGCTCGACCTGTGAACTCGAAGTACATCCGAAAGCCCGGACAGTGCCCGAGCCAGATACCATGCGTGTGCAGCGCGCCCTTCGGCGGGCCGGTGGAGCCGCTCGTATACAGGACGAGGGCCGGCGTCTCGGCGTCGGTGTCGGCGATCTCGAAGCGCTCGTCTTCCCGTCTCTCTCCCTCCCTCCCTTCCTCGTCGTTCCCCTCGCTGTCGCCGCTGCCTGCCGGGGCGAGCACGTCCTCGAAGGCGTGAACCTCGTCGCGGTCGTGGTCGCCGTCGTTCGCGCTTTCGTCCCGGCCGTCACCGGCCTCGTCGGCGTTCGGGCCGCCGACTTCGATAACGTGTTCGAGCGCCGGACAGCCCTCCCGTGCGCTCGCAAGCGTCTCCCGCACGCTCGCGTCAGCGACCGCGACGACCGACCCACTGTGATCCAGGCGGTATCGCAGTCCCTCCTCGCCGAAGAGGACGCTGAGGGGAAGCGAGATTGCCCCCAACTTCCAGCACGCGAGGTGGGAAAGGGGGTTTTCGGGCTTCTGGGGAACGATCACGGCGACGCGATCGCCACGTGAGACTCCCAGGTCGCGGAGGCCGCGCGCCAGCCGGTCGGACAGCCGGTCGAGGTCGGCGAACGAGTAAGTTTCCTCCCGCCCGTCGGGGTAGGCCTGATAGAGCGCCGTCCGATCGATGTTCTCGTGTTTCCGGAGCAGGTCGCGGGCGATATTGTAATCCGCCGGGACGTCCCATTCGAAGTCCTCGCTGGCCTCCTCGTAGCTGTCGTACGCCAGATCGACGTGCCAGGGCATGCTCGGTCTCCGCTCGTGCCTTCGATTGACGCCGGCTTTACTGTAGGGGACGGAATCTTAGTAGTGTTCAGCTTAGCAGTTTCACAGCAGAGAGTCATCGAAACCGGTTAGGAAGCCCCTGAACGCTCAGCTCGGGGAGGCTCGCTGTCGTTCAAAAGACCGCACGTCGCGCGGTCTTTTGAGATGACGAGACGGCTTCGCCGTCTCGAACCACGCTCCTCAGTCAGTCGCGTTGCTCCCTCCCTGTCGTTCGAGAGAGCGAAGCTCTCTCGTGATAAGCGTGGGACCGGAGGTCCCACGGACCATGCGAGCGGGCTTCGCCCGCGAGCAGATGTGGCCTGCCGCAAGCTGGAAATCTGCGATTTCCCGTATGACGAAAGGCGCTTCGCGCCTTTCGAACCACGGTGCTTGCTTCGCCCGCCGTCGCCGAGCGTCCAGCCCCTTATAGTCCCACCCGAGGCGGTTTATGGCGGCTTTCATCGCTCGAAGAATCGAACGACATTTGCCTGCTGCTCACCGCGCGGCGTTCGCGCCATCGAAACTCTTAGTCCCGATCCACCGCTTGCCTCCTTCATGAACGACGAGCAGGTGAACGACGAGGACGCCGCCGCCGAGGACGTGACGCCCGCGGACGTCCGTCACGTCGCCGGCCTCGCGCGGGTCGATCTCACCGAGGAGGAAGTCGATCGCTTCACCGAACAGTTCGCCGATATCCTCGAATACTTCGAGACGCTCGACGCCGTCCCCGAGACCGACGACGACCCCGAGCTGGTGAACGTGTTGCGAGCCGACGAGGTCCGAGAGGGCCTGAGCCAGGCCGAAGCCCTCCGGAACGCCCCCGAAACCGAGGACGGCTACTTCAAGGGCCCGAAGGTGTCCTAATGGCGAGCGAGCGCGCCGAAATCGAAAACGCCGACGAGGCCGACGCTGATGGGGCTGAGACCGACAAGGCCAACGGGGCCAGCGGAACCGGCGGCACGGGCGGTGATCTCGACGACTACAACGCCTTCCTGACCCGCGAGCGGATCGACGGGGCGGCGGACGGCCCGCTCGCGGGCCTCGACGTCGCGATAAAGGACAACATCTCGACGGCGGGCGTGCGGACGACCTGCGGGTCGGCGATGTTAGTGAACTACGTCCCTCCCTACGACGCGACGGTAATCACGCGCTTGAAGAAGGCCGGCGCGGCGATCGTCGGCAAGACCAACATGGACGAGTTCGGGATGGGGGGCACGACCGAGACCTCCGCGTTCGGCCCGACGGAAAACCCGCGCGCGCCGGGCCGGGTCGCCGGCGGCTCCTCAGGAGGCTCGGCCGCCGCCGTCGCCGCCGGCCTCGCAGACGCTGCACTCGGTTCGGACACCGGCGGGTCGATCCGGAACCCGGCGGCCTTCTGCGGTGTCGTCGGCCTCAAACCCACCTATGGGCTGGTCTCCCGGCACGGCCTGGTCGCCTACGGCAACAGCTTGGAGGGGGTCGGTCCGATCGCGCCGACGGTCGAAGGCGTCGCCGAGGTGCTCGACGCCGTCGCCGGCCCCGACGAGCGCGACGCGACCACAAGGGACCCGTCCGATCACGGACGCGAACACGAACACGGACACGGACACGAGGGTTCCTACGCCGACAGCGCGGCCGGCGACGCCGACCTGGAGGAAACGACGATCGGCGTGCTTTCCGATCTGGTCGAGGGTACGGACGACCGCGTGCGCGAGGCGTTCGAGGGCTCGATCGACGCGCTCCGTGCCGAGGGTGCGGCCGTCGAGGTGGTCTCGTTGGAGTCGGTCGAACACTCGCTCGCCGCCTACTACGTGATCGCAATGGGTGAGGCCTCCTCCAATCTCGCCCGCTTCGACGGCGTGCGCTATGGGCTCGGTCGCGACGACGTAGACGCTGAGAACGAAACCGAGACGGGCCCGGACGGCGACGACGGCGACTGGAACGAGGCGTACGCTCGGGTGCGCGAGGCGGGCTTCGGCGAGGAGGTAAAACGCCGGATCCTCTTGGGCACCTACGCGCTGTCGGCGGGCTATCACGACAAGTACTACGCGAAGGCTCAGGACGCCCGCGCGTGGGTGAAACGCGACTTCGACGCCGCCTTCGAGCACGCCGACGTGCTGGCCTCGCCGACGATGCCGGTCGTCCCCCCGGAGATCGGCGAGCGGATCGACGATCCTCTGCAACTCTACCTCATGGACGCGAACACGGTGCCGGTAAACTTGGCGAACCTGCCGGCGATCTCCGTGCCCGCCGTCGGGACGCCCGGCAGCGGCTACGACGCTGGCGACGACGAAAGCACCGACGTCGGTAGAGGAAACGGACCTCTACCGGTCGGCGTGCAGTTCACCGGCCGAGCGTTCGACGAGGAAACTATACTTCGGGTAAGTAGCGTGCTCGCATAGAACACCGATTCGCTGTCGATATCAGCTACCGAATCAATGCGTACGCAACCGTAACGTGAGAAGCGCATAACGACCAGCCGTACTCATGAGGGACGAAAACCCGGAGTCGAGCGAGGTGGCGGCGGCGACGCTCGATGCCGTCCGTGAGCGCGACCCGACTGCGAGTTGGCGATCTGGAGCGAGGATTTCCCCGACGACCACCGTATCGAGGACGATCCGGCGGCGCTCAACCGCTTCATCGACGACCGCCGGGACCGGCTCGACCCGCGAGCGGTGTTCTTGGGAACGAACCCGTCCAGTGAACTCCCCCCGCCCTTCGCCAACTTCCACTGGTGTAACAATTCGACCAGCCGCCGGAACGTCGCTCGACTCAAACACGCGGTGCAGGACGGCAGCTTGCAGACCCTCCAGAGTGCGTACATGACCGACGCATCGACCGTGGCTGAGGCGGACGTAGGGAACGTCCGGTTGTCCCCTTCCGATATCGACGATCTCTGCGATCGGCTGTCGATCTTCGATGAACCGGTACATCACGTGATATGTTGTGGAGGGGACCCGTTCGAGACAGCCGTCCGCCGTTTCAAAGGAACACGGACGAGGACGGAGGCCGTCACCGATCTCCCGGCGAACGTCGAGCCGATCACCGGCCGTGTGGGAGGGAAGCGATTCGACTTCTACAAAATCTGGCACTACAGCAACTGGACGAAGAACTACCTCAAAGAACTCCCCGAACAACTCGCGCTCATCGACAACCGAGTGGCCGACACGTCCGAGCAGGGCGAGCGTGACTGAAACCGGGCGAACGCTGCTGAGTTCCGAAAGGAAAGTAAGCGTCGACGCGAGCCGGCACCGTGTTTCGAACCTGCGACGGTCCGGGCTCGGTTACTCGCCCTGGCCCTCCTGGATGATCTCGACTACGTTGTCCTCGGGGTCGTACACCCAGAACCGCGGGGTGAGCCCGATGTCCTGTGGCGGGCTGATGATCTCGAAGTCCGGCTCGTCAACGTCCGACATGTAGTCGTACCACTCGGCGGCGCTTTCGACCTCGAAGGCGAAGTGGTGCGTACCGACGTCGCTATTGCTACCACTGTTGACGTTTTCCTTCGCTTCCGGGTTCTCGAAGTGAAGTAGTTCGACGTTACATTCGGGCGTATCGAGAAACGCCACATCGAAGACGCCGTCGGGGACGTCGACCAACGTCCGTGCGTTCTCGAACTGTTCGTCGGTCATCTCCTCTTGGTGGGCGCGGACTTCGACCTCGAATCCGAGGACGTCACAGTAGAATTCGAGCATTCCCTCCATGTCCGCCACTGCCGTCCCCATGTGATGGGCCGGCGGTTTGAGTTCGGGTGCCATGCGTCGATCCGGTTCACGAGCGACTGGAATATGCACGATCATTCCGGCAAGAACTCGTTGCTCCTCCGGGCTGCCCACTCGCGGTCGCTCCGAACGTGCCGACGAGCCGGGGACCCTATGGCTTCTCCGATACGATCGACTACCGGATGTCGTTGTACTCCTCGTACGCGAGGTTCATGATCCACCGCGAGAAGGTGTCGCTGCGAGTGTCGATGTCGTCGCCGATAAAGGGCGAGAGCATGTCGCCGGCGAGCAGCAACGAGAAGTCCCGGTCGCGGGCGGGCGACGTAATGTAGTAGGTGTTGTGCCCGTTGTAGACCGAATCCTCGCGTTCGACGAACCCCTTTTGAACGAGCGACTCGACGATCCGGCTGCCCTTTCGGGAGTCGACATCGAGTTCCTTCCAGAAGTCGCTTTGGTGGATCCCGCCAGACTCGCGGACGAGCGCGAGGCCGGCGCGTTCGTCCTCCGAGAGATCCGACTCCGGAACTGCCGTGCTCATGCTAATTCGAATAGCCGCCGCCGGTTTAACTCTGGCTTTAATTCTCCGCCCATGAGATCGGATCGCTCGCGCCGAGCGAGCGAGGTCGAAACGGGCGATTGCCGGCTATCGAACCGGTGAACCGGCGACTCAGTGCTTCGAATCGGGGATCATGACCACCTTCCCGAAGCCCTCGCGTTCTTCCAACATCTCGTGCGCATGGGACGCCTCGCTCATCGGCAGGGTGTCACGGACGTGGGGCTCGAAGGTGCCGTCCCATACCGACGACAGGACGTCGTCAACCTCGCCCAACGAGGCCATCGTCGAGCCGATGATCTCGAGCTGGTTCCAGAACACGCGATTGATGTTGGTTTCGGCGGTCGGGCCGCCCGTTGCCCCGCAGGTCACGATCCGGCCGCCTTTCGCGGCGCTTTTGAGCGAATCGTCCCAGGTCGGCGCGCCGACGTGATCGACGACCATATCGACCCCGCGGCCCTCGGTCGCCTCGTAGATCTCGCTTTGGAAGTCGGCCTCCTCGTAGTTGATGACGTGATCGGCACCGCACTCGCGAGCGTGTTCGAGTTTTTCGTCCGTGCTCGCGGTGGCGTACACCTCCGCACCGGCGTCGGCGGCGATCTGGACCGCGGCGTGACCCACCCCGCCCGACGCACCCAGAACGAGCA
Organism: Halobacteriales archaeon QS_8_65_32; assembly: GCA_003022925.1. Taxonomy (GTDB): domain Archaea; phylum Halobacteriota; class Halobacteria; order Halobacteriales; family Halococcaceae; genus PXQR01. The sequence goes on along the minus strand of PXRY01000088.1, from coordinate 6,552 downwards.
CCGACTCGCCGGCGCTGAGGCGACCTTTGGTCATCAACATCCGCCAGGCGGTCTGGAAGACCAGCGGCGAGGCGGCGGCCGTGGTCCAATCGACGCCCTCGGGCACGGGCACCAAGTTGGCTTCGGGAACCGCGGCGCGTTCTGCGTGCACACCTCTGACGTGCTCGCCTAAGAGGTGATAGCGCTCGCACTGGGAGTGTTCGCCGTGACGACAGAATTCACACTCGCCGCAGCTGATGCCCGCAGTAACGGCGACCCGATCGCCGGGTTCGAACCGCAAGACGTCCTCGCCGACTGCCTCGACGACGCCGGCGGCGTCGCTGCCGGGGATATGGGGCATCTCCAGATCGACACCGGGGAGCCCGCGGCGGGTGTGGACGTCCAAGTGGTTCAGCGCGGCGGCTTCGACGTCGACGACGACCTCGTTTCGATCGGGCTCGGGATCGGGGAAGTCGCCGTACTCCAACACGTCGCTCTCGCCGTGTTCTTCGAACTGAACTGCCTGCATACGACGATGCTCGACGGGCCGGCGCAAAACACTGGCGGTGAGCGGTCGACGGCCGGACTTTAGTGGAGCGGGGGCACACCGGAGAGTCATGAGCGACGACAGCGACGAGCGAACCGACGAAACGAGCGGCCACGATCATCACGCACATCAGGACGACCACGGGGGCGACGACGGCGGTCACGGCGACGGTGGCGGAGACCATGGTGGGGACAGTGGGGGCCACGACGCTCACGATCACGGCGGCCACGACCACCACGCAACCGATGTCGAGACCGTGGGCGCGGCGATCCTCACGGTGTCGTCCTCGCGGAGCCTCAACGAGGACCCGGCGGGCGACACGATCGGGCAGGCGTTCGAGCACGCGGGTCACGAGGTGAGCACCAGAGCGCTCGTCGCCGACGAACACGACAACGTCCAGGCCGGCGTCGACTCGCTGGTCGACCGGGGCGACACCGACGTCGTCGTCACGACCGGCGGGACGGGCGTCACGCCCGACGACGTGACGATCGAAGCCGTTACGCCGCTGTTTAAAAAGGACCTGCCGGGCTTCGGCGAACTGTTCCGCCGGCGATCGTACGGCGAGGTCGGCGCGCGGATCGTCGCGACCCGGGCGAGCGCTGGGATCGTAAGCGAAGTGCCGGTTTTTTGTCTCCCCGGCAGCGAGAACGCCGCACGGCTGGGTAGCGAGATCGTTACGGAGGTCTGTGGCCACCTCGCGGGCCTCGCGCGACGCGACGAGGAAACCCACTGACCCGCACCGACCGAACCGGACCTACTGACCGAATCGACGTACAGGCATCGGTCCGACCACCCGGGACGCCGTGCCTGGCGCTCGAAACCGCCGTCTCGGGCGCTGCGGCCTGAGTGAGGCACATCAGTTAACTGTCTTCCGGTCGAATCGATCCCATGAGCGACAGCAGCGGTCGAAAGAACCTCCGGATGCCCGACGACGACGAGGTCTTCGCCGTCGTCACCAACATGCTTGGGGCGAACCGAGTGAACGTACGGTGTATGGACGGCACGGAACGAACCGCACGCATCCCCGGCCGGATGCAAAAGCGCGTCTGGATCCGCGAGGACGACGTCGTGCTCGTCTCCCCGTGGGACTGGCAGGACGAAAAGGCCGACATCGAGTGGCGCTACGAGAAGCAGGACGCCGACCAGCTCCGACGCGAAGGCCATATTCAGGGGTGATAGATGAACGACCCGACTGAGTTTCCCGCCGAGCGGTCGTATCGAGCAATCCCCCTTCCGTTTCGTGCTGCCGGGTGCGTCCCGGTTCCGGGAGGACGGTCGGCGTGAGCGGAAACGGAAAGGGAAGCGAACTGCTCGAGTTCGAGGAGGCCGACAACCTGGGCGACGAGTGGGAGGAAGTCGACGTTTCGGAGACCGACGCCGATCGCGTCGCGAAAGAACGCGATCGGGAGTTCCTTTCCTTCCGCGAGCGAATCACCGACGCCGACCAGTTCAAAGTCGAAGGGGCGGTCTTCGACGACGCGACGCTCGCGGCGATCTATACCCTGGTTCAGCACGGCCACATCGACGCCTTCGGCGGGCCGATCTCCACCGGGAAGGAGGCGAACGTCTTTCTTGCCGACGGCCCCGACGGCGAGGTCGCCGTCAAGATCTACCGGATCAACGCGAGCGACTTCAAGCACATGCGTGAGTACTTGGAAGGCGACCCGCGCTTTTCGGGGCTCGGCTCGGACAAGAAGGCGGTCGTTCTCGCCTGGACGAGAAAGGAACTCGCGAACCTCCGACGGGCGCGGAAGGCCAGCGTGCGCGTCCCCGAGCCGGTCGCCGCCGAACGCAACGTCCTCGTAATGGACTTTTTGGGGACCGACGGCGAGCGCGCGAAACGCCTGGGCGAAGTCCGCCTGGAGAACCCCGAAACCGCCTACGAGGTCGTCGCCGAGTACGCCCGCCGGCTCTACCGGGCGGGACTGATCCACGGCGACCTCTCCGAGTACAACGTCGTCGTCCACGATTCGGCGCTATACGTCATCGACCTCGGCCAGGCGGTGACGGTACATCATCCTAATAGCCGCGACTTCTTAGAACGCGACTGCCGAAACGTCGCGAAGTTCTTCTCGCGACAGGGCCTGGGTATCGACGCCACGGGTGGAGATCTCTTAGAGTTCGTCACCGAACCCGAAGCCGACCCCTCCTGACCGGGCGACTCGCTTCGACGCGCTGACTCACCCGTTGGATACGCCGTTTTCCCCCGGATCTCGCCCGTGCCGAAGCCTTCAAACGAGTTCGTGCACAACTCCTATTCGTTATGCAGCACGTGCGGGTTCCGCAGGACCGCCTCGGTGTGCTGATCGGCGAGGGCGGTGCGACGATGCGCGAGATCGAACGCGAGGCGGAGGTCCGTCTCGACATCGATTCCGAAACCGGCTCGGTCGGCATCGAGACCGTCGGCGACCCCATCACCGGCCTCAAAGGGCCCACGATCGTGAAAGCGATCGGCCGCGGGTTCGACCCCGACACCGCGCTATCCCTTCTCGACGACGACATGCGAATGCTAGAGACCGTCGACATCGACGCCGCGACGCGAAACGACAAGGACATGCGCCGGCAGAAGGGCCGGCTGATCGGCGAGGACGGCCGGACACGGGAACTCATGGCGGAGCTATCGGGCGCGTCGGTCGTCATCTACGGCTCCACCCTGGGAGCGATCGGTCAACCACAGGAGGTCGAAGCCGTCCGTCGCGCCGCCGAGATGCTCTTAGAGGGTGCGCCCCACGGCGCCGCGTACTCGTTTCTCGAACGGAAGCACAACCAGATGAAACACCAGGGGATGCAATACCACCGCTACCCCGAATCGGGCTGAGCGGCGTTCTCCGTTCGTTTCGCGTTCTTCCCGTCCCCTCACCGCTTCGATAGCCGCGCCTTCCGCCGAGCGCAACGTATAAATCGGTCTCCGACACGGTTTTACACGGTTCGATCGGCCGGCATTCGCACACCGTAGCGATTGGGTCCGGTGCTTTTATATAGAATCACATTCAATCGATCAGTTGACTATGGCACAGCAGATGGGCGGTCAGCCACTGATCATTCTCGGGGAGGACAGCCAGCGAACCTCCGGTCAGGACGCACAGTCGATGAACATCACGGCGGGCCAGGCCGTCGCCGAGGCCGTGCGGACGACGCTCGGCCCGAAGGGCATGGACAAGATGCTCGTCTCCGATTCGGGCGACGTCGTCGTCACGAACGACGGCGTCACGATTCTGAAGGAGATGGACATCGAACACCCCGCCGCGAATATGATCGTCGAGGTCGCCGAAACCCAGGAGGACGAGGTCGGTGACGGGACGACGACCGCAGTCGTGATCACCGGCGAACTGCTCGACAAGGCCGAAGACCTCTTAGAGCAGGACATCCACCCCACGACGCTCGCTCAGGGGTACCGCCAGGCCGCAGAACGCGCAACGGAGATCTTAGAGGAGAACTCCATCGACGTCGACGCGGGCGATTCCGATACCTTGGAGTCGATCGCCTCGACGGCGATGACGGGCAAAGGGGCCGAAAGCGCGCGCGACCTGCTCGCCGAACTCGTCGTCGACGCCCTCCAGTCGGTCGGCGACGACGAGGGCTTCGACACGGACAACATCAAAGTCGAGAAGGTCGTCGGCAGCTCGATCAACGAGTCCGAACTCGTCGAGGGCGTCATCATCGACAAGGAGCGCGTCCACGACAACATGCCCTACATGAAGGAAGAGACCAACGTCGCCGTGATCGACACGGCGATGGAGGTTCAAGAAACCGAGATCGACGCCGAGGTCAACGTCACCGATCCCGACCAGCTCCAGCAGTTCTTAGATCAGGAGGAGGAACAACTGCGCGAGATGGTCGATCAGCTCGTCGATGTCGGCGCGGACGTCGTCTTCTGTCAGCAGGGCATCGACGACATGGCCCAACACTTCCTCGCCCAGGAAGGCATTCTGGCCGTGCGCCGCGCGAAACAGTCGGACGTTTCGCGCCTCTCGCGGGCAACGGGCGCTCGCGTCGTCTCGAACATCGACGACATCGAAGAAGACGACCTGGGCTACGCCGGCAGCGTCGCCCAGCGCGATGTCGGCGGCGACGAGCGCATCTTCGTCGAGGACGTCGACGACGCAAGAGCCGTAACCCTCATCCTCCGCGGCGGCACCGAACACGTCGTCGACGAGGTCGAACGCGCGGTCGAGGACTCGCTCGAGGTCGTACGCGTCACCCTCGAAGACGGCAAGGTATTGCCCGGCGGCGGCGCGCCCGAGACCCAGCTCTCGATGGGGCTTCGTGACTACGCCGATTCGGTCGGCGGGCGCGAGCAGCTCGCCGTCGAGTCCTTCGCCGACGCGATCGACGTAATTCCTCGGACGCTCGCGGAGAACGCCGGCCTCGACCCGATCGACTCGCTGGTCAACCTCCGTAGCCAGCACGACGGTGGCGACTCCACCACCGGTCTCGACGCCTACTCCGGCGAGATCGCCGATATGGAAGCGGACGGCGTCGTCGAACCGCTGCGCGTCAAAACGCAGGCGATCGAGAGCGCTACCGAGGCGGCCGTGATGATCCTCCGGATCGACGACGTGATCGCCGCCGGCGACCTCAAGGGCGGCGGCACGGACGATGACGACGACGACGGCCCGCCCGCAGGCGGCCCCGGCGGCGGCATGGGTGGCATGGGCGGGATGGGAGGAATGGGTGGCATGGGCGGCATGGGCGGGATGACCTAAGACGCACTTTTTTGCTGAGGTCCTCGCTCGTTCGCTTCGCTCACTCACTGCGGGTTCAACAAAACCTGCACTAAAAACGCTCGCTCACTCCGTTCGCTCGCGCTGAGCGTGCTTGTCCGCTACTGCCTACCGCCGAACCGCTCGCCAGAATTCCTTCCGATGTTGCGGATCCCTTAATCTCTATTAGTCCCCTCAGCATCGCCTCTCGTTTTTCCCCGCCAGCCCTGCGGTGGGAGCGCAGACAGCAAGCGGCGGAGTATACACCATTCAAACGCGATACGACGAGGTTCCTGCGCTTCGCCTCAAATCACTGACCGACTCGCCAGCCCTCGGCCCACCAATCTCCATGTGGCATCTCGCTCTCTCGGGCGGCCTCACGGACTGCCTCGTCATCAACGCGCACGCGCTTCAACTCGACGCTCAGTGACCCGTTTTCGTCGGTCAGAAGTGCGTACTCCGCTCTGGACGGATCGACCATCGTGTCTGTCGGTCGGTCCAGTTCGCGGGCAAGTCCGATGCTGCCTGGATTGAGAACGATAGCGTCGTTATACTGGCGAAAGAATTGAGCGTGACTATGGCCGCCCGCCAATACTCGCGCATCCGTATCAGCGAACCATTCGTCGAGTTCGTCCTCGGGGGTGGTCGCTCCGATTCCCTCCGAGTGCGAGCGAGGCGAGCCGTGATAGCACAACAACTGTCGTTCAGTACTCAATCGAACTTCGAGCGTTGGGTCGAATGTACGAATACTCTCCATCTGTTCAGCCGACAGTTGCTTGCTGCCCATCGAAGGAGGTCTTTGATTCGTTCTGAACATTGGTCTTTGTTGTCGATTCGTTCGGGGGTGAGAAGTGCCTCATCGACGTTTCCCATAATTACTGGGCAGCCCAGTTCCGTGATCATCTCGAGCGATTCGGACGGCTATGGACCGTTTGCAACGGCATCGCCAAGGCAGACGATCCGATCCGGGTCCTCTTGCTCAACCGTTTGAGCACTGTCCGGAGCGCGACTGCATTGCCGTGAATGTCTGAAACGAGTGCAACTCGCATGGAGTTCTCGAATCGTAGGACGAACAGCATATAAACCGTGATACAATTCCACTGGGCCCTATCTCAATTGTGATAGTATGGCTCTCACCACTCATGATTGTTGTTGATCACGGATACGTTCAAGAAGAACCCCGCCCTCTACTAAAATAGCCGTCAGCTCCGCGATGCCGTACCGACCGAAGCGGATGTGCTCACAGCCCCAAATCCGGCTCGCGAGGCGCTCGTCGGCTCCGGCGAAGACCGTCTCCTCGTCGTTCGCGATCAATAGCATCGA
>PXRY01000087.1 GCA_003022925.1 Halobacteriales archaeon QS_8_65_32 | reverse complement strand
CCGCTCATCTAGACAGTGCCATATATACCCTGCTGCTATCGTACTTAGTATTGTGGGGACCCCCTCTTGTTTGCATTTTGAATCATCCGAGGTTGTGGTCTTTTGTGTTTAGTTTCGTTCCTACTCTTCACCGCCGGCTATTTGCCCTTCGCTCCCCGTTTCCGGGTATGATCGATCTCCGCAGCGACACTGTGACGAGACCGACCGAGGGGATGCGCGACGCCGCCCGCGACGCAGAGGTCGGCGACGACGTCTACGGCGAGGACCCCACCGTCAACGACCTCGAAGCGCGGGCGGCCGATCTCGTCGGGATGGCGGCGGCGATGTTCGTCCCGACGGGGACAATGGGCAACCAGGTCGCCGCCCGCACCCACACCGAGCGGGGCGAGGAAGTCCTCATCGAACGCGAAAGCCACGTCTACAAATGGGAAGTCGGCGGCCTCGCCCAGTTGTCGGGCCTCCAGCCCCGAACGATAGACGGCGGCGACCGAGGCGTGATTACCCCCGAGGCGGTGCACGAAGGGTACGTCGGCGAGGACGTCCACCGACCCGGGACCGGCCTGCTCTGTCTCGAAAACACCCACAACTCGAAGGGCGGAACCGCGATTTCCTCCGAGAACATCGACGCGGCGGCCGACGCCGCCCGCGAATTAGGGGTTCCGACCCACGTCGACGGCGCTCGTCTAGTGAACGCCGCCGTTGCGCTCGACGTCCCGCCCGCCCGCCTCGTGTGCGAGGTCGATTCGGTCATGTTCTGTCTCTCGAAGGGCCTCGGCGCGCCCATCGGCTCGATGCTCGCCGGCCCCGAGGAGTTCATAGAACGGGCCCGTCGCCACCGGAAGCTCTTCGGGGGCGGGATGCGCCAAGCGGGGATCGTCGCCGGGCCGGGGTTGCGCGCGCTCGAAGGTCGCGATCGGCTCGCTGAGGATCACGCAAACGCCCGGATTCTCGCCGAGGGGCTCGACGAGATCGAGGGGCTGTCAGTTCACGACCCCGAGACGAACATCGTCCTCGTCGAGACGACCGAACCCGCGACCGATTTCCTCGAAGGCGCATACGAGGCCGGCGTTCTCGGCGTGCCCTTCGACGACCACCTCGTGCGCTTCTGTACGCACCTCGACGTCTCCCGTGCGGACGTCGAGACGGCCATCGACCGGATCGCAACGGCGCTCGATTGAGGACGCTCCGGGTTCTCGTCCTTTCCGAGAACGCCTGTGTCGAGTTCGGCTATGTGTATCGTCCGTACTACCGCTTACCTCGATCGTAGCCCTCGCGTAGGCTGAGCAGCGTCCGGCGGACGAGCAGGTAAATCCCGAAGACGAACACGAGCATGATCACGACGAACCCGACGAGAACCGGATCGATGCCCGCAGCCATATTCCGCAGTTCGTGGCCGTCGATAAAGCCGTTTGGGCTTTCGATCGGGTAGCAAAAGGAGTTCTAGCGAGAGATCGACGGAACCGTCTCGGAAGCCCCCTCCCGCTCGACCGGCCGCGGCTCGCTGTCGTTCAAAAGGTGCTTCGCACCTTTTGTGATGTGGCAAAAACGCGGAGCGTTTTTGCTGCAAGCGGGAAATGTCTCACTCACTCTGTTCGTTCGACTGTGGTGCTTGCGTCGTCGGTGTTCTATGAAAGACTCGCTTTGCTCGTCTTTTGAGCTCTCGTTCGCTCGTTTCACTGCGCTCACGAGAACGCCGAGCGGTCGGCTCCTTTCAGTCCCACCTATGGCGGCTGTTCGGCGAGCAATCGCGTAAGTTGACACCGCCTCGCTTGGGGCTGTGTTCAGCGAGTGTACAAACAGCTCAGAAAGTCGCTCCAGATGGGACTGGAAGGGGCCGGACGCTGGACGACGGCGGGCGAAGTAAGTACCACAGGAGCGACCGGAGGGAGCGACGAGAAGCACAATGAGCCCCGCGAGCCGAGCATCCGGGGGCTTCCGAAACGGCTTCGGCAACTCTCTCGGAACACGATCGGTGCGACAGTCAGAGTCAGACGACTGATCGTGAGGAGTCAGTCGGCGAGTTCGACGAACTCGAAGGGAACGCCGGGCACCGACTCGGGGTCGGCGAAGGCCCGCTCGTAGGGACCGAGCCCCGAGACCGGTTCCGTGTCGTACATCGCAAAGTCCGCCTCCTCCGTTCGGGCAATCGCCTCGACCATGTCGGGGACGGCGTAGGCGACGTGATAGGGCGAGACGGCCAGTAACGAATCCAATAGCGAGTCGATATCGGTGCCCCGGCGCTCGCGGGCAATGAGGTGGACTTGACAGCCGGGGACTTCGGTGAAGGCCATCCGTACCGCCGGGTCGTTCGGGTCGCCGGGGTCGTTACCCGTTCCGTTTTCGGCGGTTCCACCATTGCCCTCGTCTCCAGCCGTGACGTCACGCTGCTCGAAAACCGTCGCGCCGAGAACGTCGGTATATAGCGAGAGGGCAGCCTCGAAGTCCTCGACCACCTGTCCGACGTGGTGGACGCCGGTGATCATCGCTTTCCTCGCTCTCTCATTCGGCTTCGAGGAGTTCGACGACGTTGCCCTCGGGGTCGCGCGCAGAATCTGGGGGTGAAGCCGAAGTCCTGGGGCGGACTCGTCGTCGAGACGTTCTCCGTGGCCTCGAAGCGGTCGTACCACTCGTCGATGTCGTCGACCTCGAAGGCGAAGTGTTTCGCGCCGACGTCGTTGTTCGAGACGCCCTCGACGCTGTCGCCGGGCGGCGCGTCGTAACGCACTAGTTCGACGGCACAGCCGGGCGCGTCGAGAAAGGCGACCTCCAGATCGGCGTCGTCGATGCCGACGAGCGTTCGCAACGGCTCGGTGTCCATCTCCTCGTCGTCCGAATGCGCTCGGAGCACGACCTCGAACCCGAGCGTGTCGCGGTAGAACTCGACCATGACGTCCATGTCCTCGACGGTGAGCCCCATGTGATCGGCACGTGGTGGCATATCAAGCGGCGGGAGCGCTACCAGCATATAGCTACCGTCGATGGACGTTTTCGACGGTTCTCGGCAGCTCCCGGAATTCCCTGACGATCCTCGAAACCTTGGAGTCCCAAGCGTCCCCGAAATCCCCGGTAGCGGCGATCAGACCGCACTCGCCGACGCGTCCGCCGAGCGCTCGGGTTCGACGTAGACCTTCCGGACCTGCGCCTCCTTGTTCTGGAGATCGGTTTCGATCGCCGAGATGCGTTCGTCGATCGTCGCGGTGTCGAGGTCGGAATCGAACGCTACGTCGGCGGTAACGAGTAAATCGCCCGGGCCGACGAACACGGTCCGGAAGTCGACGATTCGGGAGACTCCCTCGGCATCGGCGACTACCTCGCGGAGACGGCGTTCCTCGTCGGCAGGGAGGCTCTCGCCGAGGATGAGTCGTTTGTTCTCCCACGCAAGTGCGACGGCGAAGCCCATCAGCAACAGGCCGATCAGAAGTGCGGAGGCGGCGTCGTAGATGTAGTTGCCGGTGACGCGCGTGAGGTAGATGCCGAACAGGGCGATCCCCGCCCCGCCCATCGCGATCGCGTCCTCGGTGAACGCGGTGAGGGTACTCACCTCGCTGGTCTTTCTGAACGTTTCGACGAAGCCGTCCCAGCCGTGGTCGTCCATCTCGGCTTGCAACCCCTGGTAGGCCTTCCGGAAGGCGTACGCCTCGAAGAGTATCGCGGCGATCAGCACCGTATAGTTGACCCACACGGCGGGAAACGTAACGCCCAGTAAGGAGGCCGCGCCTTCCGCGGCGGCGGTCTCGCCGTGAAGGACTGCATTGTAGCCGTGTTTCGCCGACTCCCAGCCGGCGATCCCGAAGAGCAAAACGGCCACGAGAAAGCTATAGAAGAACTGGGCTTTCCCGTAGCCAAAGGGGTGCTCGCGGTCGGCTTCGCGGGCGCTATAACGGATGCCGATCAGCAAGAACACCTGGTTACCCGTGTCGGAGATCGAGTGATACGCTTCCGATAGCATCGCCGGGCTCCCCGTCAGAAGATAGCCACCGAACTTCAGAACCGCGATCGCCCCGTTCGCGATCAGCGCGGCGATCACGACCGATTTGCTTTCAGCCATTGAGTGGGATCCGACAGCGACCGGCAAATAGCTCCTGAATTCGTGTGCCTGGTCCGGGCTCGGATGGCCATGGTCTATCCACAGGTGTTCATGAGCGTGGCGCGCCTCGGTTTGTCCGTGATCATTGTCGTCTCCGATACCCACGGGCGAACCGACCACCGTCTCGACGGACGCACCGCTGAAGCCGTCCGGGAGGCAGAGCTCGTGATCCACACGGGCGACTTCACGACCGAGGCTGTCCTCGACGCGTTCGAGGAGGAACCTACAACGCTCCGAGCGGTCTACGGCAACAACGACCCGAAAGCGCTTCGCGAGCGATTGCCCGCGACGCGCACTATCGATCTCGGGGACGAGGGGTTCGACAGCGACGCCCGGATCGCGCTCTGTCACGGTCACGAACACGACGAGACCTCCTTGGGGCTGTTCGGCCGCCAGGAAGGTGCTCGAATCGTCGTCTCGGGTCACTCCCACCGGCCGGGCGTCACCGAGGCCGGGAATCTCACCCTGGTCAACCCGGGCAGTCACGCCGATCCCCGATGGAACCGACCGGCACACGCCGAGCTCGACGTGATCGACGGCGGCGGGCTCGACGGCCGGCTGTGTGAACCCGATGGAACTGTCTTCGAGACGTTCTCGGTCGAGCCGTGATCGTCGGCGGGCGAGACGGAGCGATCGACAGAAACGATGCCTCGGGACGGGAGCAGGCGGCACAGACGATGGGTGTTCACTCGGCGACGCCGAGATCGAGTTGCGCAGTGGTTCGTGCAAGGAACAGTTCGACGAGCAGGAAGGCGTTGTACGCAAAGGTCACCTGAAAGCCCACGAACGCGAACACGCCGATCGTCGGAAGAAAGGGACCCGTCGTAACGATGAGGAAATGAGTGAGCGCCAGGTTCGCGAGCGTCGAGATGACGTGAAGTATCGAGGCGACGACGAGTTGACGTTGGTCGCCGACCTCCTGGCAAGCGAACAGACACCGGAAGGCGAGCAGCGCGAGCACGACGAACCCCAACAGCGCGCCGCCGACATAGGCGTGCACCTGGACGACGCTTGGGGCCGAATACTGATGGATGAGGATCGCCCCGCCGCCCCATACGCTGAGGGTGTAGCCGTACGCTTCGGTCTCGGCCGAGAGGTTCCGGGCGAGTTGCTGGCGCCAGTCCATGTCCGAGGACTCCTTCGAGGGGCGATAGGGGTTCGGGAGGGCAGTGAAAGGTCGAACTAACGAACGAGGCGTCGGGAGAGTACCAGTCGGACGAATCGATCGAAAGCTAACTGACCGAAGACAGCGTTCGGTCGAGCAACGGAGGACTCAACAAGCCGTTCGGGTGGGACTGGAGGGGGCCGACCGCTCGGTCCGGCCCCGGCGAAGTAAGCACCGTAGTCGAACGAGCAGCGCGAGTGAAACGAGGAGCGTGGTTCGAGAGAGCTTTGCTCTCTCGTCATTGCAGGGAATCGAAGATTTCCCGCTTGCAGTAAAAACGCGGAGCGTTTTTGCCACATCACAAAAGGTGCAAAGCACCTTTTGAACGAC
>PXRY01000086.1:18656-26528 GCA_003022925.1 Halobacteriales archaeon QS_8_65_32 | reverse complement strand
TTCACGAGAGCGAAGCTCTCGTGAGCCAACAGGATCGCAACGCGGTCCTGTGACGACGTAAGCACGTGAGTGAGCACAGCGAACGAGCGCGCGCAACAAGCCGCGGGTAGTCGTTCGAGAGAGCGAAGCTCTCTCGAACGACTACCCGCGGCTTGTTGCGCGCTCGTTTGCTGTGCTCACTCACGTGCTTACGTCGTCACAGGATCGCAACGGAGTTGGCCCCCTGCTCCCGTTCGCTCGCGGTGCTCGCTCACGGGAACGCCGGGGTTCGTCGAGCGGGAGGTCGGCGGAGCCGACCTCCTATAACGTGGTCGTTCGAGAGACCGGAGGTCTCTCGTGGTGAACGAAAGACGCCGGAGGCGTCTTTCGAACCACGGCTTCGCTGCCACGCGCTCGGCCCCTTTCAGTCCCGGCCCCCCCATGGTTGTTCGGTCAGACGGCTGCATAACTTAACACCGCCCGCGGAGGCCGACGACGGATGGACGGCAATCGAACGACCAACGACCCGGCCGAACGTGTTCGGCCGGCCACCCATTGGCTCTCAGTCCCGTACCGGCTCGGGTCCGAGCACCTCGCCGACCGACCGTGGCCGGCCCTCTCCGTCGGCGATCGTCACCGCTCGCCTCGGCACTATTGCTTCCCATCCCGATTGCGCTCACAGCCGAGCGGTGACCGGTCGTCTTCGGAACGGTGAGGGCATGACGTAGCGAGACGAGCGACCCCGCCGGGTCGTCCGCCCGGTGACTTCGACGATCGAGCGCCGATGCGTTTCCGGCTTATACGAAGGGTTATACGCGGAGGAACGTGAAGTAAATACAGCTCGCACCGACCGATGAGCGGAAGGATCGGCCGCCGGAGTCCGCGCCGTTGGCTTCGCTTGCAATGGGGGGTCGTCGTAGTCGTTGCTGTCGCGACGATCACCGGCGGCCACCTGACACTGGTCCGATGGGAGATGCCAGCCTTCGGGGTGCGGTGGTCGCTTTCGGCGGGGGTCGTACTGCTGTACGAACTGGCGGTGCTCCGGCGGTACCTCTACCGGAATCGACACGCCGAGACTGGACACCTGCGTACGTCGCTCGGGCCTGCCACCGCCATCACCCTCGCTCGAGGGCTGCTTCTCGCGATCGTCGCGGGATTCGTGTTCGTTCCGCGACCGACGGGAGCGGCCGCCTGGGTGCCGGGGCTGACATACGGGAGCGCGGTCGCTTTCGATTTCCTCGACGGCGTCGTTGCACGCTCGCGGAACCAACCGACGCGCCTCGGGGCGATTCTCGATCTCAAGTTCGACACGGTGGGGCTGTTCGTCGCGCCGCTGCTCGGCGTTCTCCACGGGCAGTTACCGGTGTGGTATCTCGCGGTGGCAGTGGCCAAGCCGGTCTGTGTCGGCGCGCTTTCGATCCGGGCGTGGCGCGGCCGCTCGGTCGGCCCCCTGCCGAAGAGCGCAATCAACCGGTGGCTCGCCGGCGCGCAGATGGTCGTCGTCGCGCTCGCATTGCTTCCGATCGTCGAACCGCCGCTCGGCACCGTTCTCGCCACCGCTGCGATGATCCCGTTTCTCCTCCAGTTCGGACGTGACTGGTGGGCAGCGACGACTCGCCCCTCTCGGTCCTGACCCCCGAGCCCGGCGCTACTCGACGAACCGGCCAACGTACTCGGGGACTCGCTTTCGAACCAGCGTGTACGCCGTCGCGACGAGCACACAGACCAGACAGACGTACCGGACGCTCCCGCTGTAGAGAACGACGCCGGGGAGCGCGAACGCTACGGAAAGCAGTAGGTCCTCGGGTGCACCGTCGTATCGGACGATGCGGCGAGCACGGAGCCAGCGATCCGCCGGGTGGAGGTAGACCGCCTCGTCGACGGTTCGTTCCCACGGTCTGAGTTCCTCGCCCGCGCCGAGAACGTCCGAGGCCGAGTGCAACCCAGCGCTGGTCAGCGAGCAGGCGACGGCGACGGTCGCCGCGTTCGGTACGAGCGCCGCGAGCCCGAGCGCAGGGGCCGCGACGACCCAGTAGAGCGCCGGGTAGTGAAGCGTCCGCCGGTGGGTGCCGACGAACAGGTCGACGTCCGGAAAGACGCCGCCGACGATCGCGCCGAGCGCCCCGGCAACGGCCACCTCCGGGGCGACGGAGACCAGCACCGCGGCCGCCGCGACGCCGGCCATGGCGTGGGTAGTAACCATCATCCGTTCGGCCCATCCGTCTCAACGCGACGATTCGACACCGAAGTCGGCACGATTCAATCGGCCGGGACGACTGACGCCGACCGGTCGGGCTGCCCGGCCGTCTCGACCGAATAGACGAGACTCGCCGTAAAGAGGACGATGCTCCCGACGACGAACAGCGACCCGAGCGGCGACGCGGAATCGACGAACACCCAGTACAGCGGCGCGGCGATCGACGGCCCGGCTGCCAGCACCGCGATTTTCGCGACGAGCGGGCCACAACACCCGCACGTACACGACCCCACGACCGCGCCGGTCCCCGCAGTGCTGCCAGCCATCCCTCCCGTCCGCTCTTCGAGACGCCACGAGCGGGCGACGAACGCGGCGTTCAGCCCCACGAGAACGCTCAGCGTACCGACAACGACGACGACCCCGATCGACGCTGCGAAAAAGAGCGGGACGTGTGGTAGGACGACTTCGAGCGTGGGCCAACTCACGAGCTGGTAGATCACCGGCAGCACCGAAACGGTCGTCTCGTGTGGCGCGCCCTCTTCCAGGAAGACGGTGAGATAGCCGCTAACCGCGAGGAAAAACAGTCCTACCAAGAGGCCGACGCCGATCCCGAACCGGCGGGACACCGGGTCGGCAAGCACCGCTCGGAGCGCGCCCCGGGCGTCGGTCCAAAGGATGTAGCCGACGAGCACTGGCGTCCCTAGCACGAGCGCGTACCCGAGCGGGTGCGAGTAGCCGTTCGGAACGAGCGCCGGGTAGGAGATCCACAGCCCCAACACGATGCCGAGAAAGGTGTAGCGCGGCCGTGTCGGCCACCGAACCCACCCGACCAGCAGGCTCCCGACGGTGATCGCCAGGCCGACTCCGATCGAGATGAGCGGGTACAATGATCGTTCGAAGGGCATCGACCCTGCGGCGTACACCGGGTCAGGGGCGAGGCTCTCGAAGAGGATCGCGCCGACGGCGGTCACGACGAGGCCGACCGAAACGCCGTACAGTGCCTGCGTCGGCGTCAGAAACTTCGATCGCTTGCCGAGAACGGTTGCGCTGATCAGAACGACCCCGAGGCCGATGGCGAACGCGCCGTGGTACTGGGTAAGGCCCGCGGTAGCGCTGCCGTGGGCCGAGGCGACGGGCACCGACGCGAGCCCGAACAGGAAAGCGAACAGAGCGAGTGACACGGAACGCGCTGGGGGTAAGCACGAGAGCTGCCGAAGGCCACCCTCAGCGTCGTGCTCGGTCCCTGTTTGCCGCCCTTCGGACGTCATTAACAGCTAGTAAGAGAGCGAGCCTCTTTTACCTGACTGCTTCGCTCGAAGCCGCGGGACGGTTAGCCGACTCGTCCGGTCAGAAACTCTAAGCGTCGCAGCTAGCTTAAACATCGCGGTGGTTACAGTGTCGATGTAGCTGTGGCCGTCGTCGCGGTTGTCGTCGGTCCTCCGGTCGTGCGGTCCGAGACTCCTACACCGCCGTCCGGTCGCTTGTTCCGTCGATCCGACTACTGAGGGAATTCGTCGCGGTCGGACTACTGACCGGAGCCGACTGCGGTATTAATAACCGAACCGACCGTCGCCATCGATCCGCCGCGAAACCGTGTGAGTGTTGTACGCGGGAAACGACTACCGAGCATGAAGCGGACGGTCGCGGCCATCGTCGCCGGGCTATGTGCGTTCTGGGGCGTGGTCGCGCTCGCGATGCCGGTCGCCGCCCACGCGGGGAGCCTGAGCACTTCCCAGGAGTCACTCACGATTCCGACCTGGTTATTCCTCCTTACCGGCGGCGGCGCGGTCGGGGCTTCATTTCTGCTCGCGAGCTTCGTGACCGATCGGGCTTTCATCGCCGCGGTCCACGACTGGCACCGTCGCCCGTCGCTTCCCGGCCGGGCGGGTATCGCCGCCGCCGGCCGGGCGATCGGCCTCGTCGGACCGGTCGTGACGATCGCTGTGGGCTTTCTTGGCCCCTCCTCCCCCCAAGGAAACCTTGCGATTCTCCTGACCTGGGTCGGCTGGTGGGCAGGGTTTACGATATCGACGTACCTGCTTGGAAATTCGTGGCCGGCGCTCAACCCGTGGCGCACCCTCGTCGAAGCGCTCCCCTCGCTCGATCGCGAGTACCCCGCCCGGGTCGGCGCGTGGCCGAGCGTCGTCTTCCTGCTCGGGCTCATCTGGGTCGAGATCGTCAGCCCCGTTGCGACGAACCCGCGATCGCTCGCGACGCTCGTGAGCGCCTACTCGGTCGTCACGCTCGCCGGAGCGGTCGTCTACGGGACCGATAGTTGGTTCGATACGGTCGACCCGCTCGCACGGGTCTTCCGGTACTACGGCCGGGTCGCCCCCTTTTCGGTCGAGAAAGGGCGGCTCCGGGTCCGACTGCCGGGCAGCGCCCTCGCCGAACCCCGATTCGTCAACGGGTTCGACGAGGTCGCCTTCGTGATCGCGCTGCTGTGGGGCACGACGTTCGACGGACTGGTTCTGACCCCCGGCTGGACGGGGTTCGCACGAAGCGTCGTCGGACTCGGCGTGCCTCCCGCGCTTCTCTATCCGGGCTGTCTCGCCGCCGGGTTCGGGCTCTTCGTCGGGATCTACCGCCTCGCCGCCCGGCGGAGCCGCACGGACGCGAACACCTACGTTTCGGCGGGCGAGATCGCTCGCCGCTTTGCCCCGCCGCTGCTGGCGATCGCCGCGGGCTATCACCTCGCACACTACCTGGGGTATTTCCTCTCGCTCGTCCCGTCGCTCCTCGTCGTCGCGACGAGCCCGCTCTCGCCGCCCGCGACGGTGCCCCAACTCGTGCTTCCGGGGTGGTTCGGCGGCCTCTCGCTCGTGTTCGTCCTTTCGGGGCATCTGCTTGCGATCTGGGTCGCCCACGCCGCCGCCTACGACCTGTTTCCCGGCCGGCTGCAAGCGATCCGGAGCCAGTACGCTTTGACAGTAGTCATGATCTTCTACACGGCCGTGAGCCTCTGGGTGGTCTCCCAGCCGTCGACTCCGGGCGGGCCGCCGTTCGTCTGACTCGACGCGTTCGACCTACTGCGATCCGACCCGAGCCGGCCCGGTCCGACCCGACTTGGTCCGACCTGGCCTGCTCCGCCCCGAGCCGGTTCGATCCGACGTCGGTTCGATCGAATTGATCCAGTTCGACCGATTGGATCGACTCGATCGGTTCGACGACCACACCGGAACGGCGAGTCGTGGGAGGGTCAGGCGCGGGAGAACGCGGCTCCGAGCGGCCGATGCCAACAGAACCCCTAAGTGCTCGACGCTCACCACCGAAAGGTATGGCTAACCGACCGGACGTCACGCTCGTCGAGTTCTATCACCACCGCGGCGACGGCATCGACGTCGAGGACGTCGACACCGGTTCGTCGGGAAACGCGAACGCCGATACCGACACCGACACCGACGCGGACGTCAGCGACACTCTCGACGAATCAGAACTCTCGGACGGTCGCAACGACGTCGAAGAGCCCGACGCGCTCGACGAAACCGACGGGTCGGGCGGCTCGTGGCTCCGCCGACTGGCGGGAGCAGGGCTGGTCGCCAGCGCGGCGTTCGTTCTCTCGCGGCGTCGGGAGGAAGCCGGCGCGGCCGTCGAGCGGGTCCGCGAGGGCGAGGCAGTGAATCGGCTGCGCGAGGACGATCGCGTCGGCCGACTCGCCGATCGTGACCCGGTAAGCCGCCTGCGTGAACGCGACGACGCCGGAGCCGGCATCGACGCGACGACGGAGCCGACCGCCGGCACCGATCTCGACGACGAGGCCATCGGCACCGGCACCGACGTTAGTGCAGTCGATCCCGAAACGGACGGTGACGCCGACGCCGGCGTCGATGCCGACGACGTCAGCGACGCGGAGGGCGTCGGCAGCGGCGTCGATGTCGACGCAGTCGAGACCGAGGACGCGGAGGGCGACGCCGCAGCGACGGATACGACTGACGACGAGAACGGCCTCGACGGCGAGGATACCGACGCGGAGCCGACGAGCGAAGCCGACGCCAACACCGACGCCGGCAACGGAGTCGAAACCGACGCCGGCCTGGCACCGAAGGCGGACGCAGAAACCGACGTTGAGGATCGAAGCGACATCGGTCACGACATGGGCGAAACGGAGCAGGCGAGCGAAACGGACGACGCCGGAGCCGACGGAGACGGCGAACCGACCGACGACGAAACGGACGCGGCGGACGGCGATTCCGACGACGACTCGGAAAACTGACCGGTCAGGATCCAACCGGCCACGATTTGACCGACTCTAGACCCGATATCGCTGTAACTCGGGCGATCCATCGTCAGGCCGGAACCGAGTCAGTCGTACCGCTCGGGGTATGCCTCGCGAAGCAGGTCGGGCCGGTCGGCAAAGCGCGCTCTGACCGGCGAAACCGTGTCGTCGATGTACGCCGCCGCCGCGGTCTTCAAGTCCTGTGGGTGCAGTTCCTCGGCAACGAAGTCCGCTTCGAGCGCGTCGTAGCTCCCGTAGGTCACGTCCCCGCCGTACTGCTCGGGACGCTCGATGACGAACGGTTCGTCGCGTTCGTCGAGGATCGGAAAGACGAGGTACTGGAGGTATTCGAGCACGCCGTTGCCCTCGATCTCGCCCCGTGGGCAGTACGCCGCCCCGATCTTTTCGTGGACCTCCTCCGTGGGGTCGGTGACGTTCACCTTCGAGGCCTCGTCCGACGCGCTCATTTTCCCGCCCGAGAGCCCTGACAGCAGGGGGGCGAACAGACAGACCGGTGCGTCGTACCCGTGTTCGGGGAGGACTTCGCGACTCAGCATGTAGATGCCACGCTGGTCGAGGCCCCCGTAGGCGATATCGGCGTCGAGCGCGGCGACGTCGAGCGATTGGAGCAGCGGGTAGATCAACCCCCCGAGATTAGGAGTTTCCGATTGGCGGACGACCTCGCTGCCGGCCCGTCTGACCCGGGCAACCGTGGTGTCGGCGGCCATCCGTAACAGGTCGAGCGAATAGTCCGAGTCGAGTTCGAACTCCCGACCCTGAATGAACTCGATCGCTTCGGGGTCGGCACCCGCCGCCTTGACCATGCCGGTAATCGCCTCGCGGTAGTACGCCGAGCGAGCGTCGAGCAGTGGAAACGGGCTCTTCTCGTCGTCGAGGTGGGCGTGCAGGTCGGCAACGAGGACTGTGACGTCGAGGCCGGCGTGCAGGAAGTCGGCGAGCTTCCTGATAGTCGTGAAGTGAGCGATGTGCATCTCGCCGGTGGGCGCGTAGCCGATGTAGATCGTCGGGACGTCGGTTTCGTCTCCGTTTCCGCTCGCCTTCGCCTCTGCGTCCACGTCCACGTTCTCGCCGTCGTCGCTGTCGCCATCGTCACCGAGGAGGTCACGCAACTCCGCTTCGGTGACGACTTCGGCGGTGTTGCGTGCGACGAGACGGTACCGCTCCGCTGTGTCCATGCCCGCCCGTCGCCCGCCGTCGGGTAAACGGTTTCCGTTCGCTCGATGACCGGCATCCAACGCTCGGTGTTCAACATCCGAAACCCGACACGCCGATCCGGCCGGACGGGTCCGTTGAGTCGGCGATTCGCCATCCGGCGGTCCGCCGTCCAACGGTCCGCCGCACGACCGGGGGGACAGGTCCTTTCGTCCCGAGTCCGTAGGGGAAGTATGTATACCGGCAAGACGGAGATGCCGTGTTGTCTCTGTGGCGACGCCGACACCGTAAGCCGCCTCGACCTCCC
>PXRY01000086.1:0-18470 GCA_003022925.1 Halobacteriales archaeon QS_8_65_32 | reverse complement strand
GTAGCGACCGGCAACGCCGAAGCGGCTTTACTCGGGCCGGGCGAACTCCCTGCATGGATCGCGGCGACGCGCTGCGCCGGGTCGGCCTGCTCGTCCTCGGGGCCAACGCCGCGCTCGCCGTCGTCAAAGGCCTCGTATGGCTCGAAACGGGCAGTCTTGCGGTCGGCTCCGAGGCCGCTAACAGTCTCGTCGACACGGCCTACAGCGCCGTCGTCGTCGCCGGCCTCTACCTCACGACCCGCCCGCCGGACTTCGACCACCCACACGGCCACGAGCGAATCGAGCCGTTCGTCTCGCTCGTGATCACACTCGGCGTGCTCGCCGTCGGCGTCGTTTTGCTGTGGCGTTCGGCGGCGACGATCCTCGCCGGGGACGTCCGCGTCGCTCGGGGGCCGCTCGCGCTCGCCGTGCTCGGGGGCACCGGGGCCGTCAAGTACGTTCTCTATCGGTACTGTCTCGCTGCCGGCGAGGTCCACGAGTCGCCCGCGCTCGTCGCGACAGCGCTCGACAGCCGGATCGACGTGCTCACTGCGGGGGCGGCCTTTCTGGGCGTCGCCGGTGCCCAGATCGGCTATCCGATCCTCGACCCGCTCGCCGCCGGCGCGGTCGCCCTCGCCGTCTGTCACACCGGCGTCGGAATCGCCCGGAACAACGTGAACTACCTGGTGGGACGTGCACCGTCCGAGGACCTCCGGGCGGAGATACTCGATCGCGCGCTGTCCCATCCAGATGTCGAGGGGGTCCACGAGGTGATCGCCCACTACGTCGGCCCGGAGGTCGACGTGAGCCTCCACGTCGAGATCGAAGGCGACCGAAGCGTCGCCGACGCCCACGACATCGAGACCGACGTGATGGGAACGATCGGGGAAATCGCCGAGATCGACGAGGTGTTCGTCCACGTCGATCCGAAGGAACTCGGCGAGTGGAAATCGACCGCCAACGGCGACGCCGATCCGGTGTCCGAGGACGTCCCGTCGTCGTCGGCCGATAGGGAGCGACCGGCGAGCGCGCCCGACGCGAACGGCGACGGCGGCTGACCGGCGGGTGCGACGCCGTGATGCGTGCGTTCCGATCGGACAACGCGAGTAACGCGGACGACACGAAACGGTCGGCGACGGCTACTCGTGACCGGACATCCGCACGGGTTCGTACGGCTCTTCGAGGTGCTCGATATCGCCCTCGGACAGCGAGATATCGAGCGCCTCGACGGCGTCTTCTAAGTGTGAAACGCTCGTCGTGCCGACGATCGGCGCGTCGACCCAGTCTTTGTGCAACAGCCACGAGAGGGCGATCTGGGCCATCGTGACGCCTTTCTCGCTCGCCAGTTCGCCGACGCGCTCGTTGATTTCCGGGCCGCCGCCCTCGCGGTAGGGGTGTTCGTAAAGGTACTCCTCGCTCTCCCCGCGCGTCGTGGCGTCTATCTCCGCGGCCGGCCGGGTAAGGTAACCGCGTGCGAGCGGGCTCCAGGGGATTACGCCGACGCCCTCCTTTGCGCACAGCGGGAGCATCTCGCGTTCTTCCTCGCGGTAGACGAGATTGTAGTGGTTCTGCATCGTGACGAACCGCTCCATCCCGAGCGAATCGCTCGTATGCAAGGTCTCGGCGAACTGGTGGGCCCACATCGAACTCGCGCCGATATACCTGACCTGGCCGCAACGCACAGCGTCGTCGAGCGCCGAGAGGGTAACGTCGATCGGCGTGTCCGGGTCGCGGCGGTGGATCTGGTAGAGATCGACGGTCTCCATGCCCAAGCGATCGAGGCTATTTTCCAACTCCTGTTCGATCGCTTTGCGCGAGAGCCCGCCGGAGTTCGGGTCGCTGTCGTCCATCTGGAAGTAGCCCTTCGTCGCGACGACCTGTTCGTCTCGGCGACCCTCGAGCGCGTTGCCGAGTACGCGTTCGGACTCGCCCCTCGAGTACATGTTCGCCGTGTCGAAGAAGTTGATCCCCAGATCGATCGCCTGGTCGATGATTTCGCGGCTCGCTTCCTCGTCCAACACCCACTCGCGCCAGTCGCTCGACCCGAAACTCATACAGCCGAGACAGATCCGGCTCACGTCCATGCCCGTGTCGCCGAGCGTCGTGTACTCCATAGCCGGCGTCTCGCCGCCGAGGCGTAAAAACGCTCCTGCGATGAGTGACACGCTCGCCCTCCCAGCCCATGGCTGCCTGGGTCCGCAGCTGTTCAGGTCCGATTCGATCGACCCTCAGAGCGTAGCCGCGTCGGTCCGCCCGACCAGCCACCGGGTCGCCGCGTAGACGCCGATCGCAACGAGTACGTAGCCAACCGCGGCGGCGATCGTCCCCGAGCCGGCGCTGTCGATCGCGAGCCGTGCAACCGTGTTCACCGGCCCGTGGGAGAGCACCGCACCCGCCCCGACGACACCCAGCGCACAGACCGAATAGACCGGCTGGGCGATCCGTCGATCGGGCGCGAGCAGCGAAACCGCGACGCTGGCCGCCGTCAACAGGAGCGAGAAGGCACCGACGAGCATGAGCAAGGCGGGGACGTTCGCAACCCGAGTGCCATTGAGCCCGAGCAAGGCGAGCCACAACGCCGCCTGTGCGGGCGCGAGCGCGGCGTTCGCGAGCAACTTTCCGTCCACAATGTGCGCGAGCGAGACCGGCGCGACCCGGAGCAACTCCAAGGTCCCGCGATCGAGTTCCTCGGTGATCGAGTCCACCGTGATCGATCCGCTGATGAACACCGGGAGGAAGAGCAACAGGGGGACGAGGACGGTGTAGGTGAAGTCGTAATATGGGTTCGAGCGCTGCTCGGGGGGCAACTCTACGGGCATCGTGTCAAGGCGCTCGGCCATCGCCTCGCGTTCGGCGCGTTCGTACGCCTCGAACGCGTCTTTGAGCTGCACGACGACGAGCGTCGTCCGGATGTTTCCGTCCGGGACCGTCGCCTCGATCCCGACCCGGCCGTGTTCGGTTCGGTCGGCGACGAGGAGCGCGTCGCTTCGCCCGCTCGCGAACGACGCGCGGGCGTCCACCGAGCTCTCGTAATGCGTCGGATCGAGCCCGTCCTGCCGGGCGGCGACGGCGACGAGTTCGTCGGCAGCGTCGCCAGCCACCGCGACGTCGACCGAGTAGCCCTCGACCGAACCGGGGTCGTACAGCGAGACCAGCCCGACGACGAGAAACGAGGAAAACGCCGCGATGAACAGCTGAATGCCGAGGGCGAGCACGATCGTCTTTTCCTTGCGCAGCCCGCTCAGCTCCCGTTTCGCGATCGTGAGTCGCGGATCAGACAACTGCGGTCACCACCGTGAAATTATAGGCTGCGTGCACGCAGATCGCCACGAGAAGCGCGAGGAGATAGGCTCGCTTCGAGCGACTCGCGCCTAACGCCGCGATCGACGCCGTCACACAGTGAAGCAGTAGGGGCGCGAGGGCGAGGGCGACGAGAGCCACGCCGCCTGCCCCGCTCGGAACGAACGCCGCACGTCCGAGCGCGAGTTCGGGCAGTCCGACCGCCTGGGCGAGCAGCGTGACCTTCTCGCCAAGGAAGAAGCCGATCCCCGAGAGCGTCCCCAGAACGAGCGCCGTTTGCCATCGCCATCGCCATCGCCGCCGCGACCCGTTCTCACCCCTATGCCCGATCGCGCTCGCGTTCGGGCTCCGGCTTTCGAACCGTCCGCTCGCGAACCCGGCGTAGACGTGGATGCTTTTGGCGAGTTCCTCGACGGTTGCGATCACCAACAGTAAAGCGGACACCGAGTACCCGACCGGGAGGGCAAACAGCACTGCAATACAGAGCAGCTCGGCGATAAAGACGAACGGAATAAAGGCCGCGCTGAGTAGCGCAACCGACTTCCGGCTCCGTAAGCGCGCGCGGAGCGCGTCGATGAATTTGAGAGAGATCGGCCGCTGAGTAAAGAGGTCCTCCTCGCGGTAAATTCCAGCACCCAGCGCGAAGCAGACGAGCCCCGAGAGGTAAAACGGGCCCGTCGAGAAGGCGTATTCGCCCATCGAGATCGATTCGCGCGTCAGATCCCGAACCACGAGTGTCAGCGGCGAGATGAGCGCAATAGGGGTGACGTCGGCGAAGACAGCGGGGACGAAGACGTAACTCGTCAGAAAGACGCTCGCCGCGACGGTGACGAAGGTGAGTTCCTTGAACGACCGGGCGAGCATCGCGCCGAAGAAGGTCGCTGCGAGAAAGCACAGACCGATGGGAAGCACCGCCGCGACCGAGACGACCCCCCCGCCGACCCCGAGGGCGATGAGCGCGGTGATCCCCCCGATGCCGAGAAGGTACGGCAGGGTCTTACCGGCGACGATCTCGGCCCGGCTCACCGGCGAGACCAGCAGGAGTTCGCCCCGGCGGTTCGTCCGCTCGCCGAGCATCGACGAGCCGTAGAGTTGGACGACGAAGTTCATCGGCACGAGAAAGGCGAAGGCGAGCACGAGCGACTCGAAGGGAAACGGCGGCGCGATGTCCGCCGGCGATCCGTTCTGCCCCCCCGAGATCCCTCCCGCACCCACCGCGGGCACGCCCCCGGTCCCCGATCGGCCGGCCGCTCCGTCGCCCGTGCTGGCTCCCTCGCTGCCCGAGACGCCGCCCGCCTGTCCTCGGTCGGCGTCGCCGCTTGCACCCGTACCCGTATCCGCGTTCGATCCGCCGGTCGCGGACGCTCCGTTGCCGGTGCCTGCACCGCCGACGGTGCCGGCTGCCCCGGCAGCGCCGCCGCCGAGCGATCGGTCCTCGTACGAGAGCGTCACGACAACCGGGAAGGCGGCGACGGCGTCTGCCTCCGCGCTCATCCGGCGGTCATTATATGCTTCGGTCGCCGAGCGAAACGCCGCAAGAGCGGCTCTGCCCTTCGCCGAATCGGCGACGACGACGCGCTCGTCGCGGACGACGACGTCTACGTCGCCGGCTTCGAGGGCGGCGACGTTCGGTGGCCCGGCCGCGAGCGACGAGTCGGCGGCGATCACTTCGGCGTAGGGGCTGTTCGCCTCGACGCCGACGCGGTAGACGTCACGGTCGAGCGCAACGTTGCCGAGGCCGGGTCCGATCCCCGCCGCGATCGCGCCGCCGACGAGCCCGAACGCCGCCAACACGAACAGTGCTGTCCGACGGTCGAGCCCTCCAGCACTTCTGGTGACCTCCCAGCGTGCGATCCGGAACGTCCCCGAAAGGTGTTTTCCGATGCCTGTGAACGATCGCCCTCGACCGGAGCCGCTCACGACCCGGCTCCCGCCGACGGTCGGGCGATGGCCAGAAATATCTCCTCGAAGCTCGGCTCGACGGTCCGGATATCGACGACCGTCCCGCCGCGTTCGGTCGCCCGCTCGCGAACCGTCTCGACCGCTGCCATGTCCGGAACGACCGTCTCGTACCGGTCGGTCGATCCGTCCGCACGTTCGCGCTCCGTGGTCGTGCCATCCGTGCTATCGGCGTCGTCGCTTCCGTCGGCGTTAGCACTGACGTCACTGCGCCCGTCCATGTCGGCGTGTCCGTTTCGGGCCGCGTTCGCTCGGGTCGTCCCCGCCCGGCGCGCCCGGTGAGGTACGTCCGCTCGGTCCGTGTCGCCCTTTACTGTCCCGTGAGCGCCCGGAGTCGCCGGTATTGCCTCGCTTTCCTCGTCGTTCGTCGCGTCCCTCTCGGGGCTCGTCGTCGGTTCCGTACCGTTCGTCGCGCTCTCGATCGTTGCACCGTCGATCGCCGCGTTCTCGTTCGTCGCGCTGTCGACGGGAACGGTGGTGTAGACGTGGTATTCGGTAGTGCCGTGGGTCGCGCGGATCTCCGCTACCGTCCCGCGGGCGACTATCTCGCCGTCGATCATGACGATCACCCGGTCGCAGACGTCCTCAACGTGATAGAGGTTGTGCGCGCTGAACAGCACCGTTTTGCCCGCCGCGGCGAGTTCGCCGACGAACTGTAGCACTTCGTTGGTCGTGAGCGGATCGAGCCCGCTCGCCGGTTCGT
The DNA here is from genome assembly GCA_003022925.1 of Halobacteriales archaeon QS_8_65_32. Lineage (GTDB taxonomy): Archaea > Halobacteriota > Halobacteria > Halobacteriales > Halococcaceae > PXQR01. Next base: position 12,529 of record PXRY01000086.1, on the reverse strand, counting down.
CGTAGATCAACACGTCGGGATCGTTGATCAGCGACCGGGCAATGGTGACCTTCCGCTTCATTCCCTTCGACATGTCGCCGAGGCGTCGCTCGCGGTGGTTTAAGTCGAGGCGAGAAAGGGCGGCGTCGATGCGGTCGGTCGCAACGCCGCGCGGGACGTCGTAGAGGTCCGCGAAGAATCGCAGGTACGACAGCGGCGTCATGTCCTCGTATAGCGGCGATTCCTCGGGGAGGAATCCCAGCACGGAGCGCATCTCGGGGTCTTCGACGTCGTAGCCCGCGACCGTCGCTGTTCCACCGGAGGGTTCGATCAGTCCTGAGAGGATCTTGAGCGTCGTCGTCTTGCCTGCCCCGTTCGGGCCGACGAGGCCGAAGACCTCCCCGCTCGCGACGGAAAAATCGCTCCCAGCTACGGCGGTAAAGTCGCCGTACCGCTTGGTCAACCCCGCCACGGATATCATGAGGTCAGTAAGCCGCCGTATCGGGTTTAAAATCCGGGACGGAGCGACCGATCGGGCCGTGCCGGTGCATCCCGGCGCGCCCGGTCGACGGTCGAGCGCCAGGGATCGGAAGCCGAGAGTTGGAAGCCGGAGCCGGGAGTCGAGAGCCGAGGACCGGGACTCGAGAGCCCGGCGTTTTTGAGCCGACGACGCCGAGTCCGTCCGTGTCCCGTCGCCTCGCTCGCTCGACGGTCAGCATCCGCTCGACGACGGTCGGCGTCGAACGGTCGCCTGTGGGCGTTCGCCTCGTCGTTACCCGCCGGATCGACGCCCCGCCCGCCGCCGTCTGGGCGCTGCTGACCGACACCCGTCGGTGGCCGGAGTGGGGTCCCTCGATCACCGATATCGACTCTTCCGACCGGGAGATCGCGGCGGGCACCCGGGGAACGGTCCGCCTCCGTGGCGGCCTTCGGCTTCCCTTCGAGGTCGACTCCTGTACCGAGAACCGCTGGGACTGGCGAGTGTGTGGTATTCGAGCGACCGGCCATCGCGTCGAACCCGCCCCGGCCGACGCACGAAACCGGCCGGCCGGCGAAGCCGAGAGGAGCGAGGGAAGCGAGGCGACCGCCAAAGGCGCCGGACCCGAACGCTGTCGGGCCGTCTTCGAGGTCCCGCTTTTCGCGGCTCCGTACGCCGTGATCTGTGTCCGGGCGCTTTCACACCTCGACCGACTCGCCGACGAGTGCGACGACCGCGCCGCCGGGGACACTACGAGTCGAGCGAATTGATACCACACCACAGGCACCGGGAGAGGGAGGAAAAACGTGCAGGGACGACGAGCGGTCGTCGATTCGACGTTCGTGGCCGGTCGCGCGACGGTAGCGACGTGCGACGGCAGCCGGTCGTTCTATCGGGAAACCGAGATGACGTCGCTGATCGGCTGGAGGTCCTCGCCGATGCCTTCGGCCTCGCAGTCGTCGCTTGGACATCGGTAGTGCCAGCCGTCTTCCGTCGCGGTTCGCTCGGCGAAGCGTTCGCCACACTGTGTACAGATCAGTTGGTCGTCCCAGCAGGTGTCGCGGTGGAGTTCGTACTCGAGCTTCGTTCCGAAGGCTTGCTTACAGTTCCTACACGTGTGAACCATGGGATTTACGTCTCCGGCCGAGGATAAATACCCTCCGTTCGAGTCGTATTATAGTCACGATGTGGCATGACTCGGGCGTTACGTTCACACACTGATCGTTTCGAGGCTCGGACTAATGTATAGTGAGCCTTATACACGTTCCAATAGCGCGAGCCGTCACGAAGGGCGTATCGATCGGGCTGTGTCGGCGCGGCCGCACCGATGGCCTGATACCGACGCGAGCGAACCCGACTACCGAATGCGATCGAGCGAACACTTGCTCGCGAGCGTGCCGGCGACGGCGCTCGCGCTCGCGGCCGTGCGACGACAGTGCAGTCGAACTCGCCTCGCGATCCTCGGAGCATACGGGCTCGGGTTAGGGGTGTTCATCGATCTCGATCACTTCCTGATCGCGCGGGTGTACGCCGGCGACTGGCACCACCTGACGGGCGCTCTCCGGAACCCGATCGCCGCGTTCAGCGAACAGGAAGGGATCTTCGACGACATCCGGGACATGATGTACGAGCGGCTGCTGACACACGTCCTCGTCGGCGGGGTGCTGATCGGCCTCGCCGAGGGGCTTTCCCGGCCGCTCGCCGTCGTCACGGCGGTCGTGCTTCACTGTCACCTGCTCTGTGACTTCCTGCGGGACAACCGCATTCTCTGAGCCTCCGAGCACGCGTCGAATTACGTCCGTCCGGTCGTTCGACACGTCAAGCCGGCCGTTCGACCCGCCAGGGTTGGTTCGAGCGACCCCGTCCGGGACGGGTTCGATTCCCTTCCCTTGCTTCTTGCTTCCACCTTCCGTTCCCGGGCTTACTCCGCGCCGAGACGCCATATGGCCCGGTACAGTGTCGGGAGATCGGCGTTGCACCGATCGGCCACCTCGCGGTAGGTCCCAGCGTAGCTCCCGTACTCGGCCACCGAGGGCGGATCGGGGTAGGCCGCCTCGATCTCGCCCGCTGCCCGCAGGACGCCCCACTCGCGTTCGCCGACGACGGGGTAGGTCTCGGGGAAACCGTAGAACAGAAACGCCGAGGCGATCGGGACGTCCACGCCCCGCAGGGTCGTGAGCGACCGGACCCGCCCCGCCACGTCGTCCGCTTCGAGCATCGTTCCGACGGCATCCTGGACGGTCTCGAAGTCGTTCTCGCGGAAGGCGTCCTCGACCGCCCGGCGTTCGTCGTCGGGGAACGCGCCCAAGTACCGCCGATAGTACCACCAGACGATCCACTCGGCGTCCTTCCAGGTGAGCGACCCGTCGCGAAAGGCGGCCGGGAACGTCTCTATGTTGTCCTGTTCGACGGCGTGGAGGGGTTCGACACGTTCGTACTCCGCGGCGCGGTCGGCGACGATAGACGCGGTGAGGTCCATACCGTCCCCTTCGTGCGCGGGCCGTTAAACGGTTGAAGATGAAGGTCGCCGGCAGCGACCCAGCGACGATGGATCGCCGCCGGCACCGTTACTCGTGTACTACGATGAGGTCCGCCATCGACACGAACCCGATACCGGTGCGGGTCGAAGCGACGGATCGGCTCACGTTCCGAGGCCGTGTCGCGTCCGTCGGTTTCGCGCGAGGGAAAAGGGGATCGTCACGACGTAACGACTCGCGTCTGGCCAGGGAGAAACAGTATTCGCCCGTTAGAAGGTCGCTCGCTCGACGCGGAAAGATTCATACGATTGGCCAGGATACGCTCCGGTAGAGGAACACTATTATGTCAAGCGAAGGGCAAGAGCCGGTCAAGACGATCTGTCCGTACTGCGGGGTCGGTTGCGGGCTGCAACTCCAACCCGACGAGGACGAAGAGGGCGACGTAAACCTCAAACCGTGGTTCGACGCGCCGGTCAACGAGGGGGCGCTCTGTATCAAAGGCGGGGCCTCGACCGAGGTCGTGAATCACCCCGATCGGCTGAAAGAACCCCTCATCAAGGAAGACGGCGAGTTCCGCGAGGCGTCCTGGGAGGAAGCCTACGATCTCATCGAGTCGGAACTCACCCGGATCAGAGACGACTACGAGCCCGACGCGATGGGTTTCTTCGGGTGTTCGAAGGCCGTCAACGAGGAGAACTACCTCATCCAGAAGTTCGCCCGCCGGTACGGCACGAACAACGTCGACAACTGCACGCGGCTGTGTCACGCTTCGACGGTCTGGACCCTTCGCAATAGCCTGGGCGCGGGGGCGATGACCAACAGCATGCAGGACCTCATGGACGAGGGCGACGCCTACTGGATCCAGGGGGCGAACCCGAGCGAACAGCACCCGATCGCTCACAGCAGCTACTTCAAACAGGCCGCCTTGGAGGACACCGACATCGTCCAGGTCGATCCCCACGCGAATAAGACGACCCGGGACGCGGACATCCACCTTCAATTGAATCCCGGTACCGACATCCCGCTGCTCAACGTCGTCATCAAGACGATCCTGGACAACGAGTGGTACGACGAGGAGTTCATCGAAGAACGCACCGAGGGCTTCGAGCACTTAGAAGAGACCCTCGCGGACTTCGATATGGAGGAAGCCGCCGAAACCTGTGGGATCCCCTTGGAGAAGATCCAGGAGGCGGCGAAGGTCTACGCCGAGGCGAAGAACGCGGCGATCTTCACCGGGATGGGGATGAGCCAGCACCGTTGTGGTGTCGACAACGTCCAGAACGAGGTCAATCTCGCGCTCATCACCGGCAACCTCGGCCGACCAGGTACGGGTGTGAACCCGCTTCGCGGCCAGAACAACGTCCAGGGCACCTGTGACGTCGGCGCGATGCCGAACGTTTTACCCGGCTATCGCGACACCGACGACGATGAAGCCCGAAAGAAGACCGAGGAGGTCTGGGGCTTCGAGGTGCCCCCCGAGCCGGGCCTGACGAACGTCGAGATCTCCGATCGGGCCGGCGAGTCGATCAAGGGTCTCTATATCATGGGCGAGAACCCGGTCGTTTCCGAGCCCGACGCCAACGAGGTGGCAAAGCGCTTCGAGGAACTCGAATTCCTCTGCGTGCAGGACGTCTTCATGTCCGAAACCGCCGAACTCGCCGACGTCGTGCTGCCGGCGACCTCGTGGGCCGAACGCGGCGGGACGGTCACGAACACCGACCGACGCGTACAGCTCATGCGCCCGGTGACGAGCGTCCCGGGCAACACGAAAGACGACCTGCGCATCCTCTCCGAGCTCGGCACCCGGATGTTCGACGAGGGTTTCGACTTCGACGAGCCCGAGGAGGTCTTCGAGGAGCTACGGGAGGTAACCCCGAGTTACCACGGGATAACCTACGAGGCCCTCGGCGAGGAAGGCATCCAGTGGCCATGTCTCGAAGAGGGCGACGAAGGCGATCCGTTCCTCTACGAGGAGGGCTTCGACACCGAGAACGGGCTCGGAGAGATCATCGGCGTGACCCACCAGCCGCCGGCGGAGGTGCCCGACGACGAGTACCCGTTGATCCTTACTACCGCGCGGCTCGAAGCCCACTACAACACCGGGACGATGAGTACTCGCTCGCCGACCCTCCAGCGTCGCGACCCCGACAACTTCGTCGACGTCCATCCGGCGGACGCCGAGCGCTACGGCATCGAGGACGGACAGATGGTGACGCTGCGGTCGCGACGCGGGGAGATCACCGTCGAGGCACACGTCACCGAGGACATCAAGGAAGGCTCGATCTGGACGACGCCGCACTTCGCGAAGTCCTCGGCGAACAAGCTCACCAACGACGTGCTCGATCCGGACGCGAACATCCCCGAGTACAAAGCCGCCGCGACCGAGATCGAGGTCGAGGTCGAACCGACCGATCCGCCCACCGAATCCGCCGACGCGCCGGCCGCCGACGACTGAATCGAGCCGCACTCCACAACCCGCGATCGTCCGCTGGTTCTTCGTTTTCGACGCCGCTCGTCCGCGTTCGTCGCTCGTCGATCGCTTCCGACATCGGAGCGGCGCGTCGCTACCGGCGGTGTCCGGTACGACCCGACCGGTAGAGGACCGACCAGTTGAACGCTGACCTCGGGTCAAGACCAGCGTCGACAGTGTTTAGTTGAGCGATGAAGGCTAACAGGAACCGGTTCGGGTGGGACTGGAAGAGGCCGACCGCTCGGCGACGGCGGGCGAAGTAAGCACGCGAACGGTAGTGAGTGAGCGCGCGCAACGAGCCCCCCGAGCCGAGCGTGTCGGGGGCTTCCAAAACGGTTTCAGCGGCGCTTCTCCCGAGAGTTGCCAAAATAAACGCTACCCTGGCGTCGGCGTGACCATATATAAGGCCGGCTCGTTTATTTCGGCTGACGATGCACACCCGCGAGTTCCCGGTGCTCGACGAGGCCGATGAGCCACTCGTGGACCGTCTCGCGGCCGGTCTCGGCGACGACGCGGCGCGGGTCCTCGCGTACCTCCTCGCACGCGAGCGGTTCGCGGACGCAGGCGACCCGGAGCCGACGACCCGGCTGGCCGTTCGGATCGGCACCGACCTGAATCGCGAGACGGTCGCGACGGCGCTGAACCGGCTGACCGACCGCGACTTGCTTGCGACGACGACGCTTCGAACCAGCGCGCGCGGCCGCCCGCCGAACGCCTGGCGACCCGTCGCCCCCGAATCGGAAACGACCGATCGTGTCTACGCCACCCACGGCGACCGCCTCGCAGCACAGGCAGCGGCCGTCGCAGCGGCGATCGGGGCCGGATCCGAGTCCGAACGCGAGGTCGGGAGCGGGACCGAGAGCGCGGGCAGGAGCGACGGAATAACCGACGCTCGAAACGCCGACGGGAACGGCGGGAGCGACGGGGACGATGAGAACGGCGTGAGCGAGTCGCTCCGTCTCGGATTGAACTGGGAACCGAACGGACTGCACGCGCCCTTCTTCGCGGCGCGTGCGGCGGGCCAGTACGACCGCGGCGGCCTGTCGGTCGAGATCGGCGCGAACCGTGGCTCGGGCGCGGCGATTTCAGGCGTCGTCGACGGCGAGAGCGATGTCGCGCTCGCGGGCGCGGCGACGGTCGTCCGGGCGCGCCGGGAGGGGACGCCGGTCGTTCCGCTCGCGCTTTGCTTCCAGCGCGCGATGACGACGCTGTATACGACGCGTGCGGCCTTCGGCGGGCCCTTCGAGCGCGTGCACCAGCTCCGGGGCAAACGGGTCGGCACGTCGAGCCGGTCGGAGACCGGACTGCTCGGCCGGCTCTTTCTCGCCCAGGCCGGCGTATTGGACGAGGTCACCGTCGTCGACATCGCGGGCGAGGAGCGGGCGGCCTTGCGCGAGGACCTGGCGGACGTCGTTACCGGCTCGTTCGCCGATCCCCGTCGGCTCGAACGGGAGGGCGAGACCGTCGACGCGCTCGCCGTCGCCGATCAGTTCCCGATGTACGGTCCCGCGCTGGTCACGACCGAGACGACCCTGCGGACCCGCCGGTCGGCCCTCGAGGCCTTCCTCGCCGGGACGACCGCCGGGTGGACCGAGGCGGTCTCGAACCCGACCGAGGCCGTGCGCGCGATCGACGGCCGCGGCGGAACGGGCCGCTACGCGAGTCTCGACGACGCAGGCCGCGACGGTTCGAGCGACAGCGAGGGGAAAACCCACAGCGGAGGGCTCGATCGTGAGCGACGGACATTCGAGCGGGCGGTTCGGGAGTTCGGCGCAAGCGCCCGCGTGGAAAATCACGGCTGGGGCTGGCACGACAGGGGGGGCTGGCAGCGCCTCGAAACCGCGCTTGGGCAGGTCGATCTCGTCTGATCGGACGCTTGACGCAGCAGTGACCGGCGAGCGCGAACGACCGGACGGAGATCGACCGCGGCAACGACCCGAGCGGGTCGGTCCGGTCGAACGGGTCACCGGGTCATCAGGTTACTCGCTTACCGGAGCGACGCCGAAGAACTGGAGCGTGACGAGGATGTAGAGAACATATAGTCCGAGCAACAGCGCGCCGTGCCAGCGGGTCATCCGACCTCGATGGAGGAAGTACGTCGATAGTCCCGTAACCCCCATCAATACCGGAAAGTGAAAGTACAGCGTCGAGGGGGCGAGATCGACCGTCCCCACCAGCGAGACGATTCCGACGTTCGCCGTTACGAAAAAGAGCAGACTGCCGATCACGCCGCCGACGGCGATGTCGTAGTAGCCCAGTCGGAGTGGCTCGATGATGAGCAGGAGGTCGTCGATCGTATACAGTAAGGTGACGAGGGTGAGGCCCACGACCGTTCCGGTCATCTCCCACGTCGATAGCACCCCTTCGACGCCCGCCGCCGAGCCTTCCGCGCCGACGACGATCCCACCGATCGCGAGCATCATGACTATTGGCCAGAACCAGTCGTATCGAGACACCCGGCGCAGCGGCGTCGGCAGACGCGTCGACGGGGGTTCTTCGCCGTCGGCGACGGTCACGATTTCCATGACCTCCTCCGATTGCATGAACGACCGGTCGGACTCGCGCTCGCGTTTGAGCACGTACGCGAAGACCGCGACGGCGATGAACAGGAGCAAGACGCCGTTCGTCGGCGTGAACTGGCCCGTCAGAAGCGGCGCGATCAACACCAGGGGCACGGTCACCAGTAGCGCGAGGTACTCGCGGGGGACGTCGATCTCGAAAGGAAACAGCAACGCGCCGAGCGCGAGGGTAAGCCCGAAGATCGAGACGGCGTTGCCGAGCGCGAGACCGAGCGCGACGTCTTGCATCTCGCGAAAGCCGGTGAAGACGCCGAAAGCGACATTGTCGAACTCGAACCCCGAGAAGACCACGGCCAGCAGGAACGCCGACACCCGAAACCGGATCGCCGTTCGGACGAGCGCGTGGATTAATACCTCGACACTCACCATGAGCACGACGGTCCCGCCCAACAGGGCCGCGACCGCGGCCCACCCCGAGACATCCAAGAGGTCCCCGCCCTCCTCGCCGCCTTCGCTCCCGCCAGCTTCGCCGCCCGAACCCCCACTACCGTCTTGTGCAACGACGACGCCCGACACCGCGACTGCGGCGATGATGGCGACGATCGCAACGACCGCTCCGAGTACTACCCGGCGTTCCGACATGCTGCTGGAGCATGCAGGTGATCATTATATACCTGCTCGTGCGTGCACCGGTGTTCATTGAACTGTGCTACATGTACCCGCGCCGTGTGGCATCGTTAGTCCTTGGCTGGAGGGGTTTCCGGGACGTCGCGCGTGTGCTCGCTTCGCCCGTCCCGTCCAGCCTCGGCATCGGCGTCGGTCGCATGAAGGAGGAAGGTCCGCTCGTCGGGCACGGCGCGCAGTTCGACGGTCTTTACGAGCCGGTAGTACTTCCGGCGGCTCGTCTCGTAGGACTCGATCAGCCCGGCGTCTTCGAGCGTCGATAGGTGGTGGACCGCGCTCTTTCCGTCCATACCGACACGTTTCGCGAGTTCGGAGACGTATCGGGGTTCGCCGGCGAGTTCCTGGAGAATCTTGAGCCGCGGTTTGCTCCCGAGCACGTCGAACAGCGACATACGGTGTCCTGTAGCCGTCGAGTCAAGAACCTTCGTGGTACGCACTCTTATGTGCCTAAGCTCCCACCTGACCGTATGGCGAACCTCCCGAGCGACGAGACGGATCGACGGACGCCGGTCACCGACGGCTACTTCGGCCGCGAAGTGTACCTCGGCCGCGCCGAAACCGCGACGTTCCTGCGGGAACTCGCCGATCAGATCGAAGCGGGCACCGACCTCACCGTCTCCAGTGACGATTGGGAGATCCCCTTTTCGTACCGGGAGCCCATCGAGGTCGAAGTCGAGTACACCTCCCACCACGGCAAGGAACTCGAAATCGAGCTCGAATTCGAAGCGTCCCGCGGCGGGGGCGGTCTAAGCGTCGAGTAGGTCGCTCGTCGACTCCCGTCGGTCGATTCCTATATCCGCTGCCCGCCGAACCGGGCTGCGATCAGCCGTACCCACCGTGAAGACTCTTGTCGTAGTCGTGAAACGGCTCGTTGTACTCCGCTGAGAGGATATCGATGGCCGCTGTCGCGCCCTGTCCTACCGAGATCGCCACCTGAATCTTCTGGACCCGGGTCGCCTCGCCGACCGCATACGCGTTCGCGACGGTCGTCTCGCTGTCGGCATCGATTTCGACGGTGTCGAGCCGGCCGACGTCACAGCCGAGTTCCTTCGCCAACTCGCAGGGATAGCCGGTCGCGAGGACGACGTACGTAGCATGGTACTCGCCATCGCCGTCGCCGTCATCGCCGTCGGTCGTGACCCGAAATCCCTCGTCTACCTGCTCGACGTCCTTCACCGCCTCGTCCTGCTTGCGCGTCGCGCCGTGCCCATCGACCTGCTGTCTGGCAGTGTGGATGAACTCGTTGCCGCTCATCTCCTCGATGCCGAGGTAGTTGCGTAGCTTCGCTGCGTAAACGCCGGTGTCATCGGTGTCGAACACCGTCGTCCCCAGGCCGTTCTTCGCGGTAAAGAGCGCGGCCGAAAGCCCCCCGGGACCCCCGCCGATGACCGCGACGTCCGTCTCTGTCATGCGGTATCGACTACCGTCCGAGAACACATAAAGGCCCGCGCGCCGGCCGTCGGGTGTCCGCGTTGCCTGCCGCCCGTGGTTCCGATCGTGTCGGTCCGGGGCCCCGTCGTCCGTCGAGGCCGTTCGTCCGAGTCCTCCCTGACCGTCTCGGAGCGGCTACAGCAGGTAGTTCGCGCCCCAGTACGCCACGTAGATCAGAAGCAGAAACACGCCGTCCGCGCGGCCGACGTCGCCCCGCCAGAACAGGACGGTAACGAGCAGTAGCGTCACGAGAAAGAAGGGCAGATGGACGGAAACCACCGCTCCGCCGACGTCGAGCGGCCGAACCAGCGCGATCACGCCGGGGTTCGCGGTCACGAAAAAGAGCATGCTCCCGACGACGTTGCCAACGCCGATGTGTGGCCGGCCCTGCCGGACGGGTTCGGCTGTGAGAAAGATCTCTTCGAGCGAGGAGACGAAACCCACGACCGTCGCGCCGAAGGCCAAGCCCGTGACCCCAAGCACGTCGAGAAGTCCCTCCGCGCCCGACACTGCAAGCTGGGAGCCGATCGTCATACCCGCGGTTGCGACGATCGCGACCGCGAGCTGGTATCGGCCCCCGAACCGAGCTTCGAGGCGCTCGCCGAACGAGACGTCGACCGGCACTTCGAGCAGGTCGTCGCCGTTATCGCCATCGCCGTCGACATCGCCATCATCGTGCTCACCGTCGGCGTCGCCCGCGTCGCTCGTATCGCTCGGGTCGTCCGGGCCCTCTTCTTGATCCTCGTGACCTTCTTGCTCTTCGAGCGCCTCCTCGACCTCCTCGGCGGCGAAGTAGCGCGTCCGCCGGTTCCGTTCGAGCAGGTAGACGGCTCCGAGCGCGGGCGCAAATGCAACGGTCAGAACCGCCCCGTCCCCCTGTGAGAGCGTCCCGTCGAGGGCGAGGACGAGTAGTAGAGCCGGAGAGCCGAGTACGAGCAGCAGGTACGACCGGGGGACATCGGTGCTGAAGGGCGTGAGGACGCCCGCGATGCCGACGGCGACCGCGAGAATGAACAGCGCTTCCCCGAAAACGGTGCCGAGCGCCAGCCCCGACAGTCCCTCGTTCACCGCCGCGAGCCCGATGATCGCGTTCTCGACGTCCGCGCCCGCCAGGACGACGGTCAGGAAGAATCCCGACACCCCGAGTTCGAGCGCGCTTTCGGTGATACTCTCGATGAAGGTCTCGACGCTCACGATCACCAGCGCGATACCGCAAAGGAACAACGCGAGCGCGACGACCTCTGCGGGCACGCCGACGGGCATGGTGGGACGAACGACCACCTCACGGCCCCCGGTGTTATAACGAGGGGACGGCAGGGTCTCCTCGACCCGTCTTCGGTGAACCCTCGTAGCGAAGACTACCCTTCGGCCGGCGCGAAGACCGATATGGACGGAGTACCAGCGACCGGTATGACCGCCCCGGTCCGTGCCGTTCTCGATCGCGCCTTTCGCGATCGACCCCTGCCCCAAATCGAGCGGACCGAGCGGATCGAGGCGGGCAACCGGAAACGAACCGTTCGGATCACCGTCGCCGACGGGCCGGATCTCGTTCTCCAGTACGTCTCTGGCGACCCTGCACGCCCCATCACCGAGGGGGCACTTTCGCGTGCGGTCGCCGGGAGAACGCCGCTCCCGATCCCACCGATCGTCGCGTGCGGGACGCTCGGTGGTGGTTCGTACCTGCTTCGCGAGTGGGTTACCGGAACCGCACTGAGCGAGGTCTTCGGTTCGCTCGATCCGCCGACCCGCATCGAAACGGCACGGACGCTCGGCGAATCGCTCGGTCGAGTGCACACGACCTTGGAGGTCGACGCGTTCGGGCCGCTCGCCTCCGATACCGAAGTCAGCGCCGCTGCTGTCGGTGGTGGTATCGCGACTACCGACACCGCGACGATCGCCAGTACCGCCGGTACTGCCGCTACCGCCGGTGGCGGCCTCGCGGTCGTTACACTGGCCGCCGACTGGCGGACGGCCTTCCGCGGTCTCGTCGACGACGGACTGGACGCCTTTCACGGGCCGCTCGCTGACCTCGAACCGGCCATCCGTCGGGCGCTCGATGCCGGGATCGAAACGATCCCGCGAGCGCCGACCCCGCGGCCCTTCCCGTGGGACTACCGGCTGGGAAACGTCCTCGTCGACGGCACCGACTCGGGGACCGGGAACGGGACGGGGCCGGAACTCGCCGCGATCCTCGACTGGGAGTCGCCCCGAAGCGCCCACCGGGAGTTCTCGCTCGTGAAAGCCGAGTACCTGCTCGCCGACTGGTACGACGCGAGCGTCGCGAACGGCGACTCTGGCTCCGGCTCCGACGCTGACACCGACACCGACTCCGGCTTCGGGAATGTGTGCGGAACTCCGAGCGCCGCTGACGGAAACGACGGAGTGGACGGCGAGGCGATCCGCGAGGCCTTCTACTCGGGGTACGTGGCGCGCCTGTCGATCCCCGACGCGTACTGGAACGAGCGCCGCCGGCTCTATCGCCTCGGCGCGA
>PXRY01000085.1 GCA_003022925.1 Halobacteriales archaeon QS_8_65_32 | reverse complement strand
CGCGGTGCTCTCGTCGTCCAAACACTCAATAGAAGGCGTCTCTACGTTCTCTGTGAGTAGTTCTTGGAGAGTCATTACACCGAAACCAAGAACTGCTCATACTTTGACTAGACAGTGCGACGAGAACGGAGTTCTCGTGAATGTGGCAAAAACGCTCCGCGTTTTTGCTGCAAGCGGGACCTTCGGTCCCGCAACGACGAGATGGCGAAGCCGTCTCGAACCACGCGCTTCACTCCCTTACTCCGTTCAGTCGCTCCAGTACTTGCTTCGCCGGGGTCTGCCGAGCGGTCGGCCCCTTTCAGTTCCGCCCTGATGGCGGTTGTTCGACGACCAATCGCGTAAGTTGACACTACCGCTCATGCTCGCCGATCGACTATGGGCGCTCCTCGAAACACCTCAAACGAGCGGGGGGGTCAGTCGGCCGCTTCGAGCGCCCGTTCCCCGAGGATCGTCACCTCGTCGCCGACCGCGATCTCGCGTCCCCGTTCCGACTCGGGGACGCGGGTGTTCACCATCAGCCGGAAGAAGCCGTCGAACCACGCCTCGTTCGCCCACGACGGCAGCGTCGCCTCGCGCCGTTCGACGAACGTCCGGTTGAACCCCTCGTAGGCCTCGCCAGTCGCCGGATCGCGCGAGGGCACGACACAGCGCCGACAGGGGTTCACCCCTTCGAAGGTGACTGATCCGATCGCAAAGGACACGCAGTGCTCGCGATCGGCGTACAGGCGATCCTCCCAGAACGGCGGGACGCCGCCGACTTCGAGGTTCGCGCGCAGGCGTCGGCGCATCCCCTCGGCGTCGATTCCCGGGAACCAGGAGGCGACTTCGCGAAGCGTTGCGGTGCTCACGATCGTCGGGCCCGACGCAGCCGTGTCGTCGGGAAACCCTCCCGCCGAGTCGCGATCGACCGTTACGGGATACCCGAAGTACGCTCCCAGATAGGTTTCGAGCGACCCGCGATCGCCGTCGAGCGGGAACGTTTCGGCCTCGTCGGTGCCTTCCTCCCGGACGGTCACCGCCCTCAGGTCGTCGTCGAACTCCGTTCGGAGCCGGTGGACGTCCGGTGTTCGCTTGCCGTTGACGTACCTGCCCTCGTCGTCACGGATGGCGAACGCCCGATCGCCGGATAACGCGCCGCCTTCGACCACCTCACTCTGCTCGCGTTCGGTCGAATCGAGTGATTTGATCGGGTAGATCGTGATCCGTGAGAGATGCGGGGCTGTCCCCTGGTCGTCCATGTTCGTGTCCTACGTATCGAAGCGACTTCGTTCTACGTCATTCCGTCTTCTCTCACTCGACCGATACGGACCGCCGACCGGCAGAAGGTATTTACCATATCGTTACAACCGCTGGTATGAACCGCAGGACGTTCCTCGCCGAGGCGATGACTGCCGCAAGCCTGGCGCTCGTTGCCGGTTGCGTAACCGGCACGCCGGCGTCTCAGTCGCGGGACGATCGGGTTTCCAGCGAGCCGTCGGGAACGCACACCCGGTTGCCATCGACGACTAATGAGCCGTCCACGACGGAGACCGCTCAACCGACGTCTCCTGGGGTAACACGTGCTTTACCGCCGCCACCCACGATCGTCCAGTTCAGCGAACTCTCCCCCGAGTCACAGCGAGAAGCGCGCATCGCCATTCAAAAGGGAGAATACGAGTCCTGCGACGAGCAGCTGGCGCTGCTCGACGAACTCGATCGTCTCGCTCCGCCGTCGAATCGACTAATCGAGTACCAAGGCCGACTCTACAGACCGGTAATAATGGGCGGCTCCGGCAAGGACCTGGAGGACGGCTGTGGGGCTCCGGACTACGTGTTACGGATAGAAGGGGCAAGCGGGGAAACCAGCACTCGAACGACTCGGACCGAGCAGAACGGAAGCGGATAGCAATCGAACGCTGACCCGTCTGCTGACGGCAGCGCATCCGCGAGCCACCGGAGGTGGCGAGCGGTTCCCCGCGAACGAACCGCTGAAGTCGTTCGAGACGGCGAAGCCGTCCCGTGATGACGAGAGAGCGAAGCTTTCTGGAACCACCGACGAGCGAGGAGACCCGACGAGCAAAAAAGTGGGTCTATACGGCTTCAGTGCCGACGTTGCCGGTCCGGATCTGACGGGCGTCCTCGACGGGCATGACGAACACCTTCCCGTCGCCCGGATCGCCAGTGCTCGCGCTTTCGGCGATCGCGCTGACGACGTCCTCCGCGGGGATATCGGCGACGACGGTCTCGACCTTGACTTTCTGATGCAGATCGACGGAGTACTCCTCGCCACGCCACTGGCCCTTCTTTACAGGCTGAGAGCCCCGCCCGCTGACGTTCGAGACCGTGAGCGAGGGCGCACCGACCTTCGATAAGCCCTGTTTGACCGCCGAGAGCTTATCGGGCCGGATGACCGCCATGACCATCTTCAGCCCGCCCTGGTTGGGTCGGCCGCCGTCGGTCCGCACGTCGTCGATGTCGTAGACCGCGCCGCCGTCGGCGACCGGGCCGCGACTGCCCTCTCCCATCCCGAACTCGGGGTAAGTCTCGACGCCGTGTTCGGAGACGTCGAGCCCGTCGCGTTCGTGTTCGGGCGTCACGCGGGCCTGACCGACTGCCTTGAACGCGCCGAAGACCGCCGCCGTCGCCAAAATCGTCCACGCGCCGATAACCGTGACGCCGACGATCTGGGCGAGCAGTACAGTGGGGTTGAGGAACGCCTCCCCGACCGCGACGAAGGGGAACAGGACCGCGCCCATTGCCCCTGCCGAGCCGTGGACCGGGTAGACCGCACAGACGTCGTCGATATTGAGGCGTTTCTCGACGAACCCGAAGACGATCGGGAGCTGGCCGCCGGCGAGCAGGCCAACGACGAGCGCGCCCCACCAAGCCGTCGCGTCGGTGATCGAGGTAATGCCCACCAGGCCGGCGAGCATCCCGTTCGCGACGTACAGCGTGTCTACCTTCTCGGTCCGCAACAGCGAGACGCCGGCGGCACCGATCGCGCCCGCGCCCATCGCGAGCGTCGTCGTGAGCGCGACCCGCCCGACCGTATCCGCGAAGGCACCCAGTTGGAGTCCGCCGTTCTCGGTGACGAACACCGAGGCGGCGGTACCGACGTTGAACCCGTACCAGCCGAAACAGAGAATGAGAGTCCCCAGCACCGCAAAGGTCATCGAGTGGCCCGGAATGACGTTGACGCCGCCGTTATCGGTAAAGCGATCCATCCGAGGACCGATCACCCACGCAGCGGTGAGCCCGGCGATGCCGCCCATACCGTGGACGATCATGCCGCCGGCGAAGTCGTGGAAGCCAACGCCGAAGAGGTTCGCGAGAAGGCCCCCGGCCCAGGTGAAGCCCGTGACGACGGGGTAGATGATCGCCGCTAACAGGATCGTATACCCGACGTATGCCCGAAGCTTACACCGGCCGGCGACCGCCCCGGAGACGATCGTCGCCGCGGTCATCGCAAAGACCGCTCCGAATAGCCAGCCGACCCAGGAGGTCTCGCTCGCGGGCGCGATCACGTCCGCAAAGGCCCCGCCGACCGAGACGCCGCCGCCGCCGGTGAGGCCGCCGACGATCGTCGAGACCGCCGCGCCCACTAAGAAGAACAGTATTACGCCGACGCTCCAGGTCAGCATGTTCTTCGTGAGCTGGTTCGCGACGTTCTTCGAGCGTACCTGGCCCGCCTCCAACATGGCGAAGCCGGCGTGCATGAAGAAGATCAGGAACGTCACGGTCAACACCCAGACGTTGTTAACCCCTTCGGCCAGCGTCCCCGCGTCGAGTTGTAGTAATAGGTCGGTCGTCATTCGATTTCGCTCCGTGCTTTCGAGTTCGCTTTCGTTCGACGTTCGTTCATCATTTCTCCTGTGCGTGCCACGTCTGCACCACGTATCACGGGTCGGCTCCAGGGAGGACGAATATATAAATTTTGGAGGTGTCGCCGTCCGATCTACCCCAATCCTGGTAGACAAATGTCCGATTTGGATATGGTATTACGAATATAAGGTCGTTCTTCGTCCGGAACGGTGGGCAATACCGCAGGTCGATCCGACCGATCGTCCACCGTCACGGTCGGGACGAGCGACCGGACGCATAGCTGAGGGGCGGGGCGCGCTCGCGCGCGCTTCCGATTCGCGATCGAGAACGAGAACCGTTCGGCCGAGGGATCGCGGACGAGGGGACCGGGCGGAACGACGGCACCGAACGGGACGAACGGAACCGAGAGCCGACACCGCGAGGGGTGCGCCAGTTCGAACAGGGTCGAGCCGGGTCGGAATTAGAGCCGGTTGGCGACGTTCTCGGCGAAGTACGTGACGATCAGGTCGGCACCGGCGCGCTTGATCGAAAGCAACGATTCGGTCGCGACATCCTCGAGCGGGAGCCAGCCCCGATCCGCTGCGGCGTGGAGCATGGCGTACTCGCCGGAGACGTTGTAGGCGGCGACCGGGTGATCGAAGTTCTCGCGGACGTCCCGAACGACATCGAGGTAGGGCAGTGCGGGTTTGACCATGAGGACGTCCGCACCCTGTCGTGCGTCTAAGGCGACCTCCCGGCGGGCCTCCCTGGCGTTCGCCGGGTCCATCTGGTAGTGGCGACGATCGCCGAAGGCGGGCGCGCCGTCGGTAGCATTGCGGAACGGTCCATAGAAGGCCGACTGGTACTTCGCGGCGTAGCTCATGATCGCCGTGTGTTCGTGCTCAGCGTCGTCGAGCGCCCCTCTGATCGCGCCGACCATTCCGTCGACCATCCCGCTGGGTGCGACCATGTCCGCACCGGCGGCGGCGTGTGAGGTCGCGATCCGGGTAAGCGAGTCGAGCGTCGCGTCGTTGTCGATCGTGAGCCCTGGCCCGCTCGTGTCGCTCGCTCGTCCGGTTCCGGCCACGCCATCGCCGATCGGACCGTCGTCGGCCACGCCCCCGTCCGCCTCGGCGCGCTCGCGGGCCCCGTCTTCGAGCGTGCCGCAGTGGCCGTGGTCGGTGTACTCACAGAGGCAGACATCGGTGATCACGTAGGCGTCGGTCTTGCGTTTGAGCCGGCGGGTGGCCTCTTGCACTACTCCGTCGTCGGCCCACGCCCGGCTACCCTCGGGGTCCTTCGATTCGGGGATGCCAAAGAGAAGCACGCTTTCGACGCCGGTTTCGCGGATCTCCGCAACGCGCGCTGTGGCCTCGTCGATCGGGACCCGTTCGTGACCGGGCATCGATTCGATCGGTTCCCGGGAGTCGGTCGTCGCATCGACGAACACCGGCGCGACGAGATCCGTCGCCGATAGGTCGGTCTCGCGCACCAGCGGTCGAACGCCGTCGGTACGGAGCCGTCGCGGGCGTCGCGTGAAGTCCATGTTGGTCGCACGAACGGCTGACTCAAAGCCGTGTTGGGACGTGAGGTCGAGCGGCCCTCGCCAAGTTCCCGTCGGACCTCGGGGCCCGCCTCACTCACGCCGACCCGTCGAGTCCTGCCGACTCCCACCCTTGTCCGGGGTCACCGAACCGGAGATCGACCCACGCCGTCTCAGGGACCTGCGTCGAGAGGTCCGCCGGCGAGAGAACCGTCGCCTCGCCGTCGGGGAAGAAGTCCGGCTCGTAGCGCAGGACGTCCTGCCAGGACTCGACGACCGCGGGGCCGCGCGGCGCGCCGGGAACGGTCTCGATTTCCCCCGCTCGCCGTGCGTCGTACGCGCCGAGCACGCAACACAGGTCGGCGACGAGCGCCTTCGGGAGGGGAAACCGGCGGTGGTCGTATCGCACGAGCGTCCGCAGCGAAAAGCCGACGCGGCGGAGGTCTCGGGCGGTCAGACGCCACTTCCGGGCGCGCGCCCCGGGCGATGCGGCGTCGGCCGTTGGGAGCTCGCGGCTCAGGCGGATCGGAAGCGCCCGGAGGGTCGCGCCCGACCGACACAGCCGTTCTACGAACAGCCGTTCTTCGACGCGCCCCAACGGCGGCCACCCGCCCACTCGCCGGATCGGGGCCGCTCGCGAGATATAAAGCGAGTCGAGCGTACAGAGCACGAGGTCGTCGTACTCGCCTTCGAGGTGCGCGAAGACGGACAGGAGCTTCGCGACCGCCGGTTCGTACGCCCGGTCGGTATCGACGTGTTGAACGAGGACATTGCCACGCGCGCGCTCGAACGCGATCTGTCTCCCCTCGCCGAGGTTCGAGCGCGCCTCGACGATTCGAAGCCGGTCGTCGCTCCGTGCAAGCGTCCGGAGGATCGAGACGCTCCCGTCGGTGCTCCCGCCGTCGACGACAATCAGTTCTCCGTTTTCGGGCAGTGCCGCTAATATGGTCGGTACGCTCCGTTCGAGGACGTCCGCCTTCTCGTAGTTGGTCGTCAGGAAGCTGTAACGAACGTCGGGGTCGGAGTCCGAAGAGCCGTTCACGAGCGACTCCTCGCGATCACTCGCGGTAGCCGAGCTGGCGCAATCGGTCGGCGACCGTCGCGTTCTCGCCGCTCGCACCGCCGTCGCGGCCATCCCTACTACCATTACTGCCGTTGCCGCCATCGCCACCTCGGGTTGCCGGTTCGACCTCGCCAGGGTCGTACGTTCTCGCGTCGGTACAGGCCCGGACGTCCCACGGCACGGTTCGGATCGCGGGCACCGGGAGGTACTGGCGATGGCCCCAGACGCCCCACTCGCCGAGGGCGTTCGCGTGGTCGGCGGTGATCGCAACGATCCCCTCGACGTTTTCGAGGACCTGCTGGACGTGGTCGTAGATGTAGCGGTGATTCGCCCGGTAGGCATCGATCACCGCCTCGCGATCGAGTTCGCCGGTCTGCACGCGGGGCCAGACGTTCTCGGTATTTACTCCATAGCCGAAGTTGTCGCGTTTCATGCGCCCGAACTGCGTGTCCGCGCCGATAAACGGGAAGTGTGGCTGCATGTAGTGGAGGACGACTCGGTCGTACTCACTGGAACGGGCGGCAGCGATCCCGTGATCGGATATCGCTTGGGGCGGGATCGTACCCCGCTTCATGTCCCAGTCCGTTCGCCAGACCTCGTCGAGCAAGCCGAAGTCCGCGGGATCGAGCTGGTTCGAGTGCGGGTTGGCGGTGACGTACGCCGTCTCCCGCGTTTCGGTCCGGTACTCCTCGGAGAAGTTCTTCCCGATCCACTCGGTCGAGGCGCTTGCACACGAGAGTTCAGCGCGACCGCGGCCGGCGATTTCGAAGTACATGTCCGCGCGGGCAGCGTCGAGGATCAACAGCACGTTCCAGTCCCGGTCGTAGATTCGATAGCCCAGATCGGGATCGAGGCGTTTGAAGACGCGGACGAGCGCGCTCGAAGCGAAGTCCTTCGCTATGGGTCCGAGCGCGTCGGTACCCTGGGTCGCGAGGCGACCCTTCGATTTCTCGATGAAGTCCGCGAGCGACATTCGTTCTACCCTTCACCGAGAGCTACTTAAGCCCGTCCGATGACCGGTAGGTAGCATTTAGTTCAGTAGCCGTTCGAGAACGATCCGTTATGAACGGCTCGGAAGCCCCCGACACGCTCGGCTCCTGCGGCTCGCTGTCGTTCATAAAAGTGCTTCGCACCTTTTGTGATGTGGCAAAAACGCTCCGCGTTTTTGCTGCAAGCGGGAAATCGACGATTTCCCGCAATGACGAGAGAGCTTTGCTCTCTCGAACCACGCTCCTCGTCTTACTCGCTTCGCTCGTTCGACTGCGGTGCTTGCGTCGCCGGGGTTCTACGAAGGACTCGCGTTACTCGCCCTTCGAGCTCTCGTTCGCTCGCGGTGCTCGCTCACGAGAATGCCGAGCGGTCAGCCCCTTCTAGTCCTACCCGAAGCGGTTCCTGTCGACTCTCGTCGACATATGCCGCCGGCCGTATTGGTTTCGTTGCGGCCAGGGCGGGACGGTCGACCGAGATCGCATCGAACGCGAACCGGCCGACCGGCGGATCGACGGATCGGCGGCCGACGAGCCGACCGTTAAGTCGCGGCGCTCCGAGAATGACTCATGACCGACGATTGGCGGCCGACGGGTCGTAACGACGACGCGGGTCACGACGGCGAGTCGGCCCACCGCCGGGACCGTATCGCGGCGCTGGTCGACGAACTGGCCATCGACGAGAAGCTCCGCCTGCTCCGCGGCGCGCCCGACCCCGAGGGGATGGCGACCGGGTACGTCTCCGGGATCGAACGGCTCGGAATACCGCCGCTTCGCCTCGTTGACGGCCCGCTCGGCGTCCGACCGGAGGAAGGGTCGGCGACCGCCTTTCCGGCCTCGATTTCGCTCGCGGCGTCGTGGAACCCGTCGCTCGCCGGCGAGGTCGGTGCGGCGATCGCTCGTGAAGCCCGCGCCTACGATCAGGACGTCCTGCTCGCCCCCGGCGTCAACATCGCCCGGGTGCCGGAAGGCGGGCGGAACTTCGAGTACTACGGCGAGGACCCCCGTCTGGCCTCGCGACTCGCCGCCGAATACGTCGGGGGTGTCCAGTCCGAGGGTGTGATGGCGACGGTGAAACACTACGTCGCGAACAACCAGGAGACGAACCGCTACGACGTGAGCACCGAGGTTTCCGAGCGCGCGCTACGGGAGATCTACCTGCCGGCCTTCCGCGCGGCCGTCGAGGAGGGCGTCGCCGCCGTGATGACCGCCTACAACCGCGTCAACGGCGTCCACATGAGCGATCACCGCCGCCTGGTGCGCGAGGTGCTCAGAGACGAGTGGGGGTTCGAGGGCTTCGTCATGTCCGATTGGTACGGCACCGAGAGTACGATCGGAGCCGCACGGGCCGGCCTCGACGTCGAGATGCCCGGCGTCCCCTTCGCGGAGACGGCGGCCGCCGGGAATCTGCCCGCCGGCGTCGATCCCGCCGCGATCGACTTCCCTGATACGCTGCCCGCGATGCACGAAGGGGGTCTGTTCGGCGACCCGCTCCGAGACGCGATCGAGGCCGGCGAGGTCGATGCGGCGACCGTCGACGACAAAGCTGCCCGAGTTCTCGGAACGATGGATCGGTTCGGATTGCTCGATAGAACGGATGAGCGACCAGAGCGCGGCGAGGGATCTGATGACCCCGAGCCCGAGGACGACGGCGAGTCGGACGGAGTTCTCGATTCGGCCGCTCACCGCGATCTCGCCCGTCGAGCGGCCTGCGAGGGTACGGTCCTGTTAGAAAACGACGGTGCGCTCCCGCTCGGTGGTGAGGAGACGATCGCGCTCTGCGGGCCGAACGCAGATCGCGCCAAGCTCGGCGGCGGCGGGAGTTCCGAGGTTTCGCCCGTCACACAGGTGAGCCCTCTCGAAGGGCTGCGCGAGCGCGCAAGCGAGGTAAGCTTCGAGCGCGGCCTCGATCCGATCGCCGAGTCCTCGCTGTTCGACGCCTTCGCGCCCGAAGGAGACGGAGACGAAGACGAGACCGGAGCCGACAACCGGGGGTCGAGCGATCGGCCCGGTGCTGGCGGCAGCGATGACGATGGGGCGGCGTCGATCGACGACGCAGTTGCCGCCGCCGAAACGGCCGACTGTGCCGTCGTCGTCGTCCAGGACGACACGACCGAGAGCGAGGACCGCCCGGACCTCCGGCTCCCGGGCCGTCAGGACGAACTCGTCGAGCGGGTGGCCGACGTGGCCGAACAGACGGTCGTCGTACTCCGGACGAGCGGCGCAGTCGAGACCCCTTGGCTCGATGCGGTCGACACAGTAATGCAAACGTGGTATCCCGGGCAGGCCGACGGCGACGCGCTCGCGGCGGTGCTCTACGGGGACGCCGATCCGGGCGGCCGGCTCCCGGTCACGTTCGGTCGCCGTCACGAGGACTATCCGACCACGACCGAGCAAGCGTTTCCCGGCGTTGACGGCGAAGCACGGTACGACGAAGGGGTCTTCGTCGGGTACCGGTACTTCGATCGCGAGGGAATCGAGCCGCGATTCCCGTTCGGTCATGGCCTGTCGTACACGGACTTCGAGTACGGCGAGACCACCGCAAAGCGCGTCGGACATCGCGCCGACGACGGCCACGCGGCCGGCGAGGACCGCGGCGACCTCGGAACCGACGTCGTCTACGAGGTGACCGTCCCGGTCCGCAACGTCGGCGACAGAGCGGGCACCGAAGTAATTCAAGTCTACGTCGGCGAGGACGATCCTGCCATAGCCCGGCCCGACCACGAACTCGCGGGCTTCGCGAAGGTACGACTCGAACCGGACGAAAGGAGAGACGTATCGATCGATCTCGATCGCGACGCCTTCGCGTACTACGACGAGGGCGGCGGCTGGACGATCCCCTCGGGGAGTTTCACGATCGCGGTCGGCCGATCCTCGCTGGACGTTCGCGGCGAGACGGCGGTCGCGTTCGAATTCGAGGGCGAGTGAGAATCGGCCGGCCCCTCAGCAGTCGGCAGTCCATCAGTCGTCCGCCGTCGCCCCTTCGCCGCCGGCGTCGGTATCGACCTCGACGCCTGCGGTGGCTCCTTCGGGTTCCCGTCCGGCGGCGTCGATCGCTTCGGCGAGCAGTTCCGAGACGCCGACGATCTCGAGTTCGTCCTCGTAGTTTCCGGTCTTGCGGCCGTCCTCGTACATCGTCATGCACATCGGACACGCCACGACGAATTTCTCTACTCTCTCGCCGGCGTCGGTGTCCTCTAAAGCCTCGCGCAGGCGTTCCTCGGAGGGCTTGGTGTCTTCGTCCTGGTCGATCCAGAGGCCGCCGCCACCGCCACCACAACAGAACGAATCGGCCCTGTTGCGCGGCATCTCGAACAGATCACACCCGGTTTCGCGAACGAGGTCACGGGGCGCGTCGTACTCGTTGTTCATCCGTCCGAGATGGCAGGGATCGTGGTAGGTAACGGTGTAGTCGAGTTCCGTGCCCGAAAGCGGCAGGTCGGACGCGAGGTCGTTGACGACCTGGGTGTAGTGGTAGACGTCGCCTTCCTCGGCGGGCCATTCCAGTCCGTTCAGCACGGGATACTCGTGTTTGAACGTGTTGAAGCTGTGCGGGTCCGTACAGACGATCTTCTCGAACTCGCAGTCGGCTAAGACATCTGCGTGGTGGTCGGCCAACTCCTCGAAGAGGCCTTCCTCGCCCACCCGGCGGACGTCGTTGCCGTCGGTCTTCTCGTCGTCGTACAGGATGCCATAGGAGACATCTGCGGCCTCGAGGATTTTGGCCACTGACCGGGCGATACGCTTGTTTCGCTCGTCGAAACTCGGGTAGTCCCCGACGTACCAGAGGTACTCGACTGCTTCGTCGCGGGCGTCGGGGATATCGAAGTCGAGGTCGTCGGCCCAGTTCGAGCGTTTGCGCTGGGGTTCGCCGAAGGAATTGCCCTTCATGAACACGTCCATCATCACGTCCTGTACGCCCTCGTCCATCGCGCCGGTCTCGGTGAGCCGCCGATTCATCTCGGTGAACTGCGGGACGTGTTCGATATCGACGGGACAGGCGTCCATGCAGGCCATACAGGACATACAGGACTCCATCGTCGCGGCGTCGATCACCCCGCCGCCGTCCGCGACGATCGGTGTTTGTTCCCCGCCGGCATCCACGGATTCACGATAGGCTTTGAGGTCGAGAACGACGTCCCGGGGGTCGAGCGGCCGGCCCGAGGCCTTCGCCGGACAGACCGCAGAACACCGCCCGCATTTCGTACAGGCGTCGTGATCGAGCAACTGCTTCCAGGACAGATCCTCGATCCCCGTAAAGCCGATCTCGTCCGGCGCGAGGTCGGCGGGCACACCCGGGAGGCGGTTGCCGGCCTTCTCGTCGCGGGTGACCAGGTTCGCGAAACTGGAGATCATGTGGAACGGTTTGGCGTAGGGAATCCACGCGATGAAGCCGAGCGCGAGCACGGCGTGGGACCACCAGGCGATGGGATAGAGCGCGGCTGCACCCGACTGTGAGACGCCTACGAAGCCGAAGACGTCGGCGACGAACCACCCGACGAAACTCACCGTCTCGAAGTCCGGATAGCCGGTGCCCAGAATTCGCAGGCCCTCGGTGAGGTAGCCGCCGACGCCTAAGAGAAAGAGCGTCCAGACGAACAGCGCGTCCTCGCTGCTCGTGTGTTTCCCCCACAGCCGCTCGTTGCGGGTGACGTATCGCCGGTAGAGCGCCATCCCGACGCCGACGACGAACAGGAACCCGAGCGAATCCATGACAAGCGAGTACGAGAGGTAGAAATCGCCGACGAAAAACGACTGCCGTTCGCCAGTGAACCAGGCAGTGAGATTGCGGTAGATATCCATGTCGATGCCGAGAATCGTCGTGCCGATCAGCAGCGTCAGAAAGCCCCAGAGAATAAAGGCGTGCATGATGCCGCCATACAGATCGCGATCGAACTGTTTCTCGTTCGTCGTGACGGTCTTAGCCGCTTGGAGCACGCGACCGGGGAGGTCATCGAGCCGGTCGAAGGGGTCCTCGGTACCTCGGGCATAGCGGGCGAAGCGGTCGTAGACGCCGTACAGGAAGACGAGGATCGTAACCGCCGCTAAATAGTAAAAGAGGACTTCGCCGACGCTGCCGATCCGCCAGAACGTCGGGCGCGTGACCGGCTCGCCGGCCTGGAGCAAGGGCGTAAGCGAGAGCACGGAATCCATACCTGATTCCGGGCCACCGTCCGCTTAAGACTTATTACGATCGCCGAGAACCGCCCTGCCCGCGAGCGGTTTCGTCGTCGAAACGCCGTTATCATTCGCCGCCGAACGGTCGCTCCCGTCTCGGCCGACGATCGGTCGGCGACCGACGGCCAACGGCCGATGACTCGGCGACAGGCGGCTACCTCAGAGGGCGGCCCAGACGAGAAGCCCCGCCGCGAGACAGAAGGCGGGGATGTCGACCCGGGAGAAGCGGAGCACCGGCAGGGTCGGGTTCCAGGAAAAACAGCGTGCGTTCATCGCGAGCGCGAGCCGATCGGCTCGACCGAACGCCCGGCTCAGCCCGCCGACCGCGACGATCCGGATCCGATCGACGAGCGGCCGCTCGGTCCCTAACCGGGCGGCCATTGCCCGCCTGATCGCCGCGAGGTCGGCTCGGAGCACGGGCAAAAAGCGGACCACGAGCGCGACCCCGACGCTCGCGAGCCGGCCGGGTTTCCCGGGCACCATCCACCGGATCGCCGCCTCCGAATCGCGGATCGGCGTGGTCCGGACGTACGCCGCGCTCACGAGAACGATCAGGACCACGCGATAGCTCGCGAGCGCCGGTCCCCGCAGGTCGGCGATCGAAACCCACGGCGGTCCCAAGACGAGCCCCTCGATCGCCGCCGGCACGGCGACGAGCACGACGAGAAAGCGGATCTCCCATAGGGCTCGGCCGGCCGGGAGCCGGGCCGCTCGGAGTACCGCAAGGGTGAGGCCGGTGAGAACCGCGAGTCCCCGGGGCGTGGTGTGGGCGAAGGCGGTGACCGCGAACGCGATCTGCGCTGCCAGCTTGCTCCGCGGGTCGAGCCGATGGACGAACGTGGTTCCCGGTTCGTACGCGAGGCTCACGGTCTATCGTTCACGGTTCGATCGACGACGCGGGGTCGCGCACGCCGAGGACCGGCAGTCGATCGCGGACCTCCTCGGGCGGGCCGTCGGCGGCGACCCGCCCGTCGGCGAGAACGACGATCCGGTCGACCGGGTCGAGGAGGTCGGTTAGATCGTGGCTAACGACGATCACCCCGGTGCCCGCTTCGTGGAGCGTAACGAGGCGATCGAGCAGGCGCTCGCGGGCCGGCCAGTCCAGTCCCGCGAAGGGCTCGTCGAGCACCAGGTGATCGGGCTCCATCGCGAGCGCGCTGGCGACCGAGACGCGGGCCTGTTCGCCGCCCGACAGGCGAGTGAGCCGCTCGTGCTCGCGGCCGCCCATCCCCACCGCCGAGAGCGCCCGCTCGACTTGCTGGTCGATCTCCGATCGATCCAACCCGAGGTTCTCTGGGCCGAAGGCGACCTCGGGGCCGACCGTGCTCGCAACGAAGGCGTCCCGCGGGTTCTGGAAGGTCATCGCCACGGCGCTCCGGGCGGCAATAAGGCCTTCGCCTACCTCGATGCCGTTCACGAGCACCTCGCCCGAATCCGGTTCGAGCAACCCGTTGAACTGGCGTACCAGCGTGGTCTTTCCCGAGCCGTTCGGCCCGGCGAGGGCGAGGAAGGACCCGTCCGGGATCGAGAGCGTCACGCCGCGGAGCACCGCGGCCGCTCGGTTCGGATGGGGTTCGTCCCTGCGGCTCTCCCCGTCGATCCCACGGTCCTTGGTGTCTCCGTCGTCTCGGTCGTCCCCATCGCCCCCACTACCTCCGTCGTTGCCGCCGTCTCCAGCGTCCCCGTAGCGGTAGACGAGATCGCGGACTTCGATCACGAGGCGGCGAACCGGTCGCTGCGGACGATCCCGACCGCGGCGGCGATCTTGAACGCCTCGGCGGGGACGAACGCCGCCGCGCCAGCGAGAAAGGCCGCGACTAAACCCACGTCGTTGACGAGCGCGATGCCGAGCACGCCCAGGCCGTAGATCACGGCCACGCCGGCGACCATCGCGCCGACGAGCCGTATCGACCCCGCCTCACCCGGGTCGCGGAGCTCGCTACCGCCGTGGACGAGCGCGCCGATCAGGGCCGCGGCGATCGGGTACGACCAGAGATACCCCGCCGTCGTACCGACCAACACGCCGATCCCCGCCGCGCCGCCGGCGAAGACGGGCACGCCGACCGCACCGGCGAGCAGGTACAGCGCCATCGACGCGCCGCCCCATGCCGGTCCGAGCAGGATGCCCGCGAGAAAGACTCCAAGCACCTGGAGCGTGATCGGCGCGGGCGATAGCGGGTTCGGAAAGGAGACATACGCGAAGGCTCCTGTCAACGCGGCGAACAACGCCGCCCGCGCGAGGTTCCGCGCTACCTCGTCGCCGACGAGATCAACCCCGCTCGTCTCGGTGCTCACCGCGATCGCCTCCGTCGATTCCCTCGGCCCCGTCGATCCCTCCGCCCTCTCCGGCCCGCTCGTTCCTCCGGTTCCGCTCGTTCCGCTCGCTGGGGTCGCCGGACGCATTGCGTACGTCCGCGCGAGTTCTTCTCACGTCCCGGTTTCGACCGTCGGACGGACGAGATAGAATTCGACATGCTCCGACCAGTGTCGTCAACGGTGTTCAACGTACTGGTTGACGAGCCTGCGCGACGGGTCAAGCCGATAGGTGTCGGGTTGACGGTGCTTAGCTAAACGAGGAAGACCGACGGGAACCGGTTCGGGTGGGACTGGAAGGGGCCGCTCGCTCGGCGACGGCGGGCGACGTAAGCACGTGAGCGAGCACCGCGAGCGAGCGCGCGCAACGAGTCCCCCGAGTCGAGCGAGCGGGGGCTTCCGAAACGGTCCCGGGGGCCTCCTTTCCCGAAAGCTGTTAAACTAAACACTACCGCTGAGTTCGTCGATACATTTATATACCCGCAAGCGTTTCCCTTCCGTTCACTCGATACATGGACGATAAAACGGAGGAACTACGCGACATCTTCGTCGATGTCGCCGACGACGAGACGGTGACCGAGCGACAGGCCGAAGCGCGCGGCTCGCTCGCCGACGAGGACGCAGAACGCGCCGCAGAACGCATCGAGAGCGTCATCGAACGGATGGGAGAGCGCTACGAGTTCGATTCCGATCTCCCCGTCGAGTCGCTGTGTACCGTCGTCCGGCGATTCTACGACGAGGACGAGGACGGCGACGGCGCGATCGCAGACGCCCTCGATACGACCCGCCACGAGGTCTTCCTCGCGCGGACGGACCTCCATCTTCTCCGGGACGGGGATGCCAACGCCCCCTTCGACATGGACGAGCTGCGCGAGTTGCTCGACGCCGAGTATAGCGTCGCCGAGATCGCGACCGTGCTTGACGTCGCCGAGTCGACAGTGCGCCGGTACCGACGCGTGCTCGCCACCCGGCACGAGAGCCGACAGGCAAACGGGCGCTTTCGCGACGAGTTCGAAGAGATCCTCACCGACGCCGATCTCGGGACGAACCTGACCGAAGACGTCCGCGAGACCGGCCTCGAAGACGCCACCGACGGGATGGAGACCGACGTTTCGTTCTGACGCAGCTTTTTGCTGGCGTCTTACGCGCACCTTTTTGCTGAGGTCCTCGCTCGCTCCCTCACTCCGTTCGGTCGCTCGCTACGGGCTCAGCAAAAATCTGCATCAAAAAGCCGCTCGCTCGTGCCTTGGTCGCAGCAAAGTGGTTCAGAAGAGCAAAGCTCTTCTGTCATCACGAAAGACGCTCCGCGCCTTTCAAACGACTGCTCCCTGCTCTCGTTCACTTCGTTCACGAGAACTTCGGCACTCGCTCGCGGGGGAACTGCTTGCAGCCACCGCCCTGTCGGTTGATCGGCGATCGTCGCGCTTTTTGACGGCGGACGGTCGGCCAGCTATCGAGGGGCCAACCGTCCCGACTGCGGTTCGTTCGCCGCGAGGTGCCGTCGGAATCGTGACGACACGTGGCTACAACGCCGAAGGAGTGCTCTGTGCTCCGACCACGAACGAGTGACCTCTCAGTACGGGTCGGACGGCAGCGACGAACCCGGCGCTTAAAAACGTCCCTGGCGTACTCCGGGCATGGAATTTTGCGACGAGTGCGGGTCGTTGATGCGTGCGGAGGGCGACGTCTGGGAGTGTAGCCAGTGCAGGAACGTCGAAGCGAAGGGCAGCGGGGAGTTCGTCCTTACCCAGGGCCAGGAAGCCAGCGAGGTAATCGACGTGAGCGACAGTGAAAGCGGCCTGCCGACCACCGACGCTCGCTGTCCCGACTGTGGGAACGATCGCGCGTACTGGTACCTGCAACAGATCCGGGCGGCCGACGAGAGTGAGACGAGATTTTTCGTCTGTACGGAGTGCGAACACCGCTGGCGCGAGGACGATCATTAACACGCACCTTTTCGTTGTCGGGTGCGCTCACTGCGTTCGCGCACCGCTCCTCCAAAAATCTGCACCAAAAACCGCTCGCTCACCGCTACGCGGTTCGCTCGCGGCGGAACTGCTTGCCTTACCGCCCCGCCACCGCGCGACGGCGGACGAGGCGAGAAAGCACGCATTAGAGTAGCACGGTACGACTCCGAGGGTCATAGCCACCGATCGAAGTGGCGACCTCAAAGTTCCTTCCGGTACCAATGCTGCGTTACCGCCACGCCCGCCAGTTCGGCTTCCTCCGTTTCGACTCGCTCGAAGTCGCACGACTCGTAAAAGGAGACGCCGACGTCGTTCGCCGCGAGAACCGCGAGTTCGTACGCCGGGACGTCTCGGGCTTCGAGGTCCCCCTCGACGCGTTCGAGCAACGCAGTGCCGATCCCCGCGTTCCAGCATCCGGGTGCGACGTAGATGCGAAGGAGGTGCCAGACGTCGCGTTCGGGATCGGGGTCGGGAGCGGCGTGTGCGAACCCTCGGACATCGGTGTTCTCGCTTTCGTCCGTGGCGACCACGAGGACCTGATCGTCGTCGCCCGCTGAGTCCCGAAGGCCGTCGCGATCGTACCACTCGTCGACCACCTCGCGTACCGTGTCCTCGCCGAGGAAGTCGTCGTAGGCAGCGTGCCACGACTCGCGGGCGACCTGCTCGATGGCCGAGGCGTCGGCTGGCATCGCCGATCGGAGACGAAGGTCGGACACGAATCGAACGACGGACACGGGGAGCAAACGTCTGTCGGGACCGCGTCATCGCGTCGCTGCGGTACCACACCTACAAGAACGGCCCACGCGTAGACGTAGTAATGATGCCGTCGGTGCCCGACGAGCGGTTGGCAGAAGGCGGCTGGACGCTTTCGGAGGAGTCCTCCGAGACGCGCTTCGAACTGCCGACGATGCGCGTCGTCGGCCACACCCGTCTCTACGAGGACGCCGAACTCCGGGAAGCGGTGGAGAGGGTGACGGGGATCGATCGGCGCTGGCGCTTTTTTTTCGCGACGCGACTGGAGTTCGACCCGCCCTTAGCGCCCGGCATCGGGCCTGCGATGTTGTATGGCAGCGTTTCGACGGAGGCCAAACGGGAGTTCGCCACTGACCTGCAGCGTCGGGGCTTCGAGAACGTCTCGCGCGGGCGTGGCGGACGAGTCCGGACCGACGCCGGCGACCGGGCCTCACTCACGAAATACGACACGCGTTACCGCCTCGACGCCACGGACCGGGACGACGCCACGGACGGGGACCCGGAGGAGACAGGGGTCGGAGCGGCAAACCGGTCGCAGGGCGACCGACGAACCCTCCCGGTCACCGGCTGGCTCGCGGTATGGACCTACGATGACGAGTTCCGCCTCGCCGGCGGCGCGTACCCCGACCGTCCGCTCGTCGAGGTCCTGGACATCGCCGACGAGCGACTCGATCGCGACCCGACTGCCTACCGCGAGGAGTTGATAGCGCTGATACGAGCGGTTCGTTGACCGGCCGCTCGGAACGCGCCGATCGCCGTACTTTCACTCGACGAAGACACCGACACGAAGTTGGCCCCCGATGGCTGTCGGTCGCCGCTCGCAGTAGACCTCACGACGACGCCGGAAGCCGGGTTCGAGAACTACCGGCCGCGAACCGCGTCGAGCAGCGCCCGCGCCGCGCCGTTCTCGCGCACCTCGACGTGGGGGCTAACCCGTCTCGCGAGCGGGCCGGGGTCGGCGTCGGCACCGAGCACCGCGACCCCAGTTCCGTCGACGGCGATCCCCGCGGTGATGTCAGCCGCGGCGAGCACGTTTGCGAGTTCGGGGACGATTCGAAGCCCGCTGCTGCCGCCCTGACGAGCGAGTACGAGCGCGACCCGCATCGAGGGGATATCGACGAGGGGCCTGTTCGTCTTCGAGGTTACCCGTATCTCCTCGCCCTCGATCGCGATCGTCAGGTCGGCCTCGACGTCGAGTGGAGCGAGGTCGGCTTCGGAGATAGTCCCGAGGGCTGCGGCCGCGTTCACCGCGCCGGGCACCCCCTCCCTCGACAGCGATCACGAGCGAGTCCGAACGGGACACCAGCCGGCGTCACGGCTCGCGCGTCGTGATACGGATCGTACCGTCGACCCCCCAGTGGGCGTGTTCTGCGTTCTCGCCGGCCTTCGAGGGGACCGCGACTTCCATGTCCTCGAACTCGTAGGTGATCTCCGCGCCGCGGCCGGTCAGCCGATCGTACAGGCCGATCGCGAGTTCGGGCCAGGTCGTCGTCTCGTCGAGACGCTCGTCGGGTTCTGCGTCGCTCATATGCACTCCATCGTACCACCGAGAACCCCTTATAAGTACGGACAGCCGGCGGATTGACCGCTACTCCGCTCTCGGGCGAGGGGTTCTCACGGGCCGCGTGCTCACGACGACTCGGCGAGCGATCACCGGTCGCCGACCGTCATGGACCTGAAGGGCGAGTGACGAACGGAGCGCAACCGGTGAGCGACGGCGGCTCACGCATCGTTCGCGCGAGTACGGGTCCGCTCGCCACACCGGCAACAGGTGCTCGCGTCGAGGAATTATAGGCGTCGATCGGTCGTTACTCGCGCCGACAGATGCTCAAGAATCCGGTGTGTCCAACGCCACCCGTTGTCGGCCGGGTGCCTCGCTCATCGACGTCGAGTTCGCGCTGGATCGTCTCGTAGGTATCGACAGCGAGGCCGGCCTCCCGCGCGGTTTCGACGACATCCCGGGCCGCCTCGACGAACGGGCTATAGATCGCACAAAAGCCCCCGGATACCAACAGATCGGGCGCTCGCTCGACGACCGCCGGCGCGTCGGCGGTATCGAGCGTCACGAGATCGAACGGCACGCTCCCGTCGTCGCCATCGGCGTCGTCGCCTCCGGAGAGGCCATCTACGTAATCGAGGACGTCCCCCGTTCGGACGTCGACGGTCTCGTCCACGCCGGCGAGCGCCATGTTCTCGCGGGCGACGGCGGCCGCGTCGGGGTTGCGCTCGTAACTCGTGACTGCCGCGCCGATCCGGCCGAGCGACGCGGCGAGAACGCCAGTACCGGTCCCGGCGTCGAGTACCCGATTACCGGCTCGGACCCCGGTATGACCGATCACGAGGCCGACGTCCCGCGGCAGCATCGGCGCGCCGCTGCGCTCGAAGTGACGCGCGAAATCCGGACCGCGTAGCTCGCGAACGGTGAAACTAGTTCCCAGGTGCGTCTCCAAGACGTCGCCCGGATCGGGGCTCGGATCGTCGGGGATTTCGAGTACGCCCAAGTCGGTCTCTAAGACGTCGCCCGGTTCGCGGAGGTACTCGCGTTGTTCGCGAACGAGCAGAATCACTCCAGTCGCTCGACGGCCGCGGCCAGGTCGCCGTCGGTTGCCGCGAGCGCGTCGCGCGCTTCCTCCTCGGTCGCGCTCGTCCGCCCTGCGACGATCTCGACGTCCGTATCGGGAATCTCGGCCGCGCCGCCCGTACCGCTCGCGTCGCTCGTCGCGCCGCCTGCCTCAGCACCGCCCTCGGTACCGGCGCTGGCCTCGGTACTGCTTTCGGTGCCGGCACCGGCACTGACGGCACTCGCCCCACCCTCGCCGCGCGGGCGGGAGTCGGGTTCGCCGACGATCTGGTAGGTCTGTTGGCCCTGGGCGTCCATACGTTGGACGTCGGCGCTCTCGAACACGAGGTCCTCCTCGGCGGTTCGAATGATCACTTCCTCGGCATCGATCTCGGTGACGTCGATGCCCATCTGCTTCATCATCTGTTGCATCTTGCGCGGGTCGAGTCCGCCGCCGCCTCCTCCGAACATGGGTCACAGGAAGGGAGCCGACGGTTTGGTACTTCGGGTTTCGGTCGGGGTAGCGTCTACCGTGGCAGCTTCGGACAACAGTGCTATGCGGCCGCTCGGAACGCCCCCGACACGCTCGGCTTCTGCTCGCGGGACCCGCGGCCCGTGAACGAACGTAGCAACGACGTTCCGCGTTTCCTGTAGGCGGGAAACCTCCGACGTCCCGCGACGACGACCCATCGGCCTCGTCGCTCGACGAAGCCCGCTCGTCGTCGATCAGTCGAGCGGCCGTCCTTCGGTACGGTCGCCGATCAGTAGCCCGCGATCGAGTGCTTACGTTGTAAAGCCGTAGGTTGATATACGTATTCGACAATTAATACGTCATATGTCGTCCACTTCGGTCGATAATACCCCCTCCACCGATACGATACGCAACGAACGCTGCCCGACCTGTGACGGCGTTACCACCCAGCGCATAACCATCGAGATCCGCACAGGAGAGGCCGGCGACGCGGTGCGCCGCGGCACCGAGAAGTACTCCCGCGGACCCTACCGCGTCACCGAGTGCCTGCGCTGCGAGCGCTCGGCTGCGACCCGAATCGACAACCGGTGATCGGTCGTCGGTAGCCCGAAATTGATGGCCGGCAACCGATAATCCGATGATCGATACCCGATAATCGGAGCCAGCGGATCGATCGAGGATCGAAACCAACCAGCGATTACTGGCCACCGATCACCGGTCATCGGTCATCGACCGCTAACCGCCGATCACCCGGTTCTCAGACGGCACCAGCGCTCTCGCCGACGGGCTCGCTCCCCCCATCGCGCTCGTTCCCGTCCGTCCGGTCGGCTTCGGATCGCTCCGCTCGGCGTTCCCGTACGTAGGCGGTGAAGTTCTCGAAGAGTGTCTTCGCCCCGCAGGCGGCGTCGTAGGTTTCCTCGTCGATACCGCCTAACACCCGGTCGATTCGGTCGTCGGGGAGCTGGTCGCGTTTCCCATCGGTGACGCGTTCGGCCGTTTCCATGTCGTACTCGGGGTGGAACTGCACCCCGAAGACGTCCCCACACTGGAAGCCGTGAATCCCCCGGTCGTTCTCGGCAGTGAGCGTCGCCTCGGGGGGCAGATCGGTCACCGTGTCGGAGTGGGTCGTAAAGACCGTAAAATCGGTGTCGATACCCTCGAACAGTCCGCCGCCCCGATGGGTAACGGTCCGGTAACCGAGCTCGTAGTCGTCCATTCCCTCGACGGTCCCCCCTATGACGTCGGCGAGTAGCTGGTGGCCGTAACAGACCCCGAGGAAGGGCATGTCGCGGTCGATCGCCTGGCGCGTCCATCGTTTCAGTGGTGCGATCCACGGCTCGTCCCAGTAGACCGACGCGCGCGACCCGGTAACGACCGCCGCGTCGTACCGAAAGGAATCGGGGAGCGAACCCGAGGAGACGT
The DNA here is from genome assembly GCA_003022925.1 of Halobacteriales archaeon QS_8_65_32. Taxonomy (GTDB): domain Archaea; phylum Halobacteriota; class Halobacteria; order Halobacteriales; family Halococcaceae; genus PXQR01. Next base: position 22,813 of record PXRY01000085.1, on the reverse strand, counting down.
CGAACTCGACGAGGTCGGCGTCCAGTTCGCGCCGGAAGTTCCGTGGGGTGTCCGAGTTCCCGTGGGAAGCGTTCAAGAGGGCGATCCGCAATTGCATTCGTCCGTTCTTAATCGACACGCGCTCAAGAGCATTGTGCCCTGCGCGGAGTTTCGCCGTGATCGATCGACCATACGCCCGGCAAAATCGATTCGGTATCCGATCGATACGTTCGCATCCGACGAGCGAAACCGATCGTTCCGCGTTCGATCGTGCTTAGGACGTCACCGACCGAGGGAATCGAGAGAACCGACGATCGGCGTCCCCCTTTTAACACGAAAAGATGCTTGACCCAAACAACGACGGTCCGGCCCCCGGCTCACGAGAACCGCGAGCGGTCCGCGATTCGATACGCGTATACCACTCGGTAATCGATCGCGGACGGTCCTCGGCCACGACGTCCATCGAACGGACAGGCGAAGTTTATAGTAGCCGTTCTGCGGACGGTCGCGTAGAACGATGGCAGACCGAGCTTCGAACCTCGATCCGCAGGCAGGTGCTCTACTCGACGAGTTGGCGTCGGGCGTTTCCCCACCGTCGTCAACGCTCTCGGTCGCGACCGGACGTGCCCTTTTGGAGCAACTGTTCGCCGTGGACGCTCCGGAACCCGTCGAAAACGTGACTAACCTCGCGATTCAGGGGCCGGGTGACCCTATTTCGATTCGGATCTACACCCCCGACGGCGATGGGCCATTTCCCGTGCTCGTGTTCTTTCATGGCGGGGGGTGGGTGCGCGGCTCGCTCGACGCCTACGACGGCCTCTGTCGCGTTCTCACGAACGAAACGGGATGTCTCATCGTCTCCGTCGCCTATCGGCGGGCACCGGAACATTCCTTCCCCGCGGGGGTCGAGGACTGCTACGCCGCCACTGAGTGGACAGCTACCCACGCCGCCGACATGGGGGGCGATCCGGACCGAGTGGCTGTCGGCGGCGACAGCGCCGGCGGGAACCTCGCGGCCGCCGTCACGCTCGCTGCACGTGACCGGAACGGGCCAGATCTCGCTCATCAACTCCTGATCTATCCCGCGGTCAACCCGCCATCAGTCCAGTGGTTCGATTCATACGACGAGAACGGGACGGGCTACTTTCTCGAAATGGACAGCGTCGAATGGTACTACGACCAGTACACGCCTACCAACGTCCATCTCGGGAATGCCTACGCCTTTCCGCTGCGCGCCCGTGATCTCTCCGGGCTGCCGCCCGCGACCGTTCTGACCGCCGGGTTCGATCCCCTTCGGGACGAAGGGGAGGCCTACACCGAGCGGTTGGTGACGGCGAGCGTTGAGGTCGAACGCCTCCACTACGAGTCACAGATACACGCCTTTCTCAGTCTGTACGAACACATCGACGAGGGCCGTGCGGCCATCGACGACGTAGCCACACGCCTCCGAGCGGCACTAGCCGGAGACGAGTAACGGAACGATCCGACGTCGACATCAGTATATCATCGCACCGATTGCGACGAACCCGGTGGAACACGGATGTATTCGAAAGGCGATAGCCCGACCCCTCGTCGTCGATAGTCCGTCCGACGCAGGTCGTCGCGTCTCCCGGGTGGCCACGAAGCTTATGTCTCCCACCGAACGTCAGCGAAGCGAGGGGATATCATGACCGTCGATCACTCGCTCGACCCGCCCCGGCGTTCCGTCTCCCGGCGCGTGCTTACGAAACTCGCCCGTGCCGACCGGCCGGACTACTCCGCGGCGAACGACCCGATCCGCCTCCCGACCGACGCCGTCTATCGGCTGCTCAGTAACGGCCGCCGCCGTGCCGTCATCGCCGCGGTCGCCGCGCTCGATCCGGAGGCCGAAACCGCACTCGGCGACCTGGCCGAACGGATCGCCGCGATCGAACACGACGTTCCGGTCGCCCGCGTCGGCTCCGGACAGCGAAAGAGCGTCTACGTCTCGCTACTGCAATGTCACCTCCCGAAGCTCGACGACGCCGGCGTCGTCGACTGGGACCGACGCAGCGGCGCGGTCGCTCGTGGGAAGGAGATCGACGAACTCGCCGCCCTGATCGACGCCATCGAACGAGCCTGTTCGACCTGAACGGCTCCGTTCGTCGTCCTCGTTCTCGCCCTCGCCCTCGTCCTCGTCCTTGCTCCCGCTCCCGCCTCTCGCGTCGAGTCGGCGTTTCCCGCTAACGCCGGCGTCAATAGCGACACCGAATACGCCGAGGTGTTTTCGGCCCCCGGCCCGGTGACGTTCTCCGAGTTTCGGATCGCGACCGCGCGGCCGTTATCCGTGAGCCGGTTGGGGCCGAGGCGGTTGCTATCGGCGGCAAGCAGCAAGATCGCTTCGGCGCGATTGTCCCGTATTGCGTTTCGCTCGATCAGGTTGCGCCGGCTCTCGACGAGGCGGACACCGACGGCGTTCGAGACGGCCGTGTTCGCCACGAGGCGATTGCGCGTCGAGCGATCACTGAGGTAGATTCCATAAAAGCGGTTCGAGACGTAGTTGTCGACGACTTCGTTGCGATCGGCCGCCGAGAGCCAGATCCCGGCGATCCGATTGCGGCTCACGTTGTTACGAACGATCCGGTTGCGATCGGCGTCGATCAGGGCGATGCCGTACTCGTTGGCCGCCGCCCGATTGCTCATGACGGTGGTGCCGCCAACGCCCACCAAGTGAAAGCCGAACAGGGTGTTCGCCCGGGCGGTGTTGTTGGTCAGGAGGGTGCGCTTCGAGTTCCTGGTGACCGAGACGCCGTAGAGCTCGTTCGCGGCGGCGGTGGTGTTCGTCACCGTTGTCGCCGTGCTGTTGAGAACACTCAGCCCGATCCGGTTGTTCGCGGTCGTGGTCCCCTCGACGCGCCCCCGGGAGACGTTTAGGTACCTGAGCCCGTCGTCCCAGTCGGTCACGGTGACGTTCGAGACGCTGACGTTTGCGATACCGCGATCGAGCGAGCCGACGATCACCCCGCCCGAGCCGAAGGCACCGACGCCGTCGATCCGGTGGCCGTTCCCGTCGAACGTGACGTTGCTCGCCGTGATCCGGATGCAGGCCCCGGCGTTCCGGTTTTCGAGGTCTCGTGCCAGTTCGTACGCGCCCGGACTCGAAAGCGTCGTACATGAATCGATCGGCGTCGGGCCGCCCTCCTCGGGGGGACCGCCGCCGATCTGCAGTCCCGCGAAGGCGGTCGCGACCACCACGGTAACAAGCACCACGACGACGACCCCCACCCGCAGGGCGCTCGTCCCGACGTCCCTCAGGGCCATACACCGCCCACGAGCGAGGGTAACTTAGCTCTGTTACTCCGGCGGCGAGCACCGATCGCCTCGCGTTCGGTTTTGCGCCGCCGTCGTCGCCGCTATCGTTGTCGTCGTGCGCGCTAGGGGAGTTTTATACCCGAAAAGGCACCCAGAGCGACCCAACCGATGTACAGGCCCGAATCCGAGTCGATCCGCGTTCTCGTCGTCGACGACGACGCGGCGCTTGCCGAACTCACGGCGACGTTTCTACGCCGGCACGACGTCGCCGCCAAGACGGCGACGAGCGCCGAGGCGGGGCTTCGTCGGCTCGGGATGGCTCCGGATTCCAACGAAGCGCCCGCCGGGTCGGGGACCGATCCCGAAGCACGCGGTACGGAACAACGACGCGTTCGAGTGGATTTTTCACACCGCGGGCGGCAAGCGGGTCCCCTGTGAGTCACACATCACGCTGTTGTACGCCGACGGGGAGCGACAGGGTACCGTCGGCGTCGTCCGGAACATCTCCGACCGGCACGAGCGCGAGCGCGAACTCGCCGAGGAGAAGGCGCTCGTCGAGAGCGTTTTCCGGGCCATCCCGGACGTGTTTTTCACCATCGACGATCAGGGCGAACTGATCCGCTGGAACGATCGAGTATCGGAGTTGATGGGCTACACCGACGCGGAGATCGCCGAGATGGATCCGATGGAGTTCGTCGCCGAGGAGGATCGTGCCGGGATCGTCGAGGCGATCGCGACGGTGTTCGCCGACGACGGCGTCGAAACCAGGGAGGCGGCGTACCTGACCAAGGAGGGCCGTCGGATCGCTCACGAGTTCAACGGGACCCGCGTGACCGACGAGGACGGAACCGTGATCGGTGTCGTCGGCACGGGTCGGGACATCACCGACCGGAAGGAACACGAACGGGCCTTAGAGCGCCAGAACGATCGGTTAGAGGAGTTCGCAAGCGTTCTCAGCCACGACCTCAGAAATCCTCTGGGCGTGGCGACGGGCTATCTCGACCTCGCGCGCGAGACCGGCGAGGCCGCGGATTTCAAACGGGTCGAACGTGCTCACGAGCGGATCGAAGGGCTGATCGAGCGGATCCTGGCGGAGGCGCGATACGGCCGGGTCGTCACGGACCTCGAGCCGGTCTCGCTCGCGGCGTCGAGCGAGCGGGCGTTCGGTATCGCCGATACCGAGAACGCGACCCTTAGCGTCGCGGCGGACCGCACGATCGAAGCCGACGGCGAGCGGACCCAACAGTTGCTCGAAAACCTCCTTTCGCAACGCCGCCGAACACGGCGGTCCCGACGTCACCGTCACGGTCGGCGCGCTTCCCGACGCGACCGGCTTTTATCTCGCCGACGACGGGCCGGGGATCCCGGCCGAGAAGCGCGAGGCGGTCTTCGAGTACGGCGTCTCGACCGCCGCGGAGGGAACCGGGTTCGGCCTCGCGATCGTCTCGCGGATCGCAGAGGCCCACGACTGGGAGATCGACGCGACCGAAAGCGACGACGGCGGAGCGCGCTTCGAGATTACCGGCGTCGATGTCGAGACGACGTGACGGGCGGCGACGGACGGCCTCGATCGTGCGTCAGGGAACGACGCATCGACGCGGGCAGGATTAGCGCTCGCCGAGGGGCACGAACTCCCGGTCGGTCGGTCCGGTGTAGCGGGCACGCGGGCGGATGAGTCGGTTGTCCTCGTACTGTTCTAAGACGTGGGCGACCCAGCCGCCGACCCGCGAGACGGTGAAGATAGGGGTGTAGACGTCGACCGGGATGCCCATCTGGTAGTACGTCGTCGCCGAGTAGAAATCGACGTTCGGCGCGAGGCCCTTCTCCTCGCTGATATACCGTTCGATGGCCGTCGAGTAGTCGTACCACTTGGTGTCACCTGCGGCCTCGCCGAGTTCCTCCGACTTCTCGCCCAAGATCACGGCTCTGGGGTCCTTTACGTCGTAGACGCGGTGGCCGAAACCCGGCACCCGTCGACCCTCCTCCAAAGCATCTTCGACCCAATCGGCGGGTTCTTTTTCGCTTTCGTCGACTTCCCGGAGCATGCTCATCACGTTCTGGTTCGCGCCGCCGTGCAGCGACCCCGAAAGGGTGCCGACCGCGCTCACGAGCGCGCTGTGCAGATCGGCGAGCGTGCTCGCGGTGACCATCGCCGAAAAGGTCGAAGCGTTCAGTCCGTGGTCGGCGTGGATCACGAGCGCCATGTCGAAGGTCTCTGCGGCGACCGGATCGGGTTTCTCGCCGTTCAGCATGTAGAGGAAGTTCGCGGCGTGATCGAGGTCCGCCCGGGGCGAGACCGGCTCGTTACCGTTTCTGAGGCGGACGTACGCCGCGAGCGCGGTCGGCAGTTTCGCGGTGACCCGCCGCCCTTTGCGGACGTTGGCGACGAGGTTTTGCGGATCGGCCTCGTCGGCGGCGTCGGAGTCGTACGCCGCGAGCGTCGAGGTGATCGTCCGCAGCGCGCCCATCGGAGCGGCGTTCTGGCGGGCGAGTTCCCGGACGACGCTCAACACGCCGTCTTCGAGCCCGCGATTGGCGGCCATCGCCTCGCGAAACTGGGTGAGGATCGCCTCGGTCGGGAGGTCGCCGTACCAAAGCAAGTAAAGCACCTCCTCGTAACTCGCCTCGCGAGCCAGGTCGGTAATATCGTAGCCGCGATAGATCAGGCGACCCTCGTCGCCGTCGATGTTACTGAGGGTCGATTCGGTGACCGTGACCCCCTCGAGTCCTTTCTCTACATCGTCGTCCGTCATGCTTTGGTTTTCCGACCTGCCGGCAAAAGGATTGCCGTTGCATCGATGCATGGCGGTAGCGTTCCACAGGGAGCGCGGGCGAATCGGACGCTCGGTGCGCCGACGACTACGGAGAGGCTTCCGGCGGCAGTGTTCAGTTGAGCGATGAGGGTCGGCGGGAACCGGTTCGGGTGGGACTGAAAGGGGCCGACCGCTCGGCGTTCTCGTGAGCGAGCACCGCGAGCGAACGAGAGCTCGAAGGGTGAGCGGAGCGAGTCCTTCGTAGAACCTGACGAAGTAAGCACCACAGTCGAACGAGCACCGCGAGTGAGACGAGGAGCGCAACGAGTCGCGGGTAGTCGTTCGAGAGAGCGAAGCTCTCTCGTGATGACGGGAGAACGGAGTTCTCCCGAACCACGCGGGACTGGGAGAGTCCCACGGACCGTGCGAGCGGGCTCCCGGCCCGCGAGCAGAAGCCGAGCGTGCCGGGGGCTTTCAAAACGATCTCGACGGTGTTCTTGCTGAAAGTTGCTAAAGCAAACACGACCCTTCCGGCGTGACGAACGCTGATAGGGTCGGGGAGCGCCCCTTCGCTATGACTCGGCAGATCGGCGTACACGAGTCGGTCGGCGAACTGTTCGAACCGGCGGCCGTCGCACGAGCGTTCGACCGTGCCGGCGGAGCGACGGAAACCAGGGAACCCGAAGCGGTCGACGTCGCGGTCGTCGGCGACGATTCCGAGGAGTTGGGTGCTCTCGGCGTCTGTGTAACGCTCGCGTACGACGAGGCGTTTCTCGACAGCGGTCTCCGGTGAGTCCACTCGGTACAGGCGGGCGTCGACCGGTTCCCCACGGCGGCGTTCGAGCAGGAGGGAGTTTCGCTCACGAGCAGCGAGGGGATCCACGGGGACATCGTCGGCGAGACGGTGCTTGGGTACTTGCTCTCGTTCGCGCGCGGCCTCCATCGCTTCCGGGACGCCCAGCGCGAGGCACATTGGAGCGACCCCGACTGGAGCGAGTTGGGAACGCTTCAGGGCGAACGGGTCTGTGTGATCGGTCTCGGAACGCTCGGGCAGGGCGTCACGAGACGCGCCGACGCGTTCGGCATGGAGGTTATCGGGGTCAGGCGAACGCCGACGCCGGTCGACGGCGTGAAGACGGTGTACACGCCGGCGAACCTGGAAGCGGCGATCGGTAGGTCGAAATTCGTCGTTCTGTGCGTACCGCTGACCGAGAGTACGCGGGGACTGATCGGCCGCGAGGAGCTGGCGGCGATGGACGAGGACGCCTCGCTCGTGAACGTCGCGCGGGGAGCGGTCGTCGACGAAGGAGCGCTGGTCGAAGCTCTCGACGCCGGGGAGATCGCGGGCGCGGCGCTCGACGTCTCCGAGGCCGAACCCCTCGATCCCGAGTCGCCGCTGTGGGGGTTCGAGGAGGTGCTCGTGACGCTACACGCCGCCACCCACGACACCTACGTCGACTGCGTCGTCGATATCGTCCGCGAGAACCTCCGACGAACGGAGACGGGCGACCCGCTCGCGAACTGCGTCGCTTAGCCGAGGGCGCGGGCCCGTCGGAGCGCAACGAGCAGCCAGCCGCCGCTGACGAGCAACAAGAGGGCGTTCGCGAGTTCGGGTATGCCGACCCACGCCGGGAGGACGAACCGGGCGTAGGAAGCCAGCGTCCTGGCCGTTCCGGTTAGGGGGTCGGTGGCAGTCCGGCTGTCGAGCGTCCGGCCGGAGGGAAGGCCCGTCGCGTCCTCGGGAACGCCGACGCGATCGGCGCTGTACGCGAAGGGAACGCCCCGGTACTCCCAGACCACCCTGCCCGCCGAGGAAACCTCGATCACCCGGTTGCGCTGTGAATCGGTGATCAGCGTGTTGCCGTCCGGCAGCCGATCGGCGTCGCGCGGCCAGGTGAGCAAGCCGTCGCCGCCGTACTCCCAGACCGTCTCGCCGGTGTCCGTGTCGTACTCGATGGTCCGATCATTCTCCGAGTCGGCGATCAGCACTGTTCCAGGGCCTTCGAGCCGGTCGGGGTTGTGCTGCTCGTAGAGGAAGCCGTGATTTCCGGGCCGGCCGATCACGCGAACGACTGCCTTCGTTTCGGGGTCGACCTCGATCACGCTGTCGAAGTTGCGGACCGATAGTTGAAAGTTGCCGTTTTCCAGCCGGTCGATGTCATTGATATGAGTCCAGTCAGCCTCGCCGCCGGGGTTCGGGTCGCCGCCGTACTCCTGATAGAAATCGGTGCCAGGCGAGAGATGTTCGTCCGCGCGCCACTCCCAGACCGTTTCGCCCGCACGGTTCACGATCATCGCGCGGTCGTTACCCATGTCGACGATGGCGGTGGTCCCGTCGTCGAGACGGTCGGCGTCGTGGACCTCGTGGTTGCGCGCGTAGACGTCGTACCAGGCGTACGACCAGACCGGTTCTCGAGTACTGTAATCGAGTTCTAGGACCCTGTTTTCGACGCACTGGCCGGGTTTCGCGTCCAGGGTCCACTCCGGACACGCCGCAGGGTCTCGCAGGGTGGCGACCGATACCAAGACGTTACCGTCGTCGAGAACTTCCGCGTCGAACACTCGCGAGTCGGGCGGGTCGAACCGCCAGGCGATGTCCCCTGCGGGGGAAACTTCGATCAACTCGCCGTTGTCGTTGTACCCCTGGGTGCTGATCAGCGTGTTGCCGGGCGCGGGGCGATCGGTCGTCGTCCCGGCGGTTCGTTGGTCACTAACGCCGGCCAGCGCGGCTTGCATCCCTAACGACCCCGCGAGTATGAGCACCACGGCCGCCGGGAGTGCGATCCGTCCGCCTCGCCGCCACCCTCGCGTCATAACTGTCGGTCACGGCCGCCCGTGCTAACGGTTTCGGTCCGCTTGCTGGCCAACTACGACGACGCTACGACAATGGTCGGCCCATCGGGCGCGTCCAAACGCTCAATGGTGGACGCTCGACACCCGACGCTGAACAGCGGACGGTCAGACCGACCGGTAGCGTCGGCGGACCGTCTCAACGACGAGGGCAAGCCCGCAGACGACGAGCAAGATCGCGTTCGCCACTTCCATTGTGCCGACCCATGCCGGGAGGATGAACTTCGTAAAGGAGACGTATCGACCGATGGTCCCGAGAATCGGCGCGTCGTCGAAGCGGCTTTCAGTCGCGTTGCCGACGACCGGTCCGCCGGACTCCTCGGGGACGCCGACGCGATCGGCGCTGTAGGGAAGCGCAACGCCCTGATACTCCCAGACGATCGTCCCGTTGGGCGCGACCTCGATCACCCGGTCGTTGACCGAATCGGTCACGAGGGTTGTGCCGTTGGGCAGGCGGTCGGCGTCCCGGGGCCAGGTGAGTTCGCCGGGCCCGCCGAACTCCCAGCCGATCCGGCCGTCGGGGCCGACTTCGATGATCCGCTGGTTCTCCGAATCGGCGACGAGGATCGTCTCGCCGTCGGCCAGCCGGTTGGGGTTGTGCTGTTCGTAGAGCAGACTGTAATTACCGGGCTGGCCATAGACTGCGACGACTGCCTTCGTTTCGGGGTCGACCTCGATCACGCTGTCGAAGTTGCGGACGGATAATTGGAAGTTCCCGTTATCGAGGCGATCGATGTCGTTCACGTGGGTCCAGTCGGCCTCGCCGCCGGGGTTCGGGTCGCCGCCGTACTCTTGATAGAAGTCGGTGCCGGGCGCGATTCGCTCGTCGGCGCTCCACTCCCAGGTGATATTGCCCGCCCGGTCGACGGTGAAGGCCCGGTCGTTGCCCATGTCGACGACCGCGATTTCGCCGGTTTCGAGCATGTCCATGTCGTGAACTTCGTGGTGGGTGATGTACTCGTCGTACCAGGTGTACTCCCAGACGACCTCCTTCGAGCCATAGTCGAGGCGTTCGATCCGGTTGTAGACACAGGTGCCCGGCTCGACGTCGAGTTCGCGGGCGGGACACTCCTCGGCGGGCAGTCGGGTCGCGACTGCCACCAGTATATCGCCATTGTCGAGGACTTCGGCGTCGAATATTCGAGAGTCCTCGGGAGCATACTCCCAGACGACCTCGCCGTCGGGGGAAACTTCGATCAGTTTCCCCTTGTTCCGGTAACTCTGGGAACTGATGAGCGTGTTACCAGGCGTCGGCCCGTCACCCCCGCTTTCGTCGGCGGCGGCGCTCACACCGTCGTCGCCGGCGAGCGCCCCGAGCGCGCCCCCGAGGACGGCCTGAACGCCGAGTGCGAGCGCGAGGACGAGGACTGCTGCCGCGAGGTACGCCCGTCTACTCCGGCCGCTCATACTTCTTCGGAGCGGGACAGGGTAGTAAGGATTTCTAACCGTAGCGAAGCGTAGGTAGATCGACCAGAGTGGAGCACCGAAGGGCTGGGAGCGAACGGCCACTAGTCGTTCGGAGGGGTTCGCCAGCGATGTCTAGTGAAGCGATGAACGATGCCACGGACCGTCGCGGGTGGGACTGGAAGGGGCCGGGCGCGTGGCGGCTTCGCTGTGGTTCGAAAGACGCCTCCGGCGTCTTTCGTTCATCACGAGAGAGCGGAGCTCTCTCGAACGACCACGGATTCCGAGGTTGGCGGGGCCGACCTCGCGCTCGGCGACAGCGGGCGAAGTAAGCACCGTAGTTCGAAAGGTGCTCCACGCCTTTCGTCATAGCGGGGAATCGCGGATTTCCAGCTTACAGCAGGAACGCTTCGCGTTCCCGCCACATCTCGAGAGAGCTTCGCTCTCCCGAGCTAACGGGCGCGAAGCGCCCGTGAACGCCCGGGGGCTTCCTAAACGATCGCGGCAGCTCTTTCCCGAGAGGCTGCTACACTAAACACAACCGATACGCTGGGATCGGAAGCTAGAACAGTTCGATGAGACCGACCGCGAGCGCTGCGAGGATCGTCTCGAACGCGAGCGTCCCGAGCGCCGAAAGCGCGAGGAACTGTCGATTACTCATCTTCGCGAAGCCCGCCGGGACGGTGAGCATCCCCCGGGTGAACAGTAGCGAGTTGCTCACCGGGATGACCACCGGGCCCCAGCGGTCGAACCAGCCGTCGAAGCGATCGAGACGCCCTTCGCTCACCCGGAACCACCGCTTGCCCAACAGGTACTCGCGGCCGCCGCGTTTCGCGAGGTAAAAGAGCGCGAACTGACCGATCGTCGCGCCGAGGACCGCGATACCAATGATAATGGCGTTTTCCGCGAGCGTGCCGCCGATCAGCAAGACGGCTCCGGGCACGATGGCCTCGCTCGGCATGAAGTACATCAACATCGCCCCTTCGAGGACGAAGATCCCCAAGAGGGCAACGTACGCGAGTTCGGAGGTGAGCAGGTCGCGTAACAGCGAGGGCATCTGTGAGATCTGGGCGACCGCAGTGGCCATCACTGGATCGATAGTCGAGCGGCCGTATAGACCTTTCCGACTCGCAACGGAACGGTGTTCGCCTCGAGGGGCGCTCAGGAACGGAGCCGCCGGGACCGACCTCACGCCGATCCTGCGAACCCCGCCGACCCCACCGACGGACTTTCGTCGCTCGCTCCCCTGCGATCGGTGTGGATCTCCACGCTCGCTACGAGGGCAACGACGACCCCGCGAAGTGCACGGCCCGGAAGCTCGCGCGGTTCGACCTCGCGACGCTACACCGGTCGGCCCGGTCGATCCCCGCAGGCGTCGTGCTCGATCCCCATGCCGAGCAGGCCTTTTCGCCAGCCGACGACCCCGAAGCGCTCGTTGCCCTCGATTGCTCGTGGGAGACCGCGACCGCGGAGGCCTTCTCGCTCCGGGGGCCCCACCGGGCGCTTCCGTTTCTCGTCGCGGCGAACCCGGTGAACTTCGGCCACCCTTTCGAGTTGACGACCGTCGAGGCCTTCGCCGGGGCGCTGTTCATCGCCGGCGAGTCCGAGAAGGCGGAGGAGATTTGCTCGAAGTTCCGCTGGGGCCACACTTTCCTCGAACTCAACGCTGAACCCCTCCGACGGTACGCCGAGTGCGCCGATTCGAGCGAAGTGGTCGTCGTCCAAGCGGAGTATATGGCTGACGAGGGCAGCGGTGACGAAACCGATAGTGAGGAAACCGCCGAGAGCGAGGGTACTAGCGATCGAACTCCGCGCGTCGAGTGAGTACAGATATCCGACGTTCACGTCGAGCGGTTTCTAACTCGAACGACGAGCACCGCCACGAACCGTCACGGGTGGGACTGGAAGGGGCTGGGCGCTCGACTCCCGCGGCTCGTTGCGCGCGTTCGCTCACGTGCTTACGTTGCCGGGGTTCGTCGAGCGCCCGGGGGCTTCCAAAGCGGTCTCATTGAACCACTTCTCGGGGACTACTACATCGAGTACTATCCGGAGTCGACCCGAAACCACTTAGCCGCCGGAGGAGGGAAATAAAACATGGCCCGATTCGAGGAAGCGGAAGGACGGATTCTCGAGAAGATGATCTGCATGCGCTGTAACGCTCGCAACCCCTCACGCGCGGATCGCTGCCGGAAGTGTGGCTACAAGAACCTACGCGTGAAAGCGAAGGAAGCCAGAAACGCCTGATCGATCGCCGCGATCCGTTTCGGAACCGGTATTCCCGCGCGCCTCCGTTCACGTATCCGTGCCGGGAGCACGTATCGCGAGCGGCGAGCAGGTTACCCCGCAGACGCTCGAACGCGAGGATCTCACCTTTTGTGGGCGCGCGTCGGCCAACCCCGAACTGCGCTATCCGCTCGGAACATCGCTCAGAAGCCGCGGACAGCTCGAAGGCGAGTGGGACGAGACGGAAGGCGAGGACAGCGCCGATCGCTTTCTCATCTGTCTCGATAGCGAGGCGCGAAGCGCCTCGAACCACGCGAGCGGACGAAGTCCGCGAGCAGACGGCTAGGCGGCTGATCCCGGCCGACCTGAAGAGAACGAAACCGGGCGGATTGGCGTCGTCCCGGTCACCGACGCCCCGAACTCGGCTACTGGCTCGTCCCCGAAGTCCATGGCGAGGGCTACGGCAAAGAGGCGGTCTCCCTGGTTATAGAGTACGTCTTTCGGACCTACGCACACCCCGCCGTGGGCGCAGTCGCCTACGAGGACAACGACGCTTCCCGCGGCCTGCTCGAATCGCTCGGGTTCAGCGAGGAAGGTCGGATCCGAAAGGACCGGTTCATCGACGGCGAATACGCCGATACGATCCACTACGGACTATTGCGCGAGGAGTGGCAGGAGCGAACCCGATCATAGCGATACGTAGCGTCGGAGCGTTCAATTCATTCGATCCGTACAAACAGTCGGGTCCGAGCCGATTCGGGCGCTCGTTTGTGCGAACATCGACTCCTGCGGTCCTGGTGGACTCGCAAAGAGCGAGTGCTCTAAACGAAGCACGACCCGTTAAGCACCGCAGGCGAACGTAGTGAGGCGAGGAGCGCAGTCGTGGTCGCGCGAGTTTAGAGCGCGAGGGCTTTGCTGAATTGCTGGCTTCCTACTGAAAAGGGCGAAAGAACGGTGTGCTTACGCGAGGAAGTCAGGTTCAGTCCGTTTCTCCGCGCGTTCGGCTTCTACGTGCGCGCGGAAGTCCTCCAAATCGACTCCCTTGCCGCCCTCCTCGCGTTCCGCCCGATCACGAACCGAGACGGTCTCGGACTCCTCTTCGTCGTCACCGACGATCAACATATAGGGGACTCGATCCTCGTGGCCCTGTCTGATCTTTTTGCCGACGGTCCAGGAGCGCCGTTCGACGTCGACGCGAAGGTCCGAGTTCTCCAGCTCGGCCGCGACCGCTTCGGCATACTCGACATTGCCGTCGCTCACGGGAAGCACTCTGATCTGTTCGGGTGCGAGCCACAGCGGGAACTTGCCGTTGAAGTGCTCAATGGCGACGCCCATGAACCGCTCGAAGCTGCCGAGCAGGGCGCGATGGATCATCACCGGCCGCTGTTCGATGTTGTCCTCGTTGACGTAGGTGAGATCGAGGCGCTCGGGGATGTTGAAGTCGACTTGGACGGTGCCGATCGTCCACTCGCGGCCGATCGCATCGACCGCGTTGATGCCGATCTTCGGGCCATAGAAGGCCGCCTCGCCCGCGTTGACCTCGTACTCGAAGTCCCCCGCACCGAGTGCATCGCGCAGCGCGTCGGTCGCCTCCTCCCAGATATCGTCGCCGCCGACGGCGTTGTCACCTTTGGTCTCCAAGACGTAATTGACTGCCAAGTCCATGCTGCCGTAGATGTCGTCGATGACGCCCAGTGCGTCGACGATCTCGCCCTGGAGTTGGTCGGGACGGACGAACGCGTGGCCGTCGTCCTGGGTCATGCCCCGCACGCGAAGCAGCCCGGACAGTTCGCCCGACTGTTCGTTGCGAAAGACGGTGCCGAACTCCGAGAAGCGGATCGGCAACTCGCGATAGGAACGCCGGTCGCTCGCGTAGATCGACGCGTGGTTCGCGCAGTTCATCGGCTTCAGGCCGTACTCCGTGTCGTCCTGGTCCCAGTTGAACATCTCGCCTTCGGCGGTGAAGGTGTCGTAGTGGCCCGTTGGCTTCCACAACTCCGCTTTGTTGAGCGCGGGCGTCCAGACCTCCTTGTAGCCGAGTTCGTCGTTCTTCTCGCGGACGTAGCCCTCTAACTCCCGGCGGACGGTCATCCCGTCGGGGTGGTAGTGGGGACAGCCCGGCGCGTGATCGGGGATCGAAAAGAGATCCATCTCCCGGCCGATCCGGCGGTGATCGCGCTCCTCTGCCTTCCGGCGTCGTTCGAGATACTCTTCCAGTTCGCCCTCGCTCTCGAAGGCGGTGCCGTATACTCGGGTCAGCGAATCGTTCGCCTCGTCGCCGCGCCAGTACGCCGCCGACGTCTGAAGCAGTGCGAACCCGCCGATCTCCCCGGTCGAGGAAACATGGGGGCCCTGACAGAGGTCCTCGAATTCGGCTTGCTCGTAAAAGGAGACCGACTCGGCGTCGGCCGCTTCCGTGTGCAAAACATCGAGCTTGTAGGGGTTGTCCTCGCGTTCGTACTTCGAGATCGCCTCCTCGCGCGGCCGCTCGAACCGCTCGATGGCCAGATCCGCGTCGATGATCTCGTAGGCTTCGGCTTCGATCTCCGCCAGGTCGTCGCCGTCGAGATCGACGTTCGCGATGTCGTAATAAAATCCCTCGTCGGTCGGGGGGCCGATCGCGAGACGAGCGTCGGGGTACAGCCGTCCGAGCGCCTGGGCGAAGACGTGCGCGGCGGAGTGACGGAGAACGCGGCGGTACTCGTTCGTGCCGCCGTCCTCGGTAACGATCTCGATCCGGCTATCGGATTCGATCGGCGTGACTTTATCCACTAGATCGCCGTCGAGCACGCCCGCAATGGTGGCTCGTCCCAGGCCGGAACCGATCTCGTAGGCCACTCCCTCGACCGTCGTGCCGCGCTCGACGCGGAGTTCCGAGTCGTCGGGCAGCGTGACGACGACTTCCTCGCCCGTCGTCGTTGCGTCGCTCATAGGGACGGTAATAACACGCGCGGAATAAGGCTGTTGAGACGGGCGGTCGGGCGGGATCACAGCGCTTCGAGCCCTCGCTGCAGGTCGGCGATCAGGTCCTCCGCACGCTCGATACCGACCGGAACGCGGATCAGCCCGTCGGTGATCCCGGCGGCGCGTCGGTCGGCCGCCGAGATATACGACGCCGACATGCTGGCGGGGTGTTCGATCAACGATTCGACGCTGCCGAGGCTCACCGCCACGTCGAACAGCTCCAGCTCGCCGAGCAGCGCCTGCGCCTCGTCGGTCCCGCCGTCGATCTCGAAGGAGAGCACGCCGCCGAAGCCGTCCATCTGCCGGGCGGCGAGATCGTGCTGGGGGTGGCTCTCCAGTCCGGGGTAGTGGACCTCGGTCACGGCCGGTGCTTCGTCGAGGAAGGCGGCGAGCCGCGCGGTGTTGTGTGCGTGACGATCCATCCGCACCGGGAGGGTCTTTGTGCCGCGCAGCGTCAGATAACAGTCAAAGGGCGCGAGCATCGCGCCGACACCATACTCCTGGACGTGGCGAACGTTCTCCGCGAGCGCCGCGTCGTCCGTCGTGACCGCACCGCCCACCGAGTCGCTGTGACCATTGAGAAACTTGGTGGTGCTGTAGACGACGGCGTCAGCCCCGAGTGCGAGCGGCTGCTGGAAGTAGGGGCTTGCGAAGGTGTTGTCGACGGCGAGCAGACAGTCGTTTCCGTTAGCGAGGTCGGCGAGCGCTTCGATATCACAGAGCTTGAGCAGGGGATTGGTGGGCGTCTCCATCCAGAGCAGTGCCGTCTCGGGAGTCACGGCCGCAGCGACGTTTTCCGGGTCGGTGGCGTCGACGTACTCGACGTCGATCCCGAACCCCGAGATCAGGTCGTCGAGAAGCACCCTGGTCCCGCCGTACAGCGAGTCGAACGCGAGCACGCGATCGCCGGGTTCGAGAACCGAGAGGCAGAAACAGGTCGTCGCCGCGGTCCCCGAGCCAAAGGCCAGTCCGTACGCCGCGCCGTCGAGAACGGCCAGCCGTGTTTCTAACGCGTTGCGGGTCGGGTTCCCCAATCGGGAGTACTTGTACTCCTGGGACGGCTCGCCGACCGTCTCCATGGCGAACGTCGAGGCGAGGTGGATCGGGCTGACGACGTCGCCGGTTTCGCCCGCCGAACCCGGCCGTACGAAGGGCTCCTCGCCCGCGCGCACCGCCTGTGTCTCGAATCCCCGTTCGCCTGCGTCGCCGACGTCGTCGGCTCCATCGCCGTGGTCGGTCATCGCTCGAATCGAACCGGCCGAGGCGAATAGCCGTTCCGACGGCGCGCCGCTTTCGTCTCACGCCCACACTTTTGCACCGCAATCCCGACAGACACCGATTACCGCCGTCCGATCGTCGGCCAGCACCGCGGTCATCGCCTCGCTCCTACACTCCGGACACGTCGCGTCGCGTTCGCCGTCACAGTTCGGACAGACGAGCACGGGCGTCTCGCCGTCGCTTGCGTCCGGCCGCCTGCTCGCGTGCCCGCAGTCGGGACACGCGAGCGGAACGCGGACCGCCCCACCCTCGCGGGGTGCGCCGAACGCGAGCACGGCCGTCGTCTCGTTATCGGCGTCGTTCGTCCCCGACTGGAACTCGCCGGGCGCGAAGCGGATCGCCTCGCCCGCACGGACGGTTACTTCGTCGCCGGTACCGTTCTCTCCGGTGCCACCGCCGGTCGTGAGTCCGTCGGTCACGGCTTCCTCGCGCGGCCGAGCCGAACCCCCGGCGGGCGTCCAGGTCTCGAACGTTACGGTGCCTTCACTGACGACGAACACCTCCTCCTGGTCGGTGTGGGCGTGCAGACCGGCGAGTCGCTCACCCGGGCCGAGTTCGTAGTGGTTGATCGCGACCGCGGCGGCGTTCAGCGGGTCGCTCAGTCGCCGCCGGTCGGCACCGCCGTCCGACGGGCTCGTTTCCACCGCTTCGATCGAAACGTGCTGCATACTCGTGCGCTCGTGACCTCGGATTCAAAACGGTTCTTCGCCCGCTGCACGCTCCGGGCCGATCGAAACACGGAGCCGTCGGTCGGAGAGCGGTCGTCGGCCCGGGGACCGAGATGCCGGCGGTCCGGAACGCCGGAATGCCGGAGCGTCGGGCTACCCCTCGACGTCCAAGGTGAACTGTTCGTGTTCGGTGACGGCGTTGAGCACGACGCTGGTGTTCGATTCTTTGATGTCCGGGTTCGAAAGCAAGTTCTTGATGCTGTCGTTCATATCGTCGGTGTCCCTGAACTTGCCGATGGCGACGACGTCGTGGTCGCCGGTCACCTCGTAGACCGAGATCATCTGTTTTTGCTCGTGCAGCGCGTCGGTGACCTCCGGTAAGGCGTTCCCTTCGACGTTCAGTCGAAGCACCGCGGTCACGTCGTAACCGAGCCGATCGTAATCGATCGTCGGCGAGTAGCCGGTGATCGCGCCGTCGGCCTCTAACTCCTTCAGGTGATTCGAGACCGTCGTGACCGAGACGCCCAACTCCTCGGCGAGGCTACGCAGGCTCGCCCGACCGTTGCCTAATAGCTCGTTAATCAGTTCCGTATCGAGGTTTTCGTACGTCATGTCACTCGATCCTCGCCGGAGGGTTTAGAACTTTACGAATATCCAATTCCAGCTCGGATCAAAGGGCTTGCACACAACAGTAGCGTTTTAGTACCTGGGGTATTCAGCTACCGCGACGGAGCAACATGGCAAGCGACAACCCGCGGACCGACGGCGGACTTTCGACTGAAGCACAGCGCGTTATCGAACGGGTCGACGAGGAGAACGTCGACTTCATTCGCCTCCAGTTTATGGACATCTTAGGTACTGTCAAGAACGTCTCGATCCCGGCGAGCCAGGTCGAGAAGGCCTTCGACGAAGGGATTTACTTCGACGGCTCCTCGATCGAGGGGTTCGTCCGCATTCAGGAATCGGACATGCGCCTCGATCCCGACCCCTCTACCTTCGCGGTGCTGCCCTGGAAGCGCCGCGAGGACGGCACGGCGACCGCCAGGCTGATCGCCGACGTCATCGATACCGCGAGCGGCGAGCCCTTCGCCGGCGACCCGCGCCAGGTCTTGAAACGCGCTATTGGCCGGGCCGAGGAGATGGGTTACGATCTGAACGCCGGCCCCGAACCGGAGTTCTTTATTTTCAAGAACGACGAGGACGGCCGGGCGACGACCGAGACCCACGACGTCGGGGGCTACTTCGACCTCGCGCCGAAGGACATGGCCAGCGAAATCCGCCGGGAGATCATCTACGGACTCGAACAGATGGGCATGGAGGTCGAAGCGAGCCACCACGAGGTCGCCGAAGGCCAACACGAGATCGACTTCAAGTACGCCGACGTCCTGACGACTGCGGACAACACCGCGACGTTTCGGTCGGTCGTCCGTGCGATCGCCGAGGAACACGACCTCCACGCCACGTTCATGCCCAAACCCATCCCGCGGATCAACGGCAGCGGGATGCACACCCACCTCTCGCTGTTCGAGGACGGCGAGAACGCCTTCCACGACGGCGACGACGAGTTCGATCTCTCGGAACTCGCAAAGCAGTTCCTGGCGGGGCTCATCGAACACGCGCCCGCGATCACCGCGGTCGCGAACCCGAACGTGAACTCGTATAAGCGCTTGGTGCCGGGGTACGAGGCACCGGTGTACATGGCGTGGTCGGACGTCAACCGGTCGGCGCTCGTTCGCAAGCCCGCTGCCCGCGTGCCCGCCGCCTCGCGGGTCGAGTTGCGCTCGCCGGACCCCTCCTGCAACCCCTATCTCGCCTTCGCGGTCATGCTCCATGCCGGTCTCGACGGCATCGAGCAGGGCCTCGAAGCGCCCGACCCCGTGCGCGAGAACATCTATGACTTCGATGAACAGCGCCGGGAGGAGTACGGCATCGACACGCTCCCCTCGACGCTCGCCGAGGCCGTCGACGCCTTGGAAGCCGACGAGGTCATCACCGACGCGCTCGGGAGCCACGTCACCGAGAAGTTCGTCGAGGCCAAACGCGCGGAGATCACCGACTACCGGGTGTCGGTCTCGCAGTGGGAACTCGATCGCTACTTGGAGACGTTCTGAGCGCACGGAACGCTGTCCGATCGACGAACGATTGCCGGGGACTGACGGTCCGATCGTCGGGTCGGTGGCCGTTCGATCGCTGAGTCGGCGGCCGTTCGGTCGTCGAGTCCCGATCGGCGAACGGGGCCGGTGGATCGAGTAATATATACGGTTTCGAATGCCTACGCTTACGGACGCACGATGGTCGCCGGACTCATCGACACCGTACTGTCGTTGCTGTCCCAGTACGGATATTTCGCGCTGTTCGTCTTCGTCGTGTTGGAGACGGGCTACGTGATCCACTTCGTTCCGAGCGAGGTCGTGCTCCCGGTCGCGGTGCTCGGACTCGTCTCCGGACCGACGACGTTCGCGCTGTTCGTACTCAATGCGACGGTGGCGGCGGTCGTCGGGAGCCTGCTCGCGTACTACCTGTTCGGGGTTTCGGGCGCACACCTGCTCGAACGCTCCGAGCGCATCGAGCGCCTCACGGCCGGCGAGGTCGAACGCAGCCAGCGGTGGTTCCGCCGCTGGGGCGAAGGGCTGTTGTTCTGGGGCCGACTCGTCCCGGTCGTCAGAACGCCGATCTCCATTCCTGCGGGCTTCGCAGGGACCGATCTCCGGCGGTTCGTGAGCTATTCGGCAGCCGGGTGGCTGCTGTACGCTACCGCACTCACCGCGTTCGCGTACGTCGGCACCGATCTCATCGGCGTCGTCGAACCGGTGCTCACGGTCCTCTTCGACGCGATCGTCGGAGCGTAGCGACCCGGGCCGGACCCGAACCGGAGACCGGACGATCGGTCCGCGATCGGGATCACCCCTATCGGTCCGCCGGCCGCGTGGCGACGTCAGTTCGTTCTCTCAGTCGTCCTCGGCGGCGAGCGTTCCCTGTGGCGAGGCGTTCAGTCGGCAGTTGAACTTCGGATCGGGCATCGGGACGTCGGCCCCTTTAGTGTCGTGCCAGAGGATCCGGTTGAACGGCTGCATCGCCGCGCGATCCTCGACCGAGAGATCGAGTTCCAAGGACTGTTCGACCCCGTAGGACGCTCGGGTGTTCGTCTCGTCGAGCGGTTGCTCGGGGGTAATCATGCTGTACTCGAAGTCGAGTGCGGGTTCCTCGTCGAGATCGATGAAGGCGTTTCCCATCGGGGTGGCGCGCGTATCGAACTGGCTCAACGGGCGCATTCCGAGGATCAGTTCCATGCTCCGGAGGATCGACACCGTGCTATAGAAGGTGTATCGACGACGCCCCGTCTGATGTAGGGGCTCACGGCGAGCGCGATCGACCGGTGGGCGTCGACGTGGTCAGGCCCGTTCTGGGCGTCGTCCTCGGTGATGAAGATTGCCGTGTTCTCCCAATAGTCCGAATCCACGACCGCTTCGACCAACCGACCGAGCGCGAGGTCGTTGTCGGCCATCATCGTCTCGGGCGTCGGGGCGTCCGGCCTCGTGCCCGAGGTGTGGTCGTTCGGCAGACGAACGATCGAGAGTTCCGGCAGGTCGCCGTTCTCCTCACACTCGCGGAACTCCGACAGCCACCCTTCGACCCGCGTCTGGTCGGTGATCGAGAGGTCGTACCCCGGAAAGCTCTCGTCGACGTGCCCGACGAGGCCGGGGACGTTGGGTTCGGATCGCACGAAGTTCCCGTCGTCGTCGTAGACGCCGAAGGCGACCTCCCTGTAGCTCCGATAGGAGACGCCCGCCTCCTCAGCGGCGTTCCAGAGGTAGCCACCACCCGGGCGGGCGGAACTGTCGTCCTCCCAGACGTAGCTCCGACCCCGTCCGCCGTAGTTCGTCGGCTAGGTCTTCCGGGTGTAGTCGTCGGCGATCGCCCCGACCAACCAGTCGTGCCCGTCGGGACTGACTTCGGCGTCAACGTAGAGGTTGTCGAACAGCACGAACTCCTCGGCGAGCGCGCGGTGATTCGGCGTCGAAGCCTCGTCGAAAAGCGTCAGCGAGGGTTCGCCGTTGCCCCGATCGAAGTCGCCGAAGATCTAGTCGTAGGTACGGTTTTCCTTGATGACGTAGATGACGTGCTCGATCGGCGAGGGATCGCCCAGCCGATCGGGGATCGATTTGGGCTCGGTTGCCTCGGGCTCCCGAAAGAGCGTGTTCGACGTCTCGTCGAACCCGTTGTTCTCGACTACCTGCTCAGTGTACTCCGTCAGTTGGTCCTCGTTCGGGACGTCAACGACCGAGAGGCTCTCGGGGATGAGGTTGCCGATGTACTGGACGTTGGGCTGGTCTTCGACGGCGGGGTTCGGCCCGTTCGGGTTCGGCCCGCTCCCCACCCCTTTCATGTTCGCAACGTACAGCGTCTCGCCGTCGTCGCTGATCGTGAGCGTGTTCGGCAGGCTTCCGAAGGGCGCTCCCTCGTACGGTTCTAAGTTGATCCAGTCGGTCGCCTCGTCGCTCTCCGTTTCGATCACCGACACCGTATCGCTGTTGCCGTCCGCGACGTACATCCGCGGGCGCTCCGGATCGGCGACGATCGCGTTCGGCCCCATTCCGACGAGCACCGATTCGGTCATCGCGTAACTCTCCGTATCGATCACCGAGACGGTTCCGTCGCCCCAGTTCGAGACGTACGCTTTCGTTTCGTCGGGCGTGAGCGCAACGGTATAGGGCTGGTTGCCGACGCCGACCGTCTCGATCACCTCCTCGGCGTCGAGGTCGATCACCAACACCGAGTTGTCGAGGTTGTTCGCGACGAACGGGCGCTCGCCGTCGTCGGTGATGGTGAGTCCCGCCGCGAACAGCTGTGGGTCCTCGTCGCCCTCCTCGTTGACACTGGAGGGTTCGAGCCGGATCGGGTCGCGCTCGCTGAGCTCCCCGTCGCCGACGTCGTAGACGCGGACTTTGTTGTTCGCGCCCGCCGACGCGTACAGACGAGAACCGTCGGGCGAGAACGCGACGCCGACGAACAGCGCCTCGGGCGACTCGTAGGTGGTCGTGTGGACGACTTCTCCTACGTCGGTGTCGACGAGCATCATCGCCTGGGCGCCCTGGCCGTTGTTCGAGACGGCGAGATAGCTCCCGTCGGGACTCAGCGCAACGTCCATCGGGCGATCCCCGACCTCGATCTGATCGTCGGCCGGCGTCAGCACCCAGCCGGGCGAATGCGGTGCGACTCCCCTCTCCGCGCTCTTCTTGCCGGGCGTCTCGACGCCCTCGTCGAATCCGTAACTCCGCGCGCCACTCGGTCCGATGCTGCCGGGAAACAGCGCGCCCATGCTGGCGCTTTTCGTGAATCCGCGTTTCGTGAACGTTGCGTCGTCGCTGTTGTTGGCCGGTTTTTCCCCGCCATCTGTTTCGACAGTCGGTGGCTCACTCGACC